>JBDUDA010000134.1:0-8323 GCA_040003205.1 Acidobacteriaceae bacterium | reverse complement strand
AATCGCGAATCGGGTATATTCATGGATCGCAACCAAGATATGTCTATCCCTAAGGCACGCCCTCTGTTGTGTTGTTTAGCCGCGCTGTCTATCGCAGGTTCCACGTCTGGGCAGTCACAACCGGGCACATCCGGCTATGCCGACAGAGTCGCTGCCCATGAGGTGACTTCCGCAGTCAGTCCGCAACTTCGCGGGGAACTGAAAACCTTGCGCGACGCCGCCCTTAAGGACGACTACGCCTACCACCAACTGGCGCATTTGACCGAGAACATCGGGCCCCGTCCCGGAGGCTCGCCGCAAGCGGAAGCTGCCGTCAGCTACGTCGCCGATGAAATGCGAAAGCTCGGCCTGGAAGTACGAACTGAGGAAGTCAGGGTTCCGCGCTGGAATCGTGGCGTGGAAACCGCCGAACTGGTCGAATTTCCTGGAGGCGCGTCTGGCAGCACGCAGAAAATTGTCCTGACCGCGCTGGGCGGGAATACTCCAACTCCTCCCGCTGGCCTTACTGCTGAAGTGGTCGTCGTGAATAACTTTGACGAGTTGAAAGCTCTGGGCCGGGACAGAGTTTTCGGCAAGATCGTATTGTTCAATGTTCCATTCGATAAGCAAAAGGCAGCCAACGGCATGGCGATGGACGCATATTCCGAAGCGGTCGCCTACCGCAGCCGGGGAGGCAAGGCGGCTGCGGACTTGGGCGCGTCCGCTTCGCTCGTGCGTTCCGTCGGCACGGCGGACTATCGCCTCCCTCACACCGGATGGAGTTTGCAGGCACCGATCCCGCAGGGCGCCGTTACGTCGGAAGATGCCAACCTCATTGCCGACCTCGCCGCGCAAGGCAAAGTCCGGATGCATCTGGTCCTAACTTCACAGACGGGCCCGCCCGTCCTGGGACACAACGTTATCGCCGACCTCAAAGGATCCGAACATCCCGAGCAGGTCGTCATCGTTTCTGGCCATCTCGATTCGTGGGACCTGGGAACGGGCGCGATTGACGATGCTGCCGGAGTAGCAGTCGCCATGGCGACTGCCGAGCTCATTCAGCAGCTCCATCTGCATCCCAGGCGAACCATTCGCGTGATTGCCTGGATGGACGAAGAAAACGGAGGCAGCGGCCACGACGCCTACGCCGAAGCGCATACCAGCGAATTTGCCAATTACGTGGCCGCGATAGAAAGCGATTCAGGTGCGGGACATCCCCTCGGGTTTAACGCCAAAGCGTCTCCGGCAGCGCTGAAGATTTTGCAATCCATTGCTGAGACCCTTCGTGGTATCGGGTCAAACGTTATCAAGTTCGAGAGCGAAAGCCCGGGCGCGGATATTGCGCCGATGGAGAAGTCCGGACTGCCCTTATTGGGAATGATGCAGGACGCTCGTAAATACTTCGAGTACCATCACACAGCGGCCGATACGCTAGATAAAGTTGTCCCCCAGGAACTACGCGAAAATGCCGCAGCTATGGCGGTGATGGGATATGCACTGGCTAATCTTGCGGAGCCGCTGCCTAGGTAAAAAGAGCATAAAGGTCTGGATCGGTAATGGTTGTCTTCACGCCATGCTGTTGATAACAATAGCTATTACCTCGGTGTATAGTCCCCCTTGACATAAGGTCCGTAAGAAGTAGAATCAGTCAAGTTGCGTTTGTAGCGCTTGTAGCGCTTATGGTGTTTGCTTGAGGAGAGAACTATGTCCACAGCTCAGACAATTGAAATCGCTTCCCTCCCTAGGGAGGCTGAGAAACAGCAGGTAGCAGAACTGTATCGGATGCTCATTCACGATGGCACTGCCTGTCTCGTTGGTCCGGACAATTCAAAAGTTGAACTTCCCTCCTCAATTTACAAAGTCCTTGTGAAAGTCGTCGAGAACATGCAAGAGGGAAGGACGATCGCACTCTTGCCGCTGATGGAAGAATTGAGTACCCAAGCCGCAGCCGACATTCTTGGTTTCTCCCGGCAATTTTTGGTGAAGGAGCTTGAGGCGGGTAAGATCACGTTTCACCGCGCCGGTTCCCATCGGAGAATCTATTTGAAGGATGTTCTTGATTTCAAGAAACATCGGGAAACTGGACGCGCTGCCTCAATCGATCGGATGGCTCAAATATCCGAAGACGCTGGGATTTACGACAAATTTATTCCCTTTGAGGAATAGATGAACTCAGATTTCCGGGTAGTTATAGATGCATGTGTGCTGGTTCAATCCGCCGTTCGCGACACGCTTTTACGATTGTCCGAACGGCGGCTTTTCATAGCTCGCTGGTCGGAAGACATTATCGCCGAGCTCGAGCGTACCCTCCTCAGATTTAACCTTTCCAAGGAACAATGCGATCACTTAGTCGGCGAGATGCAACAACATTTTCCGGAAGCATGGGTGGAGCCCGGATATAAAGAACTCATTTCAGCCATGAAAAATGACGAAGAAGATCGTCACGTAACCGCAGCGGCGGTCAAGGCCGGTTGCGAAGTGATCGTTACTTACAACCTTAAACATTTTCAGGAGGCAGACCTAAAGCCATTTGACTTGAGTGCTCGCCACCCAGATGAATTTCTTATTGACCTTTACCATTTGAATCCCGAGAGCGTTGTGCATGCTCTTCACGAGCAAGGATGTGCGCTTAAAGAAAAACGTTAGCTCCCGCAGGTGCTAGACGGCTTGCGGATTTGTAAATGTAATCAATTTGCGGACCTCGTAACTGAACGGCTCGCCCTATAGAGTGCAAAATAAATCAGAAAAACTTCGACTAGTTCTATTCCGCGGATGTGTGGTCGTGAACGATTTTCCATCCATCCGGAAATTTGCGGAAAACCAGGGTAAACAAACCGTGCGGCGTTTTTCCGTCAGACATGGTTAGGTGCCACGCTCCGCGCACGAACGCGGCATCGTTCCCGAGCGCCTGAACGTTTAATTCGGAAAACTCCAGCTTGCCCATTTCATGTCCTTCACCCTGGTAAGTATTGCGATAGCGTTGGAGGGTCGGCTGCCATCCGGAAACTTTCTTGGCCCCTGAGAAAAAAGTGAGCTCTGGGGAATTCCAGTAGCCGGACATGAAGGTGTCAAGATCGTGGCGGTTCCAGGCTGCGGCCTGATGGCGAAGGACCGCTTCTACGCCCGTTTTCATGTTCGCATCAAAATTCGAACTTGGGGTTTCAGCAGCGACAGACATCAGTGTGAAACAGAACAGAAGAGAGCAAACGTAAACCCTGCGCATTCAGAATCCTCCGGGTGCGCGCATTTTCGCACAAATGGAGGTTGGAGAAAAGCAGGTCCCTCGGCTTCGCTCGGGATGACAGAGCCATCCCTCGGCTAGGCTCGGAATGACAGAGCCATTTTAGAAATTCAAATTGTCGTTCTTATCGCAGCGAAGAACCTGTGTATTTTTTTGTCTCGGGCAGAATGCTTAGATCCTTCGTTGCCCTTACCGCAGTGCACGCGGCTCAGGCTTCCCCGAGGATGACAGCATTGAGATGGTTAGGCGCGGGTTTTCTTGGTGGCGGCCGCCGCTAGTGCCCCGGGTTTTTCCCACGGACGCTTTGGACGCTCCGACGAAGTCTTATCTCGATCTTTGACTCGGTCATACTGGTACGACTCGCTGACAGTTCCGAGCGATTCGTTGTAGAGGCTGGGGAGCGCCAATCCTTCTTTCAATTCTTCGGTGAATTTTTGCAGGGCCTTCAAATGGTCGGCGGTCGCCGGAACCTCGTTCTTTGCGGTCTTCAGGAACTGCTGGTATCCACGATTCACGAGCTTGGAGATTTCACTGCCGATTAGGTACCCCGGATGAGCAAAAATCTTCACGCCGCCGTCTTCGTCTTTCTGAATGGCAGCGGAGCAACTGTACTTCTTCAGGAACACGCGTCCCTGCGTCCCGGGAGCTTCGAGCAAATCGAATCCATGCTCGCGCAGCCACGTCAGCGAGTCTTCGAAGGTTCTTTGTTCTACTTTCGTTGCCATTTTATTCCGGTCCCTTTCGTCGCTCCGCTTGATTAGATGCGATTCCTTCAAAAAGATGCACGCGGCCGACTAATGTATCTCCGCAGCCTCTCTTATAATCGAATAACTGTCGCGCAGCGTGCTATTTAGCAGATGCGACCGATTACGATAGTCATCGGACGACTACTTCAAAATGAGCCGCAGATCCCCAAAAGCCGCTGTTGCGGACGAGGCTACGACAACCGCAGTACCCCCGCGTCTCGGGCAACGTAACACCGATCGCATCGGCAACACTCCGCTGATCCGACTGGAACGCATTGCTCGCGAGCTCCCCAATGTTCAAATTCTCGGCAAAGCCGAGTGGCTCAATCCTGGAGGCTCCGTCAAAGATCGTGCTGCCTCCCGTATCGTGGCCGAAGCTCGTCGGGCAAATAAACTTTGTCCGGGCACAATCTTGCTGGATTCAACCAGCGGTAACACCGGAATCGCCTACGCCATGCTCGGCGCTGCTGAAGGTTTTCCGGTGACGCTATGCATGCCGGAAAATGTCTCCATCGAGCGCAAGCATATTCTGCACGCTTACGGCGCAAACATTATTTATACCGATCCGGCAGATGGCTCGGACGGGGCGATTCAAGTTGCGCGCGAGCTTTACGCCAAATATCCGGACAAGTATTTTTATGCCGACCAGTATTCCAACGACGCCAACTGGCAGGCCCACTACCATGGCACAGCCAACGAAATCTGGCAACAGACGGAAGGCCAGGTCACGCATTTTGTTTCCATGTTGGGAACCAGCGGGACGTTTGTCGGAACTACGCGCCGGCTTAAGGAACTGAATCCGAAGATCAGATGTATCTCGGTGCAGCCCGACTCGCCCTTTCACGGAATCGAAGGCGCAAAGCACATGGCGAGCGCGATCATTCCGAAGATTTACGATGCTTCGCTGGCCGACGAAGACCTTGGCATATCGACCGAAGAGGCTTACGCGATGGCTGTCCGTCTCGCTCGTGACGAAGGCTTGCTGCTGGGAATTTCAGCGGCGGCAGCGGTGGTGGGATGTTTGCAGATCGCGCGCCAACTTGATAGAAACGAACACGCCGTTTTCGTGACGATACTGTGCGACTCCGGCGATAAATATTTGAGTGAGAGATTCTGGGAGGAAGCCGGGCCGCGCTGACCGCGTTCAAATCCTGATGCTGAAAATTGACAGATCGAACTATGAGTTGTTGCGGCAGCACGGTGAGGAGACTTATCCTCACGAATGCTGCGGCGTGCTGCTCGGACAAATCGACGGCGAAGGCGTGCGCAATGTGACTTCCGTCGCGCGCGCAGGCAATACGCGCACCGACTCGCTGCATAATCGCTACAACATTGATCCCAAAGATTTGATTCGCATCCAGCGCGAAGGCCGCCAGCGCGGAGAAGATATCATCGGCTTTTATCATTCGCATCCCGACCACCCCGCAAAATGGTCGGTGACTGACCTCGCCGAGGCCCATTGGTTTGGTTGCTCTTATGTCATCACCAGCGTGGAAAAAGGAAAAGCCTTGCTGACCAATTCTTTTGAGCTGGCGGGTACCGATGAGAACGATAAGAAGTTGGTGGACGAAAAGGTCGAGATAGAGTGAGCTTCCCGCTCAGCCGGGCCTATCGGGACATGCTTGAGTGATTTGGGAAGGGCACGACTTCAGCCGCTGAGGTCTGGCTGTCCATCGGCGGCTGAAGCCGGAATATTAGGAATGTTTTTCTGCATGAGTAAACTCACGCCCTTCCCGAAGTTCAGGGCACGCGAGTGATAAGAAATTGGTGGACGAGAAGGTCGAGATAGCTTGCGATTCCAACTCAGCCGTGCCTGTCGGGACATGCTTGAGTGATTTGGGAAGGGCACGACTTCAGTCGTGCCGAATGGCTATTGCCCGAGAATTAACGGCAGTCCATTTTTCGGATTGCCGATGACAACGACCTTCGCATTCGCGCTTTTGGCCAGGGTTTCAGTCGCCTCAATCCCTTTCCACTCCAACAGAGATGGCGTGATTCCTTGCGCAACGATCTGCTGGAAGTCGCGCACACCTTGCGCCTCAATCCGTTTGCGCTGTGCTTCCTGAGTTTCTTTCTGGAGGCGGAAATTCATAGCCAGCGATTCCTGCTCCGCCTGTTGTTTGGCCTCGATGGCGTTTTTTAGAGTGACTGGCAATTGTATGTCCCGCAGCAGAACGTTCTCCACCAGCACGCCGCGCTGGTTTAATTGGGTCGTGAGCTGCTCGTAAATCTGCTTTCCCACGAGCTCACGTTCTCCGGTATACAACGCATTCGCGGTGTGGGACGAAGTGGCTTCGCGAATCGCCGCGCGCAGCGTCGGCTCAACCACGACATTTTCGTAACCCGGACCAATTTTCTGGAACACCTCGGCCGCCCGCTCGGGATTGAGATGGTAGATCAGTGAAGTGTCGAGGTTCATCATCAGCCCTTCGCTCGAAGGCGTGCTGGCGGATTCCTTAATGGTCTGCGTCTGAATTGATAACGGGTTGTTGGTCTTCAGCGGATTGATCAGGTGAATGCCTTCCGGCAAGGTCTCTCCGGTGACTCTGCCGAACAAGGTGAGAACGCCGACTTGTCCAGTACCCACTCTCGTAACGCAGTTGAGCACGAGAATGATCAGGACAAAGCCCACGATTCCGAGTCCAACCAGACCCAAAAGCCCGCGTCCACCGCCGGCATCCAGGACTCGTCCGCGTCCACTTGGCGCATCGAAAATAGGCATTGCAATTTCTCCCGCAGAAATCATACGGCGCGATGGGTGGCAGGGAAAGTGACTTAGAATGGACGCAGAGGTTCATTCTTTCTTCAATCTGTCATCCCGAGCGCAGTCGAGGGACCTACTTTTCGGGTGCCGGACAGCGAAAACTCCGGGTCAATCGCCATTTACTTAAATAGGGATCCCTCGCTGCCCTCGCTATGACATCTCCTCTAAATTTTCCATAACCTGTCATTCCGAACGAAGCCCGAGGAATCACTATCGCATTCGGCCGCGTACTCCACTCGACCGTTTGCAGGTGCGGCGCGTACGGGAAAGCAGGTCCTTCGGCTACGCTCGGGATGACAGAGTGAATATTGCGTCGGGGATGACAAAGAAAATCTGGGTAGGTAACGATGCCCTCCCCCCGAAATGAATCTTGCGGGCATTCTGTGGCATCATCTACAGATGCCAAAGATTCATATTCCTACGCCGTTGCGGCAGTATGCCGGCAAGCAGCCCAGCGTTGACGTTCAGGGCTTGACCATTGGAGAAGCGCTGTCCGGCCTTGTCGAGTTACATCCTGATTTGCGGCGGCATTTGTACAACGACGATGGCAAACTGCGCGCTTTCGTGAACGTGTATCTGAACGACGAAGACGTGCGTTATCTACAAAAGGACGCAACCACCGTGAGCGACAGTGACAGCATTTCGATTGTGCCTTCGATCGCGGGAGGAAGTTCAGCTTCTAGCTTCTAGCTCCTGGCTTCTAAGGGAACTACCTTTGCACACCGAGTTTCGTACGAGCTAGCAGCTAGCAGCTAGAAGCTGCACCTAAAACTTTATGGCCACCATTACCGAAGCGAAACCCGAAATTAACGCACTCTCTAACGACGAGATTCTGCGCTACTCCCGCCACCTGATCATGCCCGAGGTTGGCATGGAAGGTCAGAAGAAGCTCAAAGCGGCGCGCGTGTTATGCGTTGGCGCCGGGGGTCTGGGCTCTCCGCTAGCCCTGTATCTGGGCGCCGCCGGCGTGGGCACGCTCGGCATCGTGGATTTTGACGTGGTTGACTACACCAATCTTCAGCGTCAGATTATTCATTCCACCGCCGATGTCGGACGCAAGAAACTCGACTCTGCCGCCGACAAGCTTAAGGCGATCAATCCTTTTCTTTATATTAAGAAATTCGATACTCGACTCAGCAGCGACAACGCGCTGGAAATATTTAAAGATTTCGACATCATCGCTGATGGGACAGACAATTTTCAGACCCGTTATCTTGTCAACGATGCTTGCGTCCTGACTGGCAAGCCCAACGTTTACGGGTCAATTTTTCGTTTCGAAGGTCAGGCCAGCGTATTCGCCACCGAAGCTGGACCGTGCTATCGCTGCCTTTATCCCGAACCGCCGCCGCCGGGGCTCGTACCCTCCTGCGCTGAAGGTGGAGTGCTGGGGATTCTTCCCGGTCTGGTAGGAATCATTCAGGCGACGGAAGCGATCAAGCTGATTCTCGGCAAGGGTGATCCGCTGATCGGACGGCTGCTTTTGATCGACGCGCTGGCGATGAAATTCCGCGAGCTCAAGCTGCGCAAGAATCCCGAATGCCCGGCTTGCGGCACTCACCGCACGATTACCGAGTTGATTGACTACGACCAATT
>JBDUDA010000133.1:0-8523 GCA_040003205.1 Acidobacteriaceae bacterium | reverse complement strand
TTTCAATCCTACGAAGAAAAAGTTTTTGAGCCGGGTGAATTACTGGGGACAAATGCGGCCTGGTTTTTGCGGCCTTCGTTCCAAAGTTCACCTTCAGCGGAAAGAAAGTAGTCGGCTACGACGTGACTGCGTTCAATCCTAATACGCACGTGAAAAGCTGGCGGTCAGCTTGGCGCACACTAACAAAGACAGCAGGGCTGAAAGGCTTTCGATTCCATGATCTGCGACATTGCGCGATAACCCAGCTTGCAGAAAATGGAACGTCAGACTCGACCATAATGGCGATTGCGGGACACGTCAGCCGCCGGATGCTGGAACGGTACTCACACGTTCGAATGGAAGCGAAGCGAACTGCGATGGATGCACTCGCTGCAAGCACCCGAACAGCGGGTTACGACACAACCAACGACACAAATCTCATAACCGCAATCGTTCGTCCAGTATAAGTTGTTGACAGATTTGGTGGACCTGGTCGGGATCGAACCGACGACCTCTTCCATGCCATGGAAGCGCGCTCCCAGCTGCGCTACAGGCCCACTGTGTGAGGAAGAAACGCTTGCACATATCACGGCAAGCGAGGAGTCAATTCTCGCTTACCTGCGAATGATAGTCAAACGTGCCATGGTCCCGGCAAAGCAACTTTGCGAAAACGTGCATTATTAGTATTCTGAAGCACTCACTATATTCAGATCGAGTACTTTTGGGACGAGTGCATAACCATGAATAGAAATCCGATCGCTGCCCTGCTGTGCTTATTCTTTTCTTCGGCCACTTTCGCGCAAGCGCCGGCACCCCAGCAGCCCGCAAATTTGACGCCCGTTTCATATGCCTCCATGAACGAACTCAACGGGCTTTTGTCGCAATTGGAGCAGATGTCGCAGACCACTCAGCTTGATCTCGCCAAGCTTCGCATCGAACACTGGAAGACGGATTCCAAGACCAAGCATCAGACGCAGGGGAATGTCGAATCCATCCAGCGCAACCTACAGACTGCTTTGCCGGACGTGATCGCAAAGTTGCGGCAATCCCCCGAAAGCCTGGGATCATCTTTCCAGCTTTATCGCAACCTTGACGCGCTCTATGACGTCTTCGGATCGGTGGTTGAATCGGCCGGAGCATTCGGTGGGAAAGAGGAATTCCAGTCGCTGGATAATGATCTCGGCACGCTCGAAAAGTCCCGCCATTCGTTCGCGGATCGGATGGAAAATCTTGCGGGCGCGAAAGATGGAGAGCTGAACCAGCTTCGAGCGCAGCTTCGCAGTGCGCAAACGGCTGCCAATTCCGGGCCCGCGAAGAAGACTGTCGTAGACGACACCGAGCCGCAAAAGAAGACTTTCCGCAAGAGAGCACCCGCGAAAGCTGCCAAGCCGAACCCGTCGGGCACTTCCGGCTCGACCACGCCTCCAGCGACTAAGCCGTGAGGCTGATCGTCCTGGGTCTATCCATCCCTTCGTAAGTCTCTGAATTGGCATCGTTTTCCGCCGCGGGAACAGAAACTGCCTCCTCGGGGTCTATGTATATCAGGAGGGTCAACAAGGTGCGGATTCCGCCGAAATCGCCCGCCAAGCAAGCGCTTCGCGGCCCTTGCATTTTGTGCTGCCCTTCTGCCGCCTGGAAAAACTATAATGATGTTGCTTTCATGAGGCACAACTCGTGACGGCCATGGTGGGGGCAGCTTCCTTGGGCGAATTGGCCAGCGCGATTGGAATCAGGTCGCAAGAGTCCGCGATCATCTCTGAACTTAAAGCTGGATCCGAAGAGGCCTACGCTTGGTTGATCGGCGAGTTTCATCAACCGATTTATAGCCTGGTTTACCGAATGGTGAACGATCCTTCGGACGCCTCCGATACGACCCAGGAAATCTTCCTCAAAGTTTTCCGTGGGATGAAGTCTTTCCACGGAGAGTCGAGCCTTAAGACCTGGATTTACCGCATCGCTGTCCATGAAGCATCAAACCGCCGGCGCTGGTGGTCTCGTCACAAAGCGCACGAAACTTCCATCGAGCCGGAAGATTCATCCGGCGGTGAGTGGACTCCGTCCATTAAAAGTTTATTAGTCGACCACCGCGATTCGCCCTTCGATAGCTTCGCTCATGAAGAAGTCCGAGCACGTGTCGAGGAAGAATTGCGCCAGGTGCCAGAGCCTTTCCGCACGACGATCGTTCTGCGCGACCTCGAAGGATTGTCATACGAAGAAATCGCCGAGATCACCCAAGTATCATTGGGGACGGTGAAATCCCGCGTCACCCGCGGCCGCCAAGCCCTGCGATTGCGGCTGGCAAGCTACATCAAAGAAGTTGGAAACGAACTCGGCCTGGAAACCGTGAAGCGAGCTGAACCAGCTGTCCGGAAACCCAACACCAGAGTTCGCTCTCGCATCTCCCTTCACGGCGATGAATTCGAGGTAGCGTCATGAAGTGCGGCGAAGCCAAGACATTATTCTCTCCGTACCTGGATGGAGCTGTGACCGGCAAACAGATGGGCGCGCTCAGTGACCATCTTCAGTCCTGCGTGCAGTGTCATCAGGAATACGCATCGCTCCATCAGGTGCAGCAGCTTCTGGGCAAGATAGGACGGCGGAAAGCTTCCCCGGATTTGTCGCTGAAACTTCGCTCGGCTATTTCAAGGGAAGTCGCGAACAGACGGCGCCCGTACCTTGAAGGCCTGCGCGCTCGCCTGGGAAATGCAGTTTCAGCTTTCATGGTGCCGGTCACTGCGGGACTGGTCGCCGCTATCTTGATTTTCGGATTGCTGACCGGAGTTCTCGCCTCGCCACTCGAGGCGCAATATCCTGACGTTCCGCTGATGCTCTACACTGCTCCGCAATTGCAGCAATCTGCTTTTGGGACGGGGCTCGACGCCATTCAGGAAGATTCGTTGGTGATCGAAGCCTACGTAGACTCCAATGGGCGCGTGCAGGATTACCGCATTCTTTCGAATCCCGACGAAGGTAAAGACTTGCCTTCGCCGGTGAAGAACATGCTAATTTTTACGACGTTCCGTCCCGCTACTTCCATGGGACATCCGACCTCAGGCCGCGCGGTTCTGTCTTTTTCCAAGATCAGCGTAAAGGGGTAAGTTTCGTTTCGTCGTATCCCTTTCACCCCATCTGAACGGACATCCACTGCAAAATTCCTGATAATGTAATGTGACGAGTTATGTTCGATAAGGAGAAAATTTTCTATGACCCTCGAAGACGCGCGCCGGATCATTGCAGCGGCAGAAAAAAAAGCTAAAGAAATCGGACAGCCAATGAATATTGCCGTCGCGGATGAAGGCGGAAATTTGGTGTCCCACGTCCGCATGGACGGCGCCTGGCTCGGCAGCATTGATATTTCTATCAAGAAGGCTTATACGGCGCGGGCTTTCGATATCGCGACCAAGGATCTGGCTACCCATTCGCAGTCTGGCGGACAATTTTTTGGAATCAATGCCTCGAACGACGGCAAGATCATGATCTTCGCGGGAGGAATTCCGCTAAAGAAAAATGGTAAAGTAGTCGGCTCAATCGGCGTGAGCGGCGGATCGGGCGAGCAGGACCATAGTGTCGCCGAGGCGGGCGCGGCGGCTTTTTAAAAGTCGCGGAGTCTTACGTAACCAGTTCCGTGGGCCAGCGGTCTCCAGCTGCAAGTTTGAGATTTTCCGCTAATTTTGGACGCACCGTAAACGGGATATCGAGTTCGCGTCCCAGTCCGAATCGCACGTAGTCCCAGAAGATAATCTTTCTGCGCGACACGGCGATTTCGTGCCAAGGAACCAGCAGCGGCGGATGCCGAAAACGAAACAACGGAATCATTGCGATGTACAGACCCTCAGGACTGCATCCCACGGTCAGGCAATTGTTATAACCGGCGAAGCCTCGCATGTGGCCGCTCTGCATCTTCCACCGCACTCCGGCAAAAACGCCCATCAGGCGAAATTGCTTCGCCAGGGCTGACCAACCTCCGAGGTAACTGAGGAGTGCGGCTATCCCGAGGAAAAGCGCTATGGGATAAGCCGGAATGATCAACCAAAGCACGGCCGGATGCTGAGTGATCCACGTTTGCATTGGGTTGGCTACGGGATTTTACCCTCTCTCGAAGGCGTGTTTCTTCTCCAACTCATCGAGCGCCAATCGCATATCCGCTTCGAACTTTGCGCCCTGAGTCATCCACGCAGCGTTGGCCGTAGCTTGGTCCCCTTCCAACTTCAGTAGCCCGTCAACTTCTAATTTTTTGGCCACCTCGAGGATGTGCTCAGTCGTCGTCTGCACATAGAGCGCCTCCGTCGGGTTCCCCATCCAAACCGGACCTCCTGCCAGGCGAGTTTGCCAGTAAACTTTTCGCGCCAATAATAAAGAAATGTCTCCGTCGCTGGCTTTGCCGAAGACCCAAGCGTTGCGCTTGAAATCGTAATGGCGGCTGGAGAATTGCGCTGGCACTCGTTTGCCGGATTTTAAGAATTCCAGCTGCCGCTTATCCACTTCTTTTCTGAGAGCGTTAATGACAGGCGCCTCGATATCTTTGGGTTCGATGGAAGGCACGACCTCATGCACGGTAGCGGAAAGATTCACCGACACCAGCGCATGCAGGCCCTCTGAATTTTCCAGCTTGATGTCTCCATGCAGCACCCAGAAATCTGCTCCGGAGGTGGATTTTCGGAATGGCCACTCCAGATGAAATGACAATGGCAGTCCGCTTAAAGTGACGTAAATATTTCTTTCGCTCATTCGACTCTCTCCCCTGACGCCAGCAACATTGTATCGGTTTTGCCTGAAACTTCAGGAGGGGGAGCAATAGCGATTAGTTATCGCTGTGCAGGCGTCCGAAGGTGACGGTCACTCTTGATCCGGCGGGAACGTGCGAGCCCGGTGGCGGTGATTGCGCACGAGCTAGCCCGCTGCCCAGAGGGGCGATGTCCAAGCCAGTATCCTGCGCCGTTTCGACCGCGTTTCTGACAGTCTTCCCCAGGAAGGACGGCACCGTGATTCCGCCCTGTTCTACCTCGAGCACAACCGTGCCGCTGGAAATTGTCGGGGGGGCCGCAGCTGCTGTTATTGCTACAGAATTACGAGGCTCGCGGGTGGCAGCCCGAGGAGCGGGCCTCTCAAGCTTCTCCGCGTATTCACGTTCTCTCATGGCTGCGGGAACTACGGTGTCGGACTGATTTGGCGTGGGCGATGCTGAAGCAGCTACTTTCGAGCCCGCCGAGAATTCTGGCGTCAACGATTTCGGAGGCATCATGTTTGCTTCAAGAGAAGAACCTTCGGCCGCATCCAATCCCGACCCAAGATGATCGGGAGAAGCTTCCGCCAGTTCCTCGTCCTTAACGTTTCTGCGCGCCAGCAATATCTGGCGGCTGCTAGGCAGGTCCACGTCGTGTTGCACGTGCAGGTATTCGAGGACTTGCTGAGAGATTCGTTGGAACACCGGGGCGGCGACCTGTCCGCCTTGATGCAGACCGACCGCCGAATCGAGAATGACGGAAACCACGATGGCTGGATTGTTGACGGGCGCAAATCCTGCGAACGAGCCGATATATTTTGTACGTGAATAGGCGTGTGTGGCTGGATCAACTTTTTGCGCGGTTCCTGTCTTGCCGGCGGAAGAATATCCCTCGAGAATTGCTTTGCGTCCGGTGCCCTCGAGCACGACTTGCTGCATCATCTTCTTCATCTGCGCGGCTGTCATGGTAGAGATGACGCGATGTTCGCTGGCGGGATGAAATGCAACCGTCTGCGGCGTTTTCTGCGGCTCGGTAGTTGAGGCCACGATGCGCGGCGATACCCACACTCCGTCGTTGGCGATGGTCGAAACCAGCGACGACAATTGGATCGGAGTGATTCCGATTTCCTGTCCCATCGAGATCGCGCCCATCGAAACTTTCGACCAGCGGCTCACAGGTTTGGTTAGACCGCGAGATTCTCCGGGGAGTTCAATGCCCGTTGGAGAGCCGAATCCGTAAGCTCGAATGTATTTGTAAAATCGGTCTTCTCCCAGGCGCAACGCAACTTTAATCGCGCCCACGTCGCTCGACTCGGCAAGAATCTGCGTCACAGTGAGTAATCCATGCGGGCGGCTGTCGCGAATGCGCATGCCATTGAACACGATTGATCCCATCTGACAGTCGAAAACTTCGTTAGGGTTGGTGACTTTTTCTTCCAGCGCAGCGGACAACGTGACTAATTTAAAAGTTGAGCCGGGTTCATAGACATCGCTGACGGCGTGATTCTTTAACTTCTCCGGAGTAATTTCTTTTGCGAGGTTGGGGTTGAATGTCGGACGATTCGCGAGCGCCAGAATTTCTCCGGTATGCGGATTCTCAACTACCACCGTTCCGGCGACGGCGTGCGTCTCTTGCATCGCCACCTGTAATTCTTTGTCGGCGATGTGCTGGATGTTCTCATCTACCGTCAGCACTATGTTCTGGCCTGGATCTGGCTGCTTCTCAACGCTGCCAAACAATTTTTTGTGTGCGTCCACCGACATCAGCATGCGTCCGGTAGATCCCCGCATCTTGTCGTCGTACTCGCGTTCGATTCCACTGAGGCCTTCGTCATCCATGCCGACGTAGCCGAGCACCTGGGCGGCGAGTTCTTTCTTAGGATAAAAACGCTTGGACTCTTTCTGAAGATAGATACCGCGAAGATTCAAGGACTTAATACGTTCGGCGATTTCCGTATCGGCCTTACGCGCCACCCAGCAAAAACTCTTCGAAGCTTTGCAGCGAGCTAATAATTCGTGCGGCTCGGCTTTGGTAATGCGCGTGATTAAGGAAATAGTCGAGGCCAAGTCTGGGATTTCTGAAGGCACAGCAAAGACTGAATCCACCGCGGTTGACATTGCCAATTCGCGGCCTGCCCGGTCGTAGACTAGGCCGCGCCGGGCGGCGATCTCTACGGTACGAGTCTGCTGATGCTCTGCTCGTTTAAGAAAAGCTTCGTAGCGAAAGATTTGGAGATAGACGAGCCGGAAACAGATTCCCAGGCACCATAAAGCAAGTATCGCGCTCAGAACATAGAGCCGTTTGCGAGCGTTGTTGCGGGCTGGATTGGTCGCCACGGATAGTCCTCAGAAATCGCGCTCGAAATTCGTTAGACAAATCTGGCGGCATGCGAGGTTGCGCAAGCCGCCAGAGAAAACCCTCGATGAAGCTATTGGGGGAGGGTCTACATTAACCGCAGGTCCGTCGTTACCGGCCCGGCACCACGGAAATCGGAGTAATCGCTGCCATCACCGGAGAAGCTCCCTCGGAGGCGCCAGCGTCCATGCGCATTACCTGGCCAGCCTCAAGTGGCTGAAGTCCAAATTGCCGGGCGATCTTCTCGATGCGATCCGGATTGCTCAGTGTGGCTTCTTCGAGACGCAGAGCACGATTCATCTCGACAATGCCGTCCCGCTGGGATTTCAAAGTTTGAATGTTGTATCCGTACTCGATGGCTTTGAAGTGCTGGAACGCGTAAGTCATCACCAGCAGGAAGAGAAAGCCGAGCGCGATACCAAAGTGCCTCATCTCGCGTCCGCGGCGCGGGTCTTCCACTTGCACCAGGCGTGAGTTGTCGATTGGTTTGGAGAAGTAAACTTCCGGCGTGCCGGCCCAAAATGCGATTCGGTTTGCGGGAGTTGTATTGGAAGAGAACGTTACCGCGCTTCGTGCTGCCATTAAGCCACCCCAGCGAGCGAATCCAAATTCGCGAGTTCATGTTGCGTTAGTGCATAAAAGGAGGTTAGCGTTTCTTCTTGACTCTCCGCAGGCGACATCACCTGTCCTTCTGCTTTTTCTACTGCTGCTATTAAGTCGTTTATGAGTGTGCCCTTATACATTGCTGTACCTCCCCGATTGCAGTTTCTGAAATCTTCAAACTCGTTCTGCTGCCCGCAATTTTGCGCTTCGCGATCGCGGATTCCGTTGAATCTCTTCTTCCGCTGGCGTCACCGGCTTTTTCGTCAGTACCCGGTAGTGACCCTGCTTAACTCCATCGCGGAGAGCATCTTTGACGATGCGGTCTTCCAGCGAGTGAAAGCTGATGATCACTAATCTGCCTCCCGGTCTCAGAACCTGCGGAGCGGAACTCATCAGCTCTTGCAGGTCTTTCAGTTCGTCGTTAACGAATATTCGGAGAGCTTGAAAAGTTTTCGTCGCGGGATGAATTCTTCTTTCAGCCTGGTTCATTGGCCGGGCCGCGCCCGATACGATCTCTGCGAGTTGCGCAGTAGTTCGAATCGGCCGCGACCGGACAATGGCTCTGGCGATTCTCCGCGACCTCCTTTCATCACCGAATTCGTAAATCAGGTTGGCAAGTGTGACCTCGTCAACCTGGTTTACCACTTGATCGGCGGTCATCTCGGCTTGCGGATTCATGCGCATGTCGAGTGGTCCTTCCGCCTGAAAACTGAAGCCTCGCGCCGCATCGTTGAGCTGCAAACTGCTCACTCCTACATCGGCCAGCAGCCCGTCTGCTGATGCTGGACCGAGGCGCTTTCCGATTTCTGCGAATGATGCGTGCAACAGCGTGATCCTTGGAAAGTCTTCTGTTTCCAAACTC
>JBDUDA010000132.1:0-8542 GCA_040003205.1 Acidobacteriaceae bacterium | reverse complement strand
GTGACCGTGATCCCGTGGCAACCCTGGGCTCTCGCGACCGCTGCGAAGTCGACGTCGATCTCGAAACCCGTCGACACCAACGGCCGCTTCGTCAGCACCTGGTTGTACTGGACCCAGCCGAAGGCCTGATTGTTCAGGACGATCCAGGTCACACCACAGTTCCACTCGCGTGCCGTCGCGAGTTCGACAATGGACATCTGCATGGCCCCGTCGCCAATGAAGCAGACGACCTGCTTGTCAGGTCGCGCAAGCTTGGCGCCAATGGCACCGATCGCCCCCATGCCCATGGCCGTCTGCTCCGCCATCGGCACGCAATCGCCCACGTCGAGCACGCGGTAGTACGGCCAGTAATAGCACCAGAGGTCGGCGCCTCCGTTCTCCTTCATCAGGATCGTGTCGTGGCCGAAGACGCGATTGACCGTTTCCATGATCTGCCGTGTCCGGATAGGTTGCTGCGGCTCGCGCGCGTCTTCCATGCACCGCTCGACGAACCGCTGGCTCGTGCCGGCAAGCCGCGCCTCGCGTTCGTCGTCGCGACGGTGCGCACGGCGATCCAGTTCGGCCTCGATGTCACGCAAGGTCAGCGATATGTCTCCGAGCACGCCGACGTCGGGAACGAAGTTCATGCCCAGCGCCAGCGGATCGACATCCACCTGCACCATGCGCGCGTTCCGCGGAAACACGGTTTTGACGTTCGACACAGAAGAGAAGGGTGCAATCGTACTCGAGCAGATGGGCGAGTTGACGGTCAGCATTCGCCGCTGGCTGGAAAAAAATATCGCTTACATCAATTTTGTTGTTCCCATCGAAGATGCGCTGAGGGCGGACGACCCGGTACAGGCTATGTTCTGCGGTTCCATGGAACGCATGCGGCATGCGCTCGAGGTCCTGGATGCAGCAAATTTGAGTGACCATATTAACGTGCTGCGAACCGAGTATCCGCACCGCGATCTTTCCATGATTGACGTGATCAATCAGGGATGTTCAAAGGGACATGCGCTCGAACGCTGGGCGAAACACCGCAAGATTTTGCCGTCTGAGGTCATGGCCATAGGCGATAACTATAATGATGTCGAGATGCTGGCTTTCGCGGGCATGCCATTTATCATGGGAAACGCTTGTGAAGAATTACGCTGCAAAGGCTGGACGGTGACGCACGCCAACGATAATCACGGAGTCGCCGCCGCCATCGAAAGCGTGCTGGGTGCGAGCGCGTCTGAGTCGGATGAGATCGGCGAAGCGGTGCAGGCCGATGCCATCTAGAATTATGTTTTCCTACGCCATGGGGAATGTTGCCAAGTTCTCGCATCGAGTTTTTTTTAAAGTAGTTTTCCTGGTGACGCTCGCTTCCGGTGTAGCGAGCTTCGCAACCGCCTCCGACCTAGCCATCCTGCATAACGGATTTTCAATCCGACACGAACGCCGCGAAGTGCTGGGCTCGATCACTCGCCTCTACTTAAGTCATGAGGACGGCAGCTTTGTGGATGTGGCCAGCAATCAGATTGCAACCATTGAAAAGGATTTGATGCCGGTGGTGTCGGTCGTAACTCTTGCACCAACTCCGCCCGCCAATCCGTTGTTCGCCAGCGTCCCGAAAGCACAAACTCTCAACGATGTCATCAACTCCGCAGGGGAGCGCAATCATGTTGATCTCGATTTGCTGAACAGCGTTATACACGCCGAAAGCGGATTTAACGTGCATGCGGTTTCTCCCAAGGGCGCGCGTGGACTCATGCAGCTCATGCCGCAGACTGCTTCGCATTTTGGGGTGTCGAATGCATTCGACGCGAAATCAAATGTGGAGGGCGGCGCGCGTTACCTGCGCGAACTCTTGGAAAAATATCACTTCGATATCGTCAAGGCACTTGCGGCCTACAACGCGGGGCCTCATCGTGTGCAGCAATACCATGGAGTGCCTCCTTACTACGAGACACAGTCTTACGTGGCGAAAATTGTTCGCGAATATAACCGCAAGAAGCTTGCGCAACGGAAGCTCGCGGAAGCGGCAAAAAAAGCCTCTCAAGCCGCCTCCAATCAAAGCAAAAGCCTGACCCAAATTCCTAACGTGCAAGCACAGCAGCTTTCCCCACGGGCTACGCGTTGACGCAAGAACCTCGCCCGAACGACCGAAAACGCTACTTGATCTACGGAGTGATTTTCCTCATTCTCGCGTTTCTGGTGTACCTGCAATTCCGCACCTGGAAAAACTTCGATTGGACGACCTTCTGGAGCCAGACCGGACAGGTTCGCGAGCACAAGCTCTATGTACTAGGCTCGATCGCGCTCATCTACACCGCGTACTTCCTGCGGGCTGTGCGCTGGAAGCTATTTCTTCTTCCCATGACAAATACGACGGTCAAGAGTCTTCTGACGCCAACTGTTGTGGGCTTCACCGGCCTTGCGCTTCTTGGCCGTGCGGGAGAAATGATTCGTCCTTATCTCATCGCCCGCAAAACTGATTTAGCGTTTTCCTCCCAGCTGGCGGTCTGGGCGGTCGAGCGTATCTTTGATATCGGGTCGTTTGCCGTGATTCTGATATCGGCGATTTTCCTCGCGGAAGCTCCCCGACAACTCGCTTACTACGGGCGCTTCCGGCAGGCCGGTTTGGCCATCGTTGTGTTAGTGATTGCGCTCTCACTGGGCGCCGCAATTATCTATTGGAAGGGCGAAAGGGTGGCAAATTGGATTGAGAACCGTCTCGCTCATCTCGCATCCGGCCTTGGAAATAAAATCGCGTTGCGCATTCGCGAATTTCGCGGCGGGTTGAACACCATTCACAGCATCCCAGCCCTGCTTCAACTCATCGCCGTTTCTCTGGCGATGTGGGGAATCATTGCATTATCGTACTGGGGAGTGATGCATTCTTACGGAGAAGCCGCTCTCGATCGTCCTCTCTCTCAGGTACCGCTCCTGATGGCGTCAAGCATGGTGGGATCAATGATTCAGTTGCCGGGAGTCGGCGGTGGTTCGCAGCTTGCGACCATCAGCACGCTGGAACATGTCTTCGGAGCATCCCACGAACTCGCTGCCAGCTGCGGCATCCTGCTGTGGCTGGTCACTTTTGTGTCGGTCGTGCCTTGGGGATTGGTCCTCGCTCATCGCGACCGCCTGTCGCTGCGAAGTATCTCGGCTGCAAGTCAGCAGCAGGAAATTGACACAGTCGTTCCCGCTTCTCCCTCGTCCTGAAGGCTCTCTTAGCAGAAGGCAGTTTCTGCCCCTGTATAATTCAGACGAGTTTCGATTATTTCGGATCCTATGAAGTGTCCCTTCTGCGGTTTTGAAAATGATAAGGTCGTGGATTCGCGCGAGAGTAAAGAGGCGGATTCCATTCGCCGGCGGCGCGAGTGCCTGAAGTGTGAAAAGCGCTTTACCACCTATGAGCGGATTGATGAAATCCCCTACATGGTGGTTAAAAAAGACGGGCGTCGCGAAAAGTTCGACCGTCAAAAGGTCTTAAATGGCCTGCTGCGCGCGTGCGAGAAGCGTCCCGTTCCAATCGGCAAACTCGAGCAGATTGTAGATGAAGCAGAATCGTTTGTAATTGAATCGGCGGAGCGCGAGCGCAAAACCACCGAAGTCGGCGAGCTGATCATGAATCGTCTGCGTCGTTATGACAAAGTGGCCTATGTGCGCTTTGCGTCGGTTTATCTGGATTTCAAAGACGTGCAGGAATTCATGACAGAATTGAAAGACCTGCTAAAGAGCAAGGAAGCTCCGGACACTCGCGCCAAGGCTCCGGTAAAGATTTAGCGACGCCGCGACTCTAACATTTATAAACAGCAAGGAAAGTTCAGCATGTCTCACAAAGTCACACTCATTCCGGGAGACGGAATCGGCCCCGAAGTAACGCAGGCTGCGGTCCGCATTCTGGAAGCTACCGGAGTAAAGTTCGAATGGGAAAGCTTCGCGGCGGGCGCAGAGGCCTTCGAAAAATATAAGGAATACATTCCGAAGGAATTGATCGCTTCCATCGAGCGAACGCATGTTGGCCTGAAGGGTCCTATCAGCACTCCCATCGGCGGCGGTTTCGCCAGCATCAATGTTGAGTTACGAAAGAAGTTTGAACTATACGCGAATTTTCGCCCCATCAAAAATCTGCCGCACATTCCAACGCGCTATCCCAACGTTGATCTGATCATCGTGCGCGAAAACACCGAAGGCCTCTATTCCGGACTGGAGCACGAAGTCGTCCCCGGAGTAGTTGAAAGCCTGAAGATCATCACCGAGAAAGCGTCCACGCGCATCGCCCGCTTCGCTTTCGAATACGCGCGCAAATATAAGCGCAAGAAAATTCACGCCATCCACAAAGCCAACATCATGAAGCTGTCAGATGGCCTGTTCCTGCGCTGCTCTCGCACCGTGTCTAAGGATTATCCCGAGATAACCTACGGCGAGCACATCGTGGACAACACCTGCATGCAGTTGGTGATGAATCCGTATCAATACGACATGCTGGTCATGGAAAATCTCTACGGCGATATTATTTCCGATCTCTGCGCGGCATTCGTAGGCGGGCTCGGTCTCGTCCCCAGCGCCAATCTTGGAGAGCACTGCGCGATCTTCGAGGCGGTGCACGGATCCGCTCCCGACATCGCTGGAAAGAATCTCGCGAATCCAACGGCGGTTCTTCGATCCTCGCTGCTGATGCTCGATCATCTGGGCGAACATGAGGCCGCCACGAAACTAACGCACGCGCTGGAGTTTGTTTATCGCAGTCGCGAAAAACTCACGCGTGACGTGGGCGGGCAAGCGGGTACATCTGAGTTCGCAGATTCCATCATTGCGGCAATGCAGTCTGACGCGTATCTGCAACCTCACGTTGCGCAAACCGGAGCCTAACCCAGATTAGATAAAATTCGGATTTGATAAACTGTTGCGTTCTCCTTCGATGAGATTCGCTAAATGCTACAAACCCAAAGTCAAAGCTCTAGCGTGCTGCGCTCTTCTTCCACTCCGTACAACCGTGCCCATCACCTATTCGCGGTCTTCGTAGCCTGCGCCACCTTCCCTCTAATCGTCGCCGGCGCTCTCGTCACTAGCAACGATGCGGGATTGTCGGTTCCGGACTGGCCGACATCTTACGGATCGTTCTACAAAATTCCGCCGTGGACGGGCGGCATACGTTACGAACACTCGCATCGCATGATCGCCGAGTTCATCGGACTGCTCACCATCTCCATCGCGATCTGGACGTGGCGCGCGGACCGGCGCCGCTGGATGAAGACGTTGGGCATCGCCGCCCTGGGCACGGTGATTGCGCAGGGAATTCTCGGGGGATTGACGGTGCTTTTCTTTTTACCGCCTACGGTGTCTTCCGCGCACGCTGCCGTGGGACAAACTTTTTTCTGCATCGCATGCGCCATCGCTCTTTTCACCGGACGCCAGTGGGTTGAAGACGCGCCGCCGGTCGCGCCGGACAATCGTCGTCCCCAGCTTCTCTCTCTCGGATTGCTTTCCATCCTAGTGCTGTACGCACAATTGCTCCTGGGAGCGATGTTCCGCCATCACGGATTAAGTTGGTGGCCGCACGTCGTCAACGCTCCGCTGGTGGCGGCCGTGTTGGCGTGGACTGTCGTGCGGGCGTTGTCGCAATACTCGAAGATCGAAGCAATTCGGCGACCTGCCATCGCGATCTTGTCATTATTGATCGCTCAATTGTGTTTGGGCTTTGTTGCCTTTACCACTCGCGTTGCGTGGGGTAGAGATGCGGCGCAGCCTGAACTATCCATGGTGATTTCAACCGTGGCACACGTGGCGGTGGGGGCGTTGCTCCTCGCCAGCACCGTAATTTTCACGCTGCAAGTGTGGCGCCACCTGTCATTCCCAGCTCATCGCCAGCTTTCCAAGGAAGTTCGAGAGACCGTCGCTGCCTGAGTTTTCTTCAAAGCGGCTCGCCGCTGCAACCCTTCTCTCGTCGTAGAATAGATCGTGGCCTTAAGAACCGCTGCTTTGCCGCTTGCCTCTGACCCTCATCCGCAAACTACCGCCTCGTCCTCGATTATTTCGGTGCGCAACCTTCTACACCGTTACGAGACCCGGGTCGCGCTGGATGGGGTCGCGTTCGAAGTTCAGCGGGCCGAACTGTTTGGGCTGCTGGGACCGAATGGCAGCGGGAAGACGACCATGTTCCGCATCCTCTCGACGCTAATGGTTCCCACCGCAGGCCGGGCTGTAATCGCAGGATTCGATGTGGCTAGCGAACCGAGCCAGCTCCGCCGCCAGATTGGAGTCGTCTTTCAGTCACAAAGCATTGATGTAAAGCTCACGGCATACGAAAACCTGATGCATCAGGGCCATCTCTATGGATTGCGCGGGAAGATTCTGAGATCTCGCATCCATGAAATGTTGTCGCACGTCGGACTCGCCGATCGTGCCAGAGAGAAAGCCGAAACATTCTCCGGCGGAATGCAGCGAAGACTGGAACTCGCGAAAGGGCTTCTCCATCACCCCTCAGTTTTATTGCTGGACGAACCCACCACCGGTCTCGACCCCGGTGCGCGCATTGATCTGTGGCGCTATCTGCAAATTCTGCGTGATGAAGAGAAGGTCACAGTCATCGTAACCACTCATCTGATGGACGAAGCCAACAAATGTGATCGCCTGGCATTTCTGAATGAAGGCAAACTGGTCGCTCTGGGAACTCCGTCTGACCTCAAAGAAGAAATCGGCGGAGACGTGATTGTGCTGGAGGCAAAAGACGCAGAGGCTCTGGCGGAAAAACTGAGCATGCGATTCAACATCGCAACTCAGGTGCTGCAAGGACAAGTGCGCATCGAGCGCGAGCAAGGACATCGCTTTATCACCGAAATCGTCGAAGCTTTTCCCGGCGAAGTTGATTCCGTATCCGTAAGCAAGCCTTCTTTGGAGGACGTTTTCATCCGCCGCACCGGGCATCGTTTCTGGACTGAGTCTGCTCTTTCGCATTCCGAATCGGAGAAAAGTTAAATGGCAACGCAAACTGCAACTTTTCCCCAACAAACCGTGAGCCAGAGTAACGACGTCTTGCTCCCCGCCTTTACTCTTTGGTGGAGGGAAATTGTCCGCTTCTATCGCCAGCGCTCGCGGGTAGTAGGCGTGATCGCGTCTCCGCTATTGTTCTGGATCGTTATCGGCTCGGGGTTCGGGACGTCCTTCCGCTCGGGCGCGGGCGGACAACATTATCTTGATTATTTTTATCCGGGCGCGCTCATCATGATCGTGCTGTTCACGGCCATCTTCACCATGATGTCGGTGATCGAAGATCGCAAGGAAGGTTTTTTGCTGTCGGTGCTGGTCGCTCCCGTTTCACGTTCGGCCATCGTGCTGGGAAAAGTCATGGGCGGGACGACGCTCGCCACGATTCAAGGACTGATATTCCTCGCGTTCGCTCCCTTCGTCGGAGTACATATCGGCCTCGGCGCTCTATTGCTGGTGGCGCTGACGATCTTTCTGGTATCGTTTGCCCTCACTGCGCTTGGATTCGCCATCGCCTGGCCGATGGATTCCTCTCAGGCGTTTCACGCCATCATCAATTTATTTCTGATACCCCTGTGGCTGCTTTCCGGAGCAATGTTTCCCCTCTCAGGTGCATCCGGATGGCTACGCTTTCTGATGAGAATTAATCCCCTCACCTACGGAGTCGAAGCGTTACGCGATCTTCTGTATCCAGCCGGGGCGGGGACTTTTTCGCTTGCGCAATCGCTCGCCACCCTGGTGCTGTTCTCGCTGTTCATGTTCTCACTGGCCTTCATCATGATGAACCGCCGCTCCACACGGCCCGCCGCATGATTCCTGTGACCTTGCAAGTGCCGCCGCAATACGCCATCTTCCCAAAAATTAACGCGACCCTGAATGGCGTCAGCACAATCCTCTTGCTGATTGGATACGGTTTCATACGGCGCGGTCGCGTAGCCGCTCACCGCGCGACGATGATCACTGCGTTGATTTCGTCAACACTTTTTCTAACTTCGTATGTTTATTATCACGCGCACGTCGGATCAGTGCGCTTTCAAGGACAGGGATGGTCGCGTCCGGTCTACTTCACAATTCTTATCTCGCACGTCACGCTGGCCATCGCAATTGTGCCTTTGGTGATCATCACCTTAAGTCGTGCTCTGCGTGAGCGCTTCGACCGACACAAGGCAATCGCCCGCTGGACCTATCCTCTGTGGCTATATGTCTCGGTGACTGGAGTGATTGTGTACTTCATGCTGTATCACCTGTTCACAGCGTGAGGGACAGAGGTCATCGGGTCGGATCAGACTCCAGGTGGCGCAGCGCTTCAGCGCTGCGGTAGATGGCCGGGAAGATGGGCTTCAGCCTCTGAAGCAGGCTTACCTCTGAGGCTAAAGCCTCACGCCCCAAGTTCCATTCAATGCGCTTAAGCGCTGCGCCACCCACAATCCAAAACACTGCTTTCAATCATCCTTGCAGGTTAAGTAATAGGAGGAGGACTTGTGCTTGAGGATGATCTCGCTTTTGATGTCGGTAACAATCAAGTCCGGAGAAAGGTCATCGGGTCGGATCAGACTCCAGGTGGCGCAGCGCTTCAGCGCTGCGGTAG
>JBDUDA010000131.1:0-8571 GCA_040003205.1 Acidobacteriaceae bacterium | reverse complement strand
TCGTTGTCTTACCGGCTCCGTTGGGGCCGAGCAAGCCGAAACATTCTCCGGGCTGGATTTCCAGATTCAGTCCGCGGACGGCTTCGACTTTTCCGTCGTAAGTCTTGCGCAGGTTGCGGCATTGGATGGCGGAGGACAAGCAAGAATTTTAACTCAGGCATCGGGGTGCCCCGTCCTTCGTTTTTTGAAGGGCGGGAACTTATGGCCTCGGGCGGATCCAGTGCAGCAATTTGCTCATTTGTATCTGCGGATAGATAACCTCAGCGGCTAAAGCCGATCACTCGAGAAAAGGAGTTCTTCGCAGCGCTGAAGCGCTGCGCCACCTCAGTCCCACAAACTTGAAGGCTGCCTGCTCCCACGGTCCGCATCCGGAAGAGCTGCCTGCTTTCACTGTCCGCATCCGGAAGGGCTGTCTTCGTCCATGGTCCGTATCCGGAAGGGCTGCCTTCTTCCACACGGTCCGCATCCGGAGACGGCCTGCTCCACGGTTTGTTCACATCCGGAATTGTGGGTCTTCTCCAATCTATTTTTTCGGCGCACCCCCTCATGATCTAATCTTTGTCTATGCAAGCTGGCGATCTTACATCCGCACTGCGCAAGTATTGGGGATACGATTTTTTTCGTCCCATGCAGGAGCGTATTGTTGGCAGCCTGCTTGATGGGCGCGACACTTGCGTGGTGATGCCAACCGGCGGAGGCAAGTCGCTGTGCTATCAGTTGCCCGCGTTGCTGCCGGCGAGAACCGCCATTGTTGTTTCTCCTTTAATTGCGCTGATGCAGGACCAGGCCGCGCAGCTTGCGCAGATGGGCATTCCGGCCGCGGTATTGAATAGCTTTGTATCCGCAGACGACCAGGCATCGTTGATCGCGAAAGCCCAACGAGGCGAATTCCGGCTTCTGTACTTTTCTCCAGAGCGGCTTGGGCGCGCCGATACCATGAGCTGGCTACAGAAAGTCCCCATCGCTTTTTTCGCGGTGGATGAAGCGCACTGCATATCCGAGTGGGGACATGAATTCCGTCCGGAATACCGGCAATTGAAGCGGCTGCGAACTTCTTTCCCCGATCGTCCGATCGCGGCGTTTACCGCCAGCGCAACCCAGCGTGTGCGGCACGATATTTTGAGCCAGCTTCAGTTGCGCGATCCTGCAAAATATATTGCCAGCTTCCATCGTCCGAATTTGCGATATCTGATCCGGCGGTGCGAAGCACACGAACATCTCAACATGTTGGTGACCGCAGTGCAGCAGCATCCTGAGGGCAGCGTGATCGTGTACGCGCCCACCATAGACAGCGTGAAAAGCACGGTTGCTTTTCTGGGAGGCAGCGGCATTCCCGCGATTCCTTACCACGGAAAAATGGAAGCTGGCGAACGGCGGATCAATCAGGAACGATGGATGTCTGACGAAGCGCGCGTGCTGGTGGGCACGATCGCATTCGGACTGGGCATCAATAAAGCCACGGTGCGCGCGGTCATCCATCTTTCGCTGCCAAAATCTATCGAGCAGTATTACCAGGAGGCGGGACGCGCTGGCCGCGATGGCGAGCCCGCGAACTGCATTCTGCTCTGGCAAAAACGCGATGTGGGACTGCTTGCCTATTTCATTGATCAGATGAACGATCCGGCAGAGAAGGAACGTTCGTGGGAGCGGTATCACACGATTCGGAGATTTGTGGAATCGCAGGCCTGCCGCCATCGTTATATCTGTTCGCATTTCGGAGAGCGGACCAAGTGGGAGTCGTGTGAGTCCTGCGACGTGTGCAACGGCTTGCCAGACTGGATGATTGCAGGCGGGCCCCCTCGGCAGAAGACTCCGAAAGCCGCAGCCGCTTCGAAGACGGTTTTTGCATTTGGTCCACTAAAAGCTTCTTCTCCGATTGCGGCGGCAGCTCCCGTGAACGCCGAATTGCGCGAATACCTTCGCCAGTGGAGGCGGGAGGCGGCGAAGCAGCAGAAAGTTCCGGCCTTCGTGGTAATGCATGACACTTCGTTGGATGAAATCTGTCGCGCGCGTCCGAAGACAGTTTCTGAGTTAAGGAAAGTTCACGGCTTCGGCGAACATAAAACCGGATTGTATGGACCGCCGCTGATTGAAGCGTTAAAGAATTTTGAAGCGGGGAGTCGCGCGACGCCGGGGCTAGACAGTAAGAAGGCGGCCAGTTGAGATTGGCATCAGGAAGCCAGGGTGCCCCACCCTGATTAATCTTTTTCTTGTGAACTTTGATTGGGGAGCACTGAGTGTTTTGGGGCTGGCATAGGGGCGTGCCCTCTGCGGTCGCGCCACAGAATTTTATTTAATATCGCGGCGTTGTTCGCATCCGGACGGGTGAAATCCATTTTTGCCGATTCTTCCGCCGCCTGCCCTTTGGATGGATTTGTCTGGTAGATCAATCCGTTGTCACGATTGCTCCAATCGGCTGTAAATGCAGGCTGAGTTCCTTCCCCCGTGAAGAGCGGCGACATGACGGGCGCATAAGCATCATTTTGATTCATGGGAGGAAGTCCCAGCAGAGATTCCATGGTGTGCATCATGTTTACCGTGGTGTAGAAGCGGCTGTCCACGAATGGATGCGCAGATGACCCGGGCGAGAATTTACTAATCTCGAAAGCGATTGAGCGATGAGCGTCCACGTGGTCGGCGCCATCCTGCGCATCGTCTTCCAGGATGAAGATCGCGGTGTCGTCCCAGTACGGACTATGCGAAACTGCGTCCACGACTCTGCCGACCGCGAGGTCGTTGTCCGCGACGGACGCCGTAGGACGCGGCTTACCGGGGCTGGTGCCGTTGGTGTGGTCGTTGGGGAGATACAACAGCACGAATTGGGGAAGCTGTGTTCCCGTTCCGTCATGACGCGCTTGAACGAACCCGTCAAACTCTCTGAGAAATTCATCGGCTCGAAGCTGGTCCGGATATTCCGTTCCGAAATCTGGAAACAGCGGGTCGTAGTGATCACGCAAAACTGACTTCGTGGCGACGATTTTGCTCGGCATCGGAATCGCCCACGGCCACGGGCTCGGAGATCCCTTGGGATCGCCGACGTTTTCCGGCAACGCATCCCCCTTGTTAACGACCGCCCGCTCGCAAGTCGCGACCAGCGAAGATGGCGTGCCTTCCTTCGGCGATGCCGAAGTCTTTCTCGCGCGCTTGCACCAGACGGCCTGTACGTACTCTCCGTAGTCGCGATACGTCAGATTGTGGCTCGCCAGATTGTCCCAGATGTATCCGGTTGCGGGAGCGTCAATGTCAGAGAACCCGCGCTCGAGAGGAACCTCGTCAGCGACTGTCCCCGCGTAATCGTAAGTACGCTCCCCGCCGCGATAAGCGATCTGCCAGGTTTTTTCGTTGTAATCGGTGGTAGCGGCGGCAGTAGACCAGTCGTGGCCATCGCCGGAGACTTCTCCGCTGTCGTAGAAATTGTCGAGCACGCCAAATTGCAGCGCGAGCTTGTGAAGATTTGGAGTGACGTCGTCCCCGTAAAGAGTGAGGGACGAGTCTCCATTCCCAACTTTCAGGTCTCCGAAAATCTGATCGTAGGTACGGTTTTCTTTGATGATGTAGATCACGTGATGAATCGGATTGCCGCCGCTCGCGAATTGCAGGTGTCCCGGATCGGCGTTGAAGAGATTGGCGGTCTCCACTTTGTGCGTCAAGTCGGGCAAGTCCTTTGCAAGATTCGCGAAATTAACGATCGAAATCGAACCGTAAAGCAAGCTTGGAATGTATGAGTGCTTGCGGTACCTGCGCCCACTGCGATTGCCTGCGGGCGGACCGCTGTTGGGACCGGTTCCCTGTCCCTTGGCGGTGGCGATCAGGAGGTCGTCGCGCACGGTCGCGAGCGCGCTGGGATACCAATCCGTCGGGATGAAGCCCTGAGCGGTGAAAGTGGCGGGCTCATTCGCAGTCGGCGTAGTTGGATCCTTTTTCGCTGGGTGAAGACTGGAAACATTTAATACGGCGACGGCGTTGATGCCCGCATCGGCAACGAACAAAAGTTTGCCGTCAGACGATTCCGCCAGCGCACTGGGATCACTTCCGGCAAACTTCTGTCCGGCTGTGTTGGTATCGAAGAATGAAATCACTCTTCCGGTGGCGGTGGAAATCGCGGCCACTCTATCGGCGTTCGACAAAGCGACGTAAAGAATACTTTCGTCGTGATTCGGCAACAGCGCTGAGGGATGCGAGCCGGGGGCGAGTGGATCTTTAGGTTCGAGCAGGGGAGTCCAGCGCGCAACTTTCCCGTTGACCAAATCCAGTTCCGCCACCCGCGAAAGATTCCACAGACTGCACCATGCCCGCTTTCCGTCGCGCGACGCCACTACGGTGTAGGGAAATGAGACCGGAACGGAATCATGAGTGCTGAGGTCGAAGCTTTGCAGAACCCGTCCGTCGCGGGCGTCGAACAGGAGGACGTTATCGGAAAGATTGTTGGCGATCAGCAGTTCGTCTCCCTCGTCGCCGGAAATCACCTGAAGGCCCGCAGGATATGGCAGCGCGGTGCCGGCTGGAGTCTTGCGAACTCCATACGCGACCTGCTTCCCTGCCGGCAATTTCTGCGGAGCAATTTTGAGGAAGCGCTCGGGCGTGACGACTCCTTCGCGAAACGAGTAGACCGCGACTCCGTTGCCGGTATTGCCGTGCTTCTCTCCCGTAGGATCGGTGATGGAGCCCATTGAGGCGTAGAGATGTCGGCCATCGGGACTGAAAGCCAGTCCAATGAAATAACTTTGATGGGCTTCGCCTGACAGACGCTCTTCTGGGAAATCTTTAAGCTGGCGAGTCTTTAAATTGATTATCGCGATGGATTGATGGGAGTGGTTCGCTTCGGCGCCGAATCCATCATTGAGGAGAGCGGCATAGTTGCCGTCAGGACTCAGGGCGATTGTGACCGGAAATCCGTTAACAGAATCCAGATGGCCCGGAGATGGAAGAGATAAAACCTTGCTGTTCGGAAGGTTAATTTGCCGGGTCTGGGCGCCGAGCGTGAGACTGGAAAGCACAACGGCCCAGAGCAGAGTTCTCAATCACACCTCACGTCGAAGAGCAGACTGTTTTCTAGCGGGACTCGTTGATACTTTGCGGCAGAGGTAATTCTACCCCAGCATTGTGGCGCACATCGGCCCCCCGTACCCAAAATATGACGTCCTCGGCGATATTTGTAGCATGGTCGGCGACGCGCTCAAGGTTGCGGGCGACAAGCAGTGCGTCCAGCGCTTGACGCGTGACTTCAGGATGTTCGTTCATCGCTTTGACGAGGGTGATAAAAGCTTCGTCACGCATGCGATCGATCACGTTATCCATTTCGAGTACGGCTTGCGCCAGCTCGGCCTTTCCTTCGATGAAGGATTCCAGCGAGCGGCGCACCATGGCCGCTACCGCAGCCGCCATGCGTGGGATGTCTATGGGGAGCTCGACCTTGGGTAGTTCCACCAGGTCCATCACACGTTCGGCAATGTTGACAGCCTGGTCGCCTACGCGCTCGAGGTCAGCGTTGATTTTGGTGACAGCGAGAATAAAGCGCAGGTCAACCGCCATCGGTTGCTGCATGGCGAGAAGATCGAAGGCCATCTCGTCAATCTCACGCTCCGTGATGTTGATCTGAGTTTCGCCCTCTAACACCAGGTGGCAGCGCGCGAGGTCACGATCGATGTAAGCCTGACAGGCGCGGTCCACCGCCTGCTCCGCTAGTCCTCCCATGCGAAGCAGTCGTGTTCGTAGCTCATCGAGGCCTTGCTGAAAACGGGTACGCATTTATGCAGACCTGCCTTTATCCAAACCGGCCAGTGATGTAATCTTCCGTCCGTTTGTCGGACGGGTTGGTGAAAATCTTCGCGGTCTTATCGAATTCGATCAATTTTCCCATCAGAAAAAATCCCGTGAACTCCGCCACGCGAGACGCCTGCTGCATGTTGTGGGTCACAATTACGATAGTAAACTTTTCTTTGAGCTGGAAGATAAGTTCTTCAATTTTGCCGGTTGAAATCGGATCCAGCGCCGAGCATGGCTCATCCATCAAGAGCACTTCGGGCTGAACTGCAAGTGCGCGCGCAATGCAGAGACGCTGTTGCTGTCCACCGGAAAGGCTTGCGCCAGACTTCTTGCGGAGTGTGTCTTTCACTTCGTCCCACAGGGCGGACAGTTTCAGCGAGCGCTCGACGATTTCATCGAGCCGTTTGCGATTGTGAAACCCGTTCAACTTAAGTCCGGAGGCCACATTGTCATAAATAGACATCGTCGGAAAAGGATTTGGCTTCTGAAACACCATGCCAATACGTCGGCGAATCTGCACCACCGCGCTCCCGTTATAGACGTCAATTTCTCCGATGCGGACCTTTCCGTCCGCATGCGCCTCTGGCAGAGTTTCGTGCATGCGGTTCAGGCAGCGCACAAAGGTGGATTTGCCGCAGCCGGACGGTCCAATGATTGCCGTCGCCCGATTTCCTGGGGCAGTCATGGTGATGTCGTAAAGCGCTTGAGTCTTGCCGTACCAGGCGTTCAGCTTTTCGACTTGAATATCGACGCCCATATTAGGTTGACCCTTTTAGCATACCGCGACTGACCGCAAGGCGGACGGCGCTGACTGCGGTTACGATAAGGACGATCAAGACCAGCGCTCCGGCCCAGGCCTGACGGTGCCAGTCGTCATACGGGGAAATAGCATAAGTATAAATTTGCAGCGGCAAAGCCGCAGTCGGCTGAGAAAGTTTCCAATTCCAGAATTGGTTGCCGAATGCGGTAAACAATAGCGGCGCTGTCTCACCAGCTACGCGGGCGAACGCCAGCATTACACCCGTAATTACTCCCGAGGTCGCAGTGCGAAGCGTGATGGAAAGTGTCGTGCGCCAGCGCGACGCGCCGAGCGCATAAGCGGCTTCACGGACGGCGACCGGGACCAGCAGCAGCATTTCTTCGCTGGTGCGCGTGATGGTCGGAATCATCATAATGGCGAGCGCCACGCCGCCCGCGAGTGCGGAGAAATGCCCTTGAGTTAGCACCACCAGGCCATAGGCCACAATTCCTACGATGATGGATGGCACGCCATTTAGCACGTCCGCAGTAAAACGAATGAAATCCCGCAGGCGTCCGCGTCCGTATTCGGCGAGGTAGATGCCGGCACCAATTCCAAGTGGGATTCCGATCGCGCTGCCGATGGTAAGAATCAATACAGATCCGGCCATTGCGTTCGCCATGCCGCCGCCCGATTCCCCTGGCGGTTGCGGAGTCTTGGTGAGAAACGCCCAATTGATCGAGCCAACGCCTTTGTATAGCAGATATCCGAAAACTGCGCACAGAGGCAGCAACACTAAAACAACGGCCGCGATTGCGGCGCCAGTTACAAGCGAGTTGACGGCCTTCCGTCGCAAGCTGACGGGAGCGTTGACGAATTCCGGCGAGAGCACCGCGGAGCTAGCCATTGGCCCTCGCAGGGGTACCGCGTGTCACCGTCCAAACCAGCAACTGGGCCAGGACGTTGACTATAACCGTAACGATGAACAGCGCCAGCCCAACTTCGACCAGCGCACTTAGATAGATATTGCCGGTAGCTTCGCTGAATTCGTTGGCGATAACGCTGGCCATGGTGTATCCGGGAGCAAAAAGTGATCTGGCGATTTCGGGACGATTTCCGATCACCATGGTGACGGCCATGGTCTCACCCAACGCGCGGCCGAGCCCGAGGATGATGCCGCCCAAAATTCCGGCGCGAGCGTTGCGAAGAACGCCCGTGCGAATCATCTCCCAGCGAGTCGCTCCCAGGGCAAGAACCGCTTCACGTTGCTGCCTTGGAACGGCACTCATGACCTCGCGGGTGATGGAGGAAACGATGGGAATCACCATGATCGCGAGGATGATGCCGGCGGCGAGCATTCCGATACCGTAGGACGGACCGTAAAAGAGCCCAGTCCATCCGAAGCGATGCGCCAGCCAGGGCTGCACGTAGAGGCGAAGAAGTGGGACGAGAACGAAGATCGCCCACAATCCATAGATCACGCTGGGGATCGCGGCCAGTAGCTCTGTAACGAATGCCAAAGGCCCGCGAAGCCACGGCGGGGACATCTCGGTAATGAAAATCGCCACACCGATCGCCAGCGGAACCGCCAGAACCATCGCGACCAGTGAGGAGACCACTGTGCCGTAAATAAAAGGCAACGCCCCAAAGTTGTCGTTAACCGGATCCCACTCGCTGGAGAAGAAAAATTTCCATCCAAAGCTGTGCCATGACAAGTTGGATTTCGTTATCAATTGATAGAGAATGACGGCGACCAGCGCGAGGACGGTGAGTCCGCAAACCAAGATAACGAAGTAGAAAACGCGGTCGGCGACTTGACTGCTTCCCGACCCAAGCAAAGGAGCGGCTTCAACCTCAGAGCTTATGGCAGCGTTCGTCCGTTCCAGCGGTTGAGGTCCAGTCAATCGAGGCGCTCCTAACGCATGGTTGCCCATGGGACGACCCTAGCAGATCGTTGTTACAACAGTGTTAAAATAGCCCTTCGCAAACGTCGGGACTTTAAAGCAACTCGTCAGCGATATGAAAGTTGTACACCTGAACAGTCCCGTCGAATCGATTTTTGCCGT
>JBDUDA010000130.1:0-8612 GCA_040003205.1 Acidobacteriaceae bacterium | reverse complement strand
CGCCGAAGCGTCTTGTACGGAAAGAGTAGATCTGTTCTGGAAGCTGACTAGCTTGTTGATATCGGCTCGAATCCGGTCCGCCGAAAGTTTTGAAAGGGCTGTGGCAACCTGTTGGTCAGCCTTTATCGCCGGCGATGCGGCTAGGGCGTGTGTCGCCGGTGCCCAAGCTACCAGACAAATTAGCGACCAAACCCACGGAAGATAACTCGAATAACGATGAGAAACGCGGTTACAACGAAATATAATCATTCGGCTGTCCTCCGACGATTTAGGCATATCCACAATACTGAAGCAGCTTTGGGGTTACAACGGTCATCGGATACTGCCGGCGGGATGTTATGAGGGCTTGACCTGAGGGCCAGAAGAATTAAATATTAAAGGAGCATCCAGCGAACGGAGTCATTATGATTTATTGTCCCGAGTGCGATACCAATCTCGACATCGAAGAGGATGATATGGACGAGGGCGAAATAGTCTCTTGTCCGGAATGCGGCAGCGATTTCGAAGTGATAACGGTGAATCCCATCGAACTTAAGCCGGTCGAGGAAGAGGGCTACGAAGACGACGAGGAAGAGGAAGCCGAGGATAGTGATTACTCCTAAGACTCCATGTCCACCTGCCTGGTCGAGCTCTTCCTTTCTTCGCTGTAATTCTCTCTTCATCTGTCGCGCAACTGCCATCGCTCTTCTCTTTTGTGTGCTACTTCTGCCGATGAATTTGGCAGCAGGTTCCCCCTCCGCGGAGGGTTCCCGCGAAAAGCCTTATGCCTTGATCTTTGGCACGGTCTGGGGACCGGACAATCGTTCTCTCTACGGCGTAACGATTAAGGTGCGGCGCGCCGAAGACAAAAAGTGGCGTTGGGAACTTCATTCTGACCACAACGGAGAATTTGCGCTACGAGTTCCCGCAGGGAAGGCCGACTATGTCGTGTGGGCAGTCGTAAAGCGGTACAAGTTGCTCAATGGCAACCGTTTACAAGCTACGCCAGAGGTTAAAGTGCACGTGGAAAATGATGAGCGAATTGATACCGGACTGCATCTAAAGTAGAGAGGGACGGTAGCGCCAATCACGCAATCAGCGAGGTCGTTTAGGAGGCGAATGATGAACACGCGCCGCATTCTGATTTTCGCATTCACTCTCGTGCTCTCATGTGTAGCCAGCGTTTCTTTCGCGAAAGACAAAGACCAGAGCAGCTCAGGCCGTATGCTCACCGGCCGCGTGCTCGATAAGCAGGACAATGCCCTTAGCAGCGCCGTTGTCTATCTCTCGAATACGCGAACGCGAGCAGTGAAAAGCTATATCGTTGGGCCCGACGGAATGTATCACTTTCCTGAGCTCTCTCTTAATATCGACTACGAAGTTTACGCGCAGTACAAAGATCAGAAGAGCGACACGAAAACAGTAAGCCAATTCGATGACCGCAAACAGGTCAACATCAACTTGCGAATTGACACCAAATAAAATTCCTTCGCAATAAAAAATGCGCCATCACTGGCGCATAAATTCTTCAACTTTCCGCTGAATGTCAGTTGTTCTCTGTTCCTGCGCGCTTCCAGGTGATCAGGTCTCCGATGGTGGATCCGCCTGTACTGGATGAGGCGGGAGACTTGTAAGCTTCCACCTCAGACCTGGAGGCTTCCTCGCCTACCGCTTTGATGCTAAGTCCCACCTTCTTTTCTTCGGGATTCATTTTGATGATCTTGAAATCGTGTTCAAGACCGGGCACCAGCGTGATCTGTTGGCCGTTGGCATCCACCGCCTCGGAGTTGTGGCAGAGGCCTTCGACTCCCTCAGCAATTTCGACGAATGCGCCAAAGCTCGCCGTCCGCAATACTTTTCCATGCAGTACATCGCCAACGTGGTGCTTCTCGAAAAACGATTCCCACACATCGGGCTGCAACTGCTTTACGCCCAAAGACAGGCGGCGTTTATCAGGCTCAATCGCCAGTACGATCGCCTTTACGTGATCGCCCTTTTTCAGAACCTCCGAAGGATGCTTCACACGCTTCGTCCAACTCAAATTGCTGACGTGGACGAGCCCGTCAATGCCATCTTCGATTTCGATAAACGCTCCGAAATCGGTGAGATTGCGGACCTTGCCTTCGACAGTCGCGCCGACGGGATATTTGTCGTGCAGCGCATCCCAGGGATTGCTGGCGAGCTGCCGCATGCCCAACGAAATTCTGCGTTCCTGCGGATTCACATTCAGCACTACGCAATCCACCTGATCGCCAACGTTTACCAATTTGGAAGGATGCTTCATGCGCTTGGACCACGTCATTTCGCTGACGTGAACCAGGCCTTCAATCCCCTGCTCTAGCTCCACGAACGCTCCGTAGTCCGTAACGCTGATGACGCGTCCGCTTACATGCGCGCCTACCGGATAGCGATGCTCGGCATCCAGCCAGGGATCGGGAGTGAGTTGTTTGAATCCCAGCGAGACGCGCTGCTTGTCTTTATCGAACTTCAGGACCTTTACCTGAATTTGATCTCCGACATTTACCAGGTCACGCGGGTGCGTGAGCCGTCCCCAGGACATATCAGTGACGTGCAAAAGGCCATCAATGCCGCCGAGGTCAACGAAGGCACCGTACTCTGTGAGGTTCTTCACCACGCCGGTCAGCATGGCGCCTTCTTCGAGATGCTCCAGCGTCTTAGTACGTTTTTCGTTCTGCTCTTCTTCTAGAAGTTGCTTGCGGGAGACAACGATGTTTCCGCGCTTTTTGTTCAGCTTGATAATGGCGACTTCGAGCACTTCGCCTTTCGCGTTATCGAGGTTGCGCACCGGACGCAGATCCATCTGCGAGCCGGGAAGAAATGCACGCGCACCCATAATGTCCACAGTCAAACCGCCCTTGATGCGCTCAATCACCGTCGCCTGGATGGGCCGCTTCTCGTTGTGGGCCTTTTCGATTTCGTCCCAGGCGCGCAGGCGCTGCGCCTTCTGGTGAGAAAGGTTAATGTAGCCTTCCTCAGCCGGGCCTTTATCGCGCATGACATCGATTTCATCACCCGGCTTGAACCTGGCGTTGCCCTCGTGATCAAGCACCTCGGAGAGGGGCAGCATGCCTTCCGACTTCGCGCCAATGTCCACGACGACGTGGGTAGCCGTGATCTTCAGCACGGTGCCTTTAATCACGTTGTCGTCGCTGGCGGCTTCTTCGCTCTCGGTGGTGAAATTTTCCAGCGCGGACGCGAAATCATCGTTGCCTGCGCCGAAGGGTTGATTGTCGTCCTGAATGTGGGTTTGCTCAGGGGCGTCGGTGTTGCGGTTAGAGCCCTCTGACGAATCCGCTGGCTGCTCAGTCATCGTTGTGGTCGCGGAATCCATGTTGTGGGCGTTATTGTCGTCAAACAAGGTTATGGCCTCTCCAGTAAATCATGCGGGTCGGATGCGGGCTGTTTAGTGGACTGCTGGCGTGAGTCTTAGGTTGTGTTTAGCTCGTCCTGGCGAACGGGCCTGAACAATCCCAGCGGTCGGACGTTCAAAAGCAAACCCGCGTCCTAAAGGGAACACTTCGACTATAGCAACCGCATGTAAACAGTGTCAAACGGGCAGGGGAGTTGAGAAGCAGGGATACTGAAAAGCAGCCAAATTTTCGTCAAAAATTCACACAGCCCCAAGCTTCTGCTACCCTGCCCTGCAATGGATTATCTTTGGACGCCCTGGCGCTTCGCGTACATCTCCACCGCTGAAAAGACCCAAGCCTGCGTCTTCTGCGAGTTGCTGAAGCTAAAGAATGACGTAGAGGCGAAGATTGTGTTTCGCGGCGAACACTGCTTTGTCGTGTTGAACACCTATCCCTACACCTCGGGACACATCATGATCGTTCCCTACGCGCATCTCGACCAGTTGCTAAAACTGCCGCCTCAGGCCTCGAACGAGATGATGAATTTAGCTCAAAAACTGGAGGAAGTGCTGCGGGAAGTGTATAAACCCGACGGGATTAACCTCGGGATGAACATTGGAAAAGCTGCCGGCGCAGGCGTCGCAGGACACGTTCACATGCACGTGCTACCCCGTTGGATCGCCGACGCCAATTTCATGTCAGTGGTTGGAGAAACCAGGGTCCTGCCGGAGACCTTAGAAACGACCTATCAAAAAATTAAAGGCGCGCTGCTGTAATTTCAACTCAGTGTCGTTTTGAGGGAGTGAGTCGTCCCCGAAGGGGACGAGGAGCGAGTCGAAACATCCCTATGCCATCGTCACAATCGATGCATAGGGATCCTTCGACGCAGAAAACCGATTCCGTCGGAATCGGTTTTCTTTGCTCAGGATGACATTTGAATGTGTGTGGCGCGGGCGCCCTCGCCCGCGAAGCTGTGCATAAGCAGTCGCTAAGATCCTACGGTCGCCAACATCTCTTCTTCCCCAATCACTTTAACTCCCAATTCTTTAGCTTTATCCAATTTTGATCCCGCATCAGCCCCTGCCACAACATAGTCGGTCTTTTTGCTGACTGACCCCGACACCCTCCCGCCGGCATCCTCAATCATTTTTTTGGCTTGATCGCGGCTGTAATTCGCCAGGCTTCCGGTCAGCACAAAGGTCTTCCCCGCAAGCTTGGTTCCCCGTTCTTTCTTTTCTCCAGTTAGGTTCAAGCCCAGACTGGCAAGCTGCTTGACCAGCGCTCGATTCTTGGGCTCAGCAAAAAACTCGCTAATACTTTGAGCGATCCGCGGACCGACCTCATTCACCTGCTGCAACTCTTCTTCATTTGCCGACGTGAGCGCATCCAGCGATCCAAAATGCTCCGCCAGAAATTGCGCAGTCCGCTCCCCCACGAAACGAATACCAAGACCAAAAATCACTCGCTGTAGCGGCAGCTTTTTAGAGTTTTCAATTTGATCAAGTACGTTCTGAGCAGACTTCTCGCCCATGCGCTCGAGACTCAGCAAGTCGGCCCTAGTAATTTTGTAAATATCGGCAACGTTTTTCACCAGCCCGCCATCGGTGAGTTGATTGACCAACGCTTCACCCATACCGTCAATGTTCATCACGCCGCGTGAGGCGAAATGAAGAATCGTCTCCCGTAATTTAGCGGGACAATTCGCATTCACACAACGATGGTCTACCTCGCCCTCAGTGCGTACAACATGCGTTCCGCACACCGGACATTTCTCCGGCATATGAACCAGTTTCCGCCCACGCGGATGTTCCCTATCGTCGAGAACACGAGTTACTTTAGGAATGACATCGCCGCCGCGCTCAACCTCAACCCAGTCGCCAATGTGAAGGCCCAGGCGCTCAATCTCGTCCATATTGTGCAGAGTCGCGCGGCTGACGGTGGTTCCGCCTATGGGGACAGGCGTCAACGCCGCCACCGGAGTTAGCTTCCCAGTACGCCCGACTTGCACAAGAATGTCCTCGACCTTAGTGATGCCCGAGCGCGCTGCGTATTTATAAGCGATCGCCCAGCGCGGAGCTTTACCGGTGAACCCAAGCTCCTGCTGGATCGCAATCCGGTCAACCTTAATTACAATTCCGTCAATCTCGTAGGGCAGACTCTCTCGCTTCTTCTGCCACTCCTCAATGAACTTCCAGGCTTCCTCAAAATTATTCGCCAGCGCGCGCCGGATGTTGACTTTGAACCCCGCCGCTTCCATGGCATTCAGGGTCTGCCAGTGGTGGTCAAAAAACGTTCGACCACCCCGCAGCAACGAATATGCGAAATAATCCAGACGTCGCTGCGCGGTGACACTCGGCTCAAGCTGGCGAACGGTTCCTGCCGTGGCGTTGCGAGGATTGGCAAAAAGAGAAAGCCCTTTCTGCTCGCGCTCCTTATTCATCTTTTTAAAAGACGCCGCAGGTATCAGCATCTCGCCGCGGATCTCGAAATCCGCGGGCAGCCCGGCCTTCTTATCTTTCGAGATGGAAAGCGGAATCGAGCGCACGGTGCGGACGTTCGCAGTCACGTCTTCGCCGATGCTTCCATCTCCGCGAGTGATGCCCCGCACCAAGTGTCCGTCCTCGTAATGCAGCGCCAGCGACATACCGTCGAGCTTTAATTCGCAAACATATTGAATGTTCTTGTTTCCAGCCAATTCGTGGACGCGCCGCTCCCAGTTACGCAAGTCTTCTTCATTGTAGGTATTGTCCAGCGAAAGCATGGGCGACGAATGCTGCGCCTTCAGCAAGCCCTCGCGAGGCTTTCCACCAACTCTTTGCGTCGGAGAATCGGATGTAACCAGTTCTGGATGCTCTGCTTCCAGGGCCCTCAACTCATTCATCAGCCGATCGAATGCGGCGTCGGAAATTTCGGGATCATCCTGGACGTAGTAGCGGTATTCGTGGTGGCGGATTCGCTCGCATAGTACTTCGATTTTCTTTTGGGAGTTTTTGGTAGCGGCCATCGGGAGAAATTATATCCGGACACAGGGGTGCTTTAACCTAACGTCGCGGGCGCGACTCTGGCTGTGCTTAGCGTGACAACGCTTTTAAATTTATCTTTACGGAACGGCATCCTGAGCGAGGGAGGTTCATCTGCTCGCGAATGAGCCTTTGCCTTGCAGGGTCTCAGCAGGCGACACGACTCTGGCTATGGACTATGGCAGCCGTTGCTGGCTCTTCGCTACCCGCTGTGGAACTCTGCCAGGCAGCGCCATGGTCAGAATCACAGTGGTCCCAAGCACCGCCCCACCGCCTAAAATTGCCAGTCGCAAAAAACTAAAAAGGAACTGAGTCAAATCCATCCCTGAAGTATGAACCCGACCCAACCCCTTCACAAAGTTACTTCAATAACCTCACTCTTACCTTGCCCGCGTCTTGAAGTTTGCGACCTTCTCTGTCTCCACTTGCTTCCGGGAGAGTCTTCATACGAAGCGAGGGAAACACTAAGATGGAGGGGAATGGAAGATTCGAAGGGTTGCTGGAAATCAAACTATTCAGAATCACACAATGAAGTTCGGATCGCACGCGGACGCTCGACCCTCTTTTCGGCTAGAGTCTGGTCACTCAGAACCTTCCGAACCAAAAGTATGCCCGCCGTGAACGAGGTCGCCACAGCCCCAGCAATCAGCGGAATTTGGATGTGGGCAGGGATATGTACGAGCGACATTAGGGTCACTCGTGCATGGGAGCAATTGAGGTTCCAGAATGGCTGAACCCAAATGCGGCTACTGGCCAAGGATTCCGAAGGGCTCAAACCGGTTGCTGAAATCGTCTGTGCAATAGTTTTCACAAAAGCTGCCTCCATTTACACTCGCTTCCGGACAAACGTGCTTTCGCTTTCCCCATCTCACTGGAATCCGGAGGTCAAAAATGCAGAAGAAGTCGATCAGGATGGTCTTCAAATTTGTGGAATCTGGCGGCAAACGATGCGAGTTTCAAAAGTTTTTCGCACGCGCCTCGCACATGGCCGAGCGGGGAAGAGCGGCCCTTTAGGGCCGCGTTGAAGTCGGATTTGATTATCGTGGCTTCAGCCCCAAGCCCTAAAGGGCGGACGTCTCGTGCGGTTAACGCGGCCATAAATGGCCGCTCTTCCACGGAGAGTCTTCAATCAGGACGGTCTTAAAGGAGACTCTTCAATCAGGATGGTCTAACATTTGTGGACTCTGACGGCAAAACGATGCGAGTTTCAAAAGTCTTCCGAACGCGCCTCGCACATGGCCGAGCGGGGAAGAGCGGCCCTTTAGGGCCGCGTTAGAGGCAATAGATTTCCGCCGGCTTTAGCCCCAGGCCCTAAAGGGCGGACACTTCGCACGTGCTGACGCGGCCATAAATGGCCGCTCTTCCACGGGAATCCTCAATCAGGGATGGTCTTAAAGGAGACTCTTCAATCACGATGGGCTTCAACTTTGTGGTCGCGCCGCCAGCGCTCTTTTACGTCAGAGATAACTTTTTCTTTATCCTTTCGCATTTGGCGTACGAGCGGTTGATTGCCGGTGTTCTCGTGCGCTGCCGCCCACAGCACCATCTCGGTGAGGACGGGAGCAAGATCAATACCTTTCGCCGTTAGCAAGTAATTCAGTTTGCGTCCATCGAATGGATCGGGTTCCGCAGCAATAATTCCATTTGCGATCAGCCGTCGAAGACGGTCCGCCAGAATATTGGTTGCGATACCTTCATAGCATTCCATAAATTCTTTATAACTCCGGAAGCCGCGCAGCATCATGTCGCGAATGATAAGGAGTGACCAGCGGTCGCCTAGCATCTCGACAGACGCATTCAGCGGACACTCGGAGCGCCGCTTTGGTTTAGGCTGCTTCACAATTCTTCCGGCGCTTTCGCCGCCCTCGACTTCACTGTCGACCATAACATATTTTCACTTGCATTTCACAAGTAATATGTTCCATAATTCCCCGCAACGCTTCGGATGTACGCGAATGGAAGGAGTTCAAGTTGCAATTAAATCCATACCTGTTCTTTGACGGAAACTGCGAAGAGGCGTTCAAGTTCTACGAGAGCGCACTGGGCGCGAAAATTGAAAGCATCCTGCTGCACGAGGGCACCCCGGCCGCCAAGGATGTGCCGGCAAACTGGCAGAAAAAAGTTCTGCACGCCTTTCTCAACCTCGACGGACAGATATTGATGGCTTCCGATGCGCCCCCGGGACGCTTCAATTTCTATCAGCATCAAAGAGCCGAAAGAAGCTGAGAAGATATTTCACGCC
>JBDUDA010000129.1:0-8697 GCA_040003205.1 Acidobacteriaceae bacterium | reverse complement strand
AATCGCATTACGATATTCACCACGCCGAAGACGGCATGAGTCAAGGCCTCAAACATGTCTACCAGGGGCTTGCAACGCGGACCCATGGCAGAAAGCGAGAATCCAAACAATAGCGCGACCAGCAGAACCTGAAGAATATCGCCCTTGGCAAAAGCATCCACGACGGTATTAGGAATAATATGCAGCAGAAAATCCGCAGTATTCTGCGCCTTCGCCTGACCTGCGTATTCCGAAACAGCTTTAACATCGAGTGTCTGCGGATTCACATTAAAACCCGCGCCTGGCTTCGCAATATTCCCAATAATTAATCCGAGCGCTAGCGCTAACGTGGACACGATCTCGAAGTACAAAAGCGCTTTACCGCCAACTCGCCCCACCCGCTTCATGTCTTGCATGCCCGCGATTCCGGATACCACCGTGCAGAAGATAACCACCGTGATAATCATGGTGATCAGACGGATGAAAGCGTCGCCTAGCGGCTTCATGGCCGCGGCTTTTTCGGGGCTCAAGTAGCCGAATACCACTGCAATCGCAATGGCAATCAGCACCTGCACCCACAAGGTTGTGTACAAAGGACGCTTGCGAATGATGGCGGGCGAACTGCGAACTGGCATTTCCGGCGGCGTTGAGGTCTCCATCAATTAATCTCTGGGTGCGTGTCTTCAGGTGCTCGATAATACAATCTTTCAACGGACCGGCAACCAACCTTAGCGCAGAAAACAGTCGACATCATGAAAGGATTTTCATTTCGGTCATTTTGACTGAGGTTTATTGCGAGAAATGGGGCTATCGTTGATGGCGACACAAGCTTATGCGCATTCTACTGATCGAGGACGAAACGAAAGTTGCGAGCTTCATCGCTCGCGGCCTAACCACCGAAAGATATGCGGTGGATACTGCGGCCGATGGATTGGCCGGTGTTGAGCTTGGGCAGACCTATCATTACGACCTTTTGATTCTTGACCTGATGTTGCCCAAGGTCAGCGGCGAACAGGTTCTCAAACTGATTCGTCGAAATAACACAACCGTCCCCATACTTGTGCTTACCGCACGGGACTCACTCAAGGACAAGGTTGGAAGCTTTGAAGCCGGCGCCGACGACTATCTCACGAAACCTTTCGCGTTCGCAGAATTACTGGTGAGAATAAAAGCGCTCCTGCGTCGCGGACCAGTTAACCGTGCCAGCTCAATCCACGTAGACGACCTTGAGTTAGACCGTCTCTCGCAGCAAGTCAAACGTGCCGGCAAGCGAGTGGAGCTCACCTCCAAAGAATACGCATTGCTCGAATACCTTATGTCGAATGCGGGACGCGTGCTTTCCCGCACCATGATTATTGAACATGTTTGGGATCAAAGTTTCGATGGCATCACGAACATTGTGGATGTTTACGTCCGCCACCTGCGCAGCAAAATAGATACCGCTCATCCACGAAAGCTTATTCGTACCATCCGGGGCGTGGGTTACGCCATCACCGTAGGCGGCGAAGTATGAACACTCATTCTCTGCGATTCAGAATGACTGCGTGGTATGCCGGACTTCTTACCATCTCGCTGCTGGTCTTCAGCGCCTCGGTCTACCTCGGCCTCGAGCACTACCTGGACAGTAGTCTGCAAACGACCCTCGCCGAACAAGCTCGTACGATCGGCGAAAAGCTTTTGTCGGAGGTCGACAGAAGAGGTGATAAGTACGTTGCCGATGAAACCGCCGAGCTTGCTCCGGAAATCAATGGCCGGTTTATTCGCATCACCCGTCAGGATGGAACGATTCTCTATCGTTCCGGGCCGCCTCGCGGCGGTTCGTTCGATCCTTCAAAAATTCCTTCCTACGCGAATACACGCAAGCCATCCTACCGAACTGAAATTGTGGGCGGAACCCCACTATTCATCTATGCCTATCCCTACTCCACCGGTCAGGGAAAGCTATTCCTGATCGAGAGTGGCGCGCCGTATCAGCAAAGCAGAGCGGTGCTTGAGCGTCTTCTCGAAATCCTCGCCTTCGGACTGCCGCTGATTGTTGCAGGCGCGATCGCAGGTGGATATTGGGTGATGCAGCGAGCGCTGGAGCCGGTCAACGATATTGCTGAACATGCCGAACGCATCAGCTCCAGAAATTTGAGTGAGCGGTTGCCGCAGGTGCATTCCGGAGATGAGATCGAGCGTTTGTCGAAGTCCCTGAATCGAATGATCAGCCGCCTGGACGAGTCCTTTCAACACATCAACCGCTTTTCAGCCGACGTCTCGCATGAGCTGCGAACTCCCTTAACGATTATCCGCGGCGAACTCGAAGCTCTCGCCAGTAACGGAGTTCCAACCAGGCATTTGGAAGTTATTGGCAGCGCGCTCGAGGAAACTGAGCGCCTGGGAAAAATTGTCGAGCAGTTGTTGGAGATTTCACGGCTGGATGCAGGCGAAGCTTCTTCCAACCGCATTCATCTTGACCTGGGCTTAATGGCAACTTCCACAGTTGAGCAACTCCACCTGCTGGCGGAAGAAAAGTCCATTGCGCTGGCTTTCGACATCACCGAGGGAGTGATGGTTGAGGCCAATGAAATTCGCCTGCGTCAGGTCATCGCCAATCTGTTGGACAACGCAATCAAATATTGTGAACATGCCGGGCGTGTGACCGTGAGCGTAAAAAAAATGCAAGCCAGGGCAATTTTAGAAATTGCGGACAACGGAGTGGGGATTGATGCACAATCCATCCCGCATATTTTTGAACGCTTCTATCGCGCCGACCGCGCGCGTTCCCGTTCATCCGGAGGCTCGGGCCTCGGACTCGCGATTGTGAAAGCGATCTGCACGGCGCATGGAGCTGACGTCACCGTGGAAAGTACCGCAGGCTTGGGCAGTATGTTTCGAGTGGAGTGGCCGCTGGCAGTCTCTGCCCCGGTCTCTGCTGTAACAGAAGTCGCTGTTTCTAGAGTGTAAGTCCGCCTAAGCTGTCAGCAAAGGCGTCAGCCCTTTCATGTCGCCGGCATTTTCAAGGCGTTGGATAAACGTAATTATTTTTTCCGCCTTATCTCTTGGCCAGCCCGCATATTCCGCGCATCCTCGAAACTTAACGGACGCTTCCTCAAAGCTCATAGGGTCGGCAGGGCTGCCCTTACCAAATTCGGCCTTGCCGGATATCACCCGTCCATCCTTCAAGAAGATTTTTAAAATTGAAGTCATTTTGTCGTAGCCGGCGCTTTCTGCCTCGGGGTCAACGTAATACCTAATTTTCTCGATCATTGCCTGCACTTCAGGACGCCTTACCGACTCATCGGTGAACTGCGCTAAGCCAGCTTTTCTTTCAAGCAGCAAGATCGCAAGACAGAACTCCATGCTGAATTTGCCTTCAAGCCCGGTCTTCGGATGATTGTGCAGAAGAGCCGCCGTCATGTTGTGGTTCGCGCCGATCTCTACTTTCTCTACTTGCGCTGGCTTGATATCGTTCTTCTCAATCAGCCGCGCCATTTCCGTCATCGCGGGATGGCTCAACGAACCTGACGGATAAGGCTTCAGAGAAACTCCCGGGGACGCGAACGTCCACGGCTTCCCCAGTCGGTCCATGATGAAGCTGGGTTCGAACGATCCTCCGGCGGCGTGGAAAAATCCGCGCTGTGCCTCGAGAATTTGTTGGGCTGCCGTCCATCCTAAGGAAGCCAGTTGCGCGGCTTCGAGTCCGCTTTCCGCGGCGCGTCCGGCCTGGAATGGTTTCGTCATGGTTCCGAAATTTTCGCGCAGGCCGCTTGACTGACTACCCGCAATTCCGAAGGCGTTTAGAGTTTTGCCAACATCGAATCGCATCAGTTTCGCGCAGGCCGCTGCCGATCCAAAGGGACCGCAGGTGCCGGTTGAGTGAAATCCATCTTGATAGTGGCGCGGGGCGATGGCTTCTGCGATTTTGCACTCTACTTCTGCCCCGAGATGGTAGGCCAACATAAATTCTTTCCCCGAAACCCCGCCCTTTTCAGCGATCGCGAAGGCTGCGGGTAAAACCGGCACTGTCGGATGAACCAACAGTCCATACACGCGATCCTTGGCGGCGGAGAGCTGAGTATCGTCATAATCGTCTGCATGAATGGACACTCCATTCACGAACGCCGCAAATTGGGGAGCAGTTTTTCGCGAGGTACCAATTAGCGTGGATTTTCCCTGGCAAATTCCGAGGCTGTCGAGGTAAGCCAGGCAAAGCGGGCCCGACTGGGCGCGCGATCCTGCCAGCGCGAGTCCAAAACCATCGAGGATAGATTTCTTCCCAAGCTCGAGAACGTCGGCGGGAATTGCCTGGTAACTCGTCTCTACTACGAAGCGCGCCACATATGCAGTCAGGCCGGGGGCCGCGGGGAAAGTTTCTGCGCCTGTAGCTTCCGTTGTTGCTGCCCCCTCCGAGAAGTTAGGGAAAAGAGGGGAAGCGAGAGTTAACAATACGGTCTTACCAAAATCGCGTCTGATCATCGTTCGTCCTTAATCCGATCGGCTCATAGGTAATTTGTTTTACTGGTGCGAGTTGAATCGGCCCGCTTTTATTTAGAGCAGAACGCCTTAAGTCAAGCTGAAGTACAAGCTCCATCTTCCTGTTGCAGATGTCAACACCATGGTATCGAATTAGGTTCCCTTCGCGACGGTTTACTCATTGGCAAATGAACGAAAATTAATTTGTTTCGAATTGAAACGCTGAGTTAAGCTTTCAGCCGCGTCACACACAGCAAGTTCGGAGGCCCGATGGTTTCCCACCTGAATAATAATGTTGCGACAAAGTCTTTATCACTCGCGCTCCTGCTCGTGCTCCTTCACGTGTTCGCGCTCCAGCCCGCCCTTCGAGCTCAAGTCTCTGGCGGAACTATTTCCGGCACAGTCAAAGATGCTCAGGGCAGCGTAATTCCCGGCGCTGAAGTCGCCATCACCAATATCGAAACCGGAGTAAGCCGCCCGACAACTACCAATGGAGACGGCTTGTACACCGCGCCCAACCTTATCCCCGGTAAGTACGAGGTAAAGTTCACGGCCTCCGGCTTTAAAACTGAGTTACGGACGGGCATAACTCTGACCGTAGGAGCGGAGGAAGTTGTTGACCTCAACATGCAGATTGGCACCACCACCGAAACGATTCAGGTAACTGGTGAAGCGCCCGCGGTACAACTCACAACTTCGGATATCAGCGCAGTAGTAAATGCGACCACCGTTCGCGAACTACCTTTGAATGGCCGTAGCTGGACGGATCTGGCCACGCTGCAGCCCGGCGTCAATGCCATTCAAACGCAGCCAACTTTCGCCGCCGGCACCGATCGCGGGAATCGCGGCTTCGGACAGCAATTGACGATCTCGGGAGCACGTCCGCAACAGAACAATTACCGTCTGGATGGTGTCAGCCTCAATGACTACGCCAACGGAGCACCGGGGAGCGTACTGGGAGGAAACCTGGGCGTTGACGCGATTCAGGAATTCTCCGTCCTTACTACCAACTACTCGGCAGAATACGGAAAAACTTCCGGCGGCGTTGTGAATGCCATCACGCGTTCGGGAACCAACCAGATTCACGGAAGCATCTACGAGTTTTTACGTAACAGCGCGCTAGACGCTCGAAATTATTTTGACGGAGATAAAATCCCACCCTTTAAACGCAACCAGTTTGGCGGGGCCGTGGGCGGACCAATCGTCAAGAACAATACTTTCTTCTTTGCCGACTATGAAGGAATTCGGCAGTCAAAAGGCATCACCTCTTTCACCACCGTGCCATCCGCGGCCGCGCGCGCGGGACTGCTGTGCTCCAATCCGGGCGGCGCCGATCCGTCCAGTCCATGCACGACCACGCAGTTAACGCCTGGGCCGACCACCGACGCCAACGGCGTAGATCTGGGAGCCAAAGCTTATTTGCCTTTTTGGCACCTTCCCAATGGTTCTCTGCTCGGAAATGGCGACATTGGAATCTATTCTTTTCCAGGACAGCAAGTCGTAAATGAAAACTTCTTCACTGCTCGCATAGACCACCATTTTTCCGATAAAGACAGCTTATTCGGGACCTATATGTATGACAAAACTCCTTACTCATCTCCCGACGGACTGAATAACGTCGTGTTTGACACTCTTACTTCGCGGCAATTCGCTTCGATAGAAGAGACCCATATGTTCAGGCCCAACTTTGCGAATTCCATTCGCATCGGGGGGAACCACGAGACGGTCAACAACAATCAAAGCCTGCAAGCCATCAACCCGCTGGCGAGCGACACTTCTTTAGGCGTGGGAGGCACCGCTTTTGCAGGTCGCGCCGCCTCGCAGGTGTTTATGACGGGAGTTACCCCATTTACGGGCGGGGTAGGTGGAAGCCCAACCTACTTCTATCACTGGAATTCTGTTCAGTTGTATGACGATGCATTTGTCAACAAAGGGACCCACTCCCTTCGGTTCGGGTTCGCCGCCGAGCGTATGCTGCTAAATGTTCTGGCCGATACCGATCCCAACGGCATTTGGAAATTTGATACCTTGACGGATTTTCTGACCAACAATCCCGTTAAATTTCAGGGAGGAATCGCCAGCACTCTGTCCCCACGAAATCTCCGTGAGACGCTTTTCGGAGCGTATTTCCAGGATGATTGGCGCGCCCGGCCAAATCTAACTCTGAACCTCGGCTTGCGTTACGAAATGTCTACCGTGCCAACCGAAACCCACGGCAAGCTTTCAAATCTGCGCAATCTTTCCGATGCCGTACCTCATCTGGGAAATCCTTTCTTCAACAACCCGACTACAAAAAATTTCGAACCGCGGGTGGGTTTTGCGTGGGATCCCTTCAGTAACGGTAAGACGGCTGTCCGCGGCGGGATAGGTTTGTTCGATGTGTTACCACTTCCTTACCAGTTCATTCTGCTTACGACGCAAGCTACTCCCTTCTTCTCCTACACCGCGATCAATCCCGGTCCCGGCACGTTTTTCTCGGGACTTAGTAACTTCACTTTCCCCGCGAACAAACTGCGCGCTACCTATGTTGACCCCAACCCAAAGCGCAACTATGTAGCGCAATGGAACCTGAACATACAGCAGCAAATTACCCCCACTCTGGCAGGCATGGTTGCCTATGTCGGATCGCGCGGCATCCATCAACCGTTCCGGGTAGACGAAGCCAATCTAGTCCTGCCAACCAAGACCTCAGCGGGATATCTGTGGCCCCAAGTGGACGTGGACGGCAATCTCATTTCCGGTCCGAACGCAGGCAATCCCCCAGATCCCATCAATACAAATTTCGGTTCGGTCCGCGCAATGTTTTATAACGGTCACTCGTATTACAACGCTCTGGAAACACAGCTAGCGAAGCGCATGAGCCATGGCCTCCAGCTTCAGGGCACTTTTACCTGGGCAAAGAGCATGGATACCAGCTCCGCAACCGGCGCCGGCGACTCATTCGGAAATTCCATCTCCAGCCTTCCCTGGTTTGACTTGAAGCTCAATCGCGGCCTTTCGGATTTCAACGTTGGGCGCACTTTCGTTCTGAACGGCACCTGGGAAATACCCTCTCCCAAGCATCTCTCTGGTGCAGCGGAGTGGGCAGCGCGTGGATGGGAGCTCGGCGTCATCTTCACTGCCAGTGATGGCATTCCATTCACAGCAACCTATGGAACGGGAGCGGACCCTCTGGGGACGCTTAGCAGCGATGACTGGAACGTCCCCAACCGCCTGGGTGGCGCGGGATGCAAGACGCTGACTAATCCTGGGACCGCAACCAACTACATCAAGACAAATTGCTTTGCGGTTCCGGTGGCGCCCAACCAGGCCTTCTTCGATGCGAACTGCGATCCCGCTCCGCCCAGTGTGGGCGCCCCGCTCGCGCCCGGAGATCTAAGGTGCTTTAACCTTCGCGGCAATGCCGGTCGTAACATCCTGATCGGTCCTGGACTTACCGAGCTGGACTTTTCTGTGTTCAAGAACAACTACATTAAAAGCATCTCTGAGCGTTTTAATATTCAATTCCGCGCTGAAGTTTTCAATATTCTGAATCACGCAAACTTTGCGCCTCCGGTGACCCCCGACAATTCGGATATCTTCGACGGTTCGGGAGCACCGACCGGAGTATCTGGGCTTCTGTCTAGGACGACCACAACGGCGAGAGAGATCCAGTTCGCAATCAAAGTGATTTTCTAAGGCCGATCTGAATGGGAATTCGCAACCAGGTGAAGATAAGTCTGATTGCGATTTCCGCTTTTATCACCGTGGCGAGCACCGCTTCATCTGCATATCAAGGGACAAACACGGTGCCGACGCAAGAAGGTCTTGATTTTCAGACCTACAGAGCCCGCGTCGAGCCCATCTTTGTGAAGAGGCGCGAGGGCGGCGTGCGCTGCTACGATTGTCATTCGGCTTTAGCTACCCGTTTACGCCTGCAACCTTTCTCTCCCGGCAGTTCGTCGTGGAGCGATGAACAATCCCGTCAAAACTTTGAGCACGTCTCCAAATTGATTACTCGCTCGGACGTGTCGAAAAGCCCTCTCCTCATACATCCCCTCGCACCGGAGGCGGGCGGCGATCCCGCGCACACGGGAGGAAAATTCTGGAAATCTCGCGACGATGCAGAGTGGCAGGCTATCGCGGCGTGGGCCGGATTTAGCCGTAGCTCCGAGTCCGCGCAGGCTTCGTCCGTCAACCCTTCATCGGGGTCGAGTGAAGTCAGGAATTTTGAGACCTTTAAGGCAACAATCCAACCGATTTTCTTGAAGCAGCGTCCTG
>JBDUDA010000128.1:0-8702 GCA_040003205.1 Acidobacteriaceae bacterium | reverse complement strand
GATGAGATAGAAGAACTGCGGGACGACGGCGAAGGCGGTGATCCGGCGGTCTTTTAGCGCACGTAGCAGTTCTGTCGTATTTAGAGTTTCTAGATAAACGACTCGACATCCATTTACCAAAGGTAGAAGTAAGTTCGCCATTTGCGACAGCACGTGGAAAAGCGGCAATACTCCGAGGACGGCATCGTCCGGTCCAAGTTGCCCCCATGTCGAAACAGCCTCCACTTCGCCCAGAAGGTTTGCGTGGGTCAGCATGACTCCCTTGGGATCGGCGGTTGTGCCCGATGTGTAGAGGAGGGAAGCAAGACCCTCCGCTGCAATGTTTCGGGGAGAAAACGATCGCGGCCCCGAAGAAAAAATACTGTCGAGATTGGCTGCGATCTCACCGTCGGTCGAATTAGCCTGGATCGAAACTGAAATTACTTCCGAATCTGTAACGACAATTGTTACCCCCATCCCCGCGACGGCCTCGACCGCAGTCGGCAGATATTTCGAATTACAGAAAAGCAGTGAAGCGCCGCTATCCTTCAGCAGAATCTGCACCTGGTCCGCGTGGAATGCCGTGTCGAGCGGGACTGCGGTGCATCCGGCAGCGATGATGCCGAGAAAACTTGCTACCCAGCGAGGATGATTGTCGGCGAGAATGGCGACTCGCTCACCTTGCTGATGACCATTTTCGGTGAGCCAGTTAGCAATCGAATCCGCCATATGGCGTAACTCCGAGTAGGTGAAGCTCTTCACCCGCTCATGCTTCTGGATTTCGAGCGCGACATTATCGGGCCAGCGCTCGGCGCACTCGCGAAAGCGATCGTAAAAGGTGGGCATCGTCGGCTTCGGCAATATAACCGAAAGATGCGGCGCGGCCAAAGGGGCGGAGTGATGCTCTCGCCAGGCTGGGAGCGCGAGGTAATCCCCGCCGCGACTTACCTTCTGCCGCTGCATCTAATATGCTAGCCTTCTAGTTGCTAGATTTCTGATGTTGGTGGGCCTGAATTCGCCTTGCCTTTAAGGGACTAAAACTTGATTCATCGTGCCATCGCGAAAGTATTCGGAACCAAGAATGAGCGTGAGCTCAAGCGGCTGATGCCGAACGTTGCGTTGATCAATGCGCTCGAGCCGGAAATTCAAAAGCTGAGCGACGATGAGTTGCGCGCGAAGACGGACGAGTTTCGGCGCCGGGTGAGCGAACGCTTGAGCCAGATGGGACAGGCGCAGCCCGAGGTCGTTTCTCCCGATGAAGATGCGCCCGATTTTGACCGCGTAAAAGAACTCGAAAAAGAAAAAGCCAGATCCATCAACGTGGTTTTAGACGAGATTCTTGTGGAGGCCTTCGCGGTCGTGCGCGAGGCCAGCCGACGCGTCCTGAACATGCGGCATTTCGATGTGCAGTTGATTGGCGGCATGGTGTTGCACTCCGGCAAGATCGCCGAAATGAAGACCGGCGAAGGTAAGACGCTGGTCGCGACGCTACCCGTCTACCTCAACGCCCTCAGTGGACGCGGCGTCCATGTCATCACAGTTAACGATTATCTGGCCAAACGCGACTCGGAGTGGATGGGCAAGCTGTACCGCTTCCTCGGACTCACGGTGGGCGTCATCGTCCATGATCTGGACGATCAGCAGCGCCGTGATGCCTACGCATCCGACGTGACCTACGGTACCAACAACGAGTTCGGATTCGACTACCTGCGCGACAACATGAAATTCGATCTTCACGATTGCGTGCAGCGCATGCATAATTTCGCCATCGTGGACGAAGTGGATTCGATCCTGATTGACGAAGCCCGCACCCCGCTGATCATCTCGGGCGCGAGTGAAGAGTCCACTGATAAGTATGCGAAAGTGAACCGCATTATTCCCAAGCTCGAGAAGGGCGAGGAAATTGATGTCGCGCCTGGCGAGCCCAAGCAACTGACGGGCGACTATGTTGTGGATGAAAAGCATCGCAACATCACGGTCAGCGACGAAGGCTGGGAAAAGGTTGAACAGTTGTTAGGCATTGGGAACATCGCCGATCCAGAAAATTGGGACCTCAAGCATCACGTCGAGACGGGCATCAAAGCGCATTCGCTGTATCACCGCGACGTTGAGTATGTTGTGAAAGACGGCGAAGTACTCATTGTTGACGAATTCACTGGTCGCCTCATGCCGGGACGGCGCTGGTCAGATGGTCTACATCAAGCCGTGGAAGCCAAAGAGAACGTCAAGATTGAACGCGAGAACCAGACGCTCGCCACGATTACCTTCCAGAACTATTTCCGCATGTACAAAAAACTCGCAGGCATGACCGGAACCGCGGAAACGGAAGCCGCCGAGTTTGAGAAGATTTACCGCCTTGAAGTCATGGTCATTCCCACCAATAAGACCATGCGGCGAATTGAAAATGCCGACGTTGTTTACCGCACTGAAAAAGAAAAATACTACGCAGCCGCCGATGAAATTCAGAAGTTACATCAGACCAACCAGCCTGTGCTGGTGGGCACAACTTCGATCGAGAAGTCCGAGCGACTGTCGGAACTCCTCAAGAAAAAAGGTATTAAGCACGTCGTCCTGAACGCCAAGTATCACGAGCGCGAAGCTGAAATTGTTGCTCAAGCGGGACGTAAGAGCATGGTTACGATCGCCACCAACATGGCCGGCCGCGGCACCGATATTCTGCTGGGCGGCAATCCTGAATTCATGGCCAAGCAGGAGTGCGTGAAGAAGGGAATCGCTCAGCCGCTGCGCGCCGCACAAGGCAAAATTCAGATAGATGTTGACGAAAGCAAAAGTTCGGTCTGGTATTACGCCGGCAACGAATACGTTGTTCCAACGCCCCAGTGGACGGAAACTCTAGCGCGTTACCAGGCGCAGACCGACAAAGAGCACGACGAAGTGATCGAGGCGGGCGGCTTGCATATTTTCGGCACCGAGCGCCACGAGGCTCGCCGAATTGATAACCAGTTACGTGGACGTGCGGGACGCCAGGGCGATCCCGGATCTTCGCGCTTTTATCTATCGCTCGAAGATGATCTCATGCGCATTTTCGCGAAGGAGTGGGTGTCCACACTGCTCCAGCGGCTGGGCATGGAAGAGGGAGTTCCAATCGAATCGCGTTTGATCAGCCGGCGTATCGAAGCGGCGCAGAAGGCCGTGGAAGCGCAAAACTTCGAAGCTCGCAAACATTTGCTCGAATACGACGATGTGATGAACAAACAGCGCGAGGCCGTATATGGTTTGCGGAAACGCCTGCTCGAGGGCCTCGACCAAAAAGATTTGATTCTTGAGGATTATGTTTCCGGCATCCTCAGCGAACTGCTCGATCAATTCTGCGGCGTCAAGGTGCACCCTGAAAACTGGGACATCAAGGGTTTGAAAGATGCGATTTTCACCCGCTCGGGGGTAGACATCCTCGCCGAGGGTCTGAAGCCGGAAACTTTGAGCCGCCAGGAACTGGGCGATGCCATCTTCGATCTGCTGAAGGCGCGTTACGACGCCAAGGAACAACTCATCGGCCCCGACGCGTTGCGCTATCACGAGCGCATGATCATGTTGAGTGTGCTCGATTCGCAATGGAAAGATCATCTGCTCAACATGGACCACCTGAAAGAGGGTATCGGCCTGCGAGGCTACGGCCAGCATGATCCTCTGGTGGAATACAAACGCGAATCGTTTGACATGTTCGAAGCCATGATGCAGCGCTTTCAGGAAGATACTGTACGGTATCTGTATCTCATGCAGATATTGGAGCGCCCAGCGGACGGCGGCGATAGCGGCGCGCGTGATGGCCGCGACGCTGAAGTGCGGGGGGCCTCGCCCAGAAGTGGCGACGGCAATGGAAGCAAGCCACGTCACCTGACGACCTCGGTGGATGAAATCGAGGAAAGTTTTCAGCGCAAAAAACGTCGAGAGCTGGAGCAGGCGCGCATGGCGGGGTCCGGAGATCTCCAGACCGTCCAGCAGGTCGTGCGCGGGGGAGATAAAGTGGGACGCAACGATCCGTGTCCTTGCGGATCGGGGAAAAAATATAAGAAGTGCTGCGGCGCCAAGAGCTAAACGATCTACTTCGGCGGCGCGCCTAGCATAAACGACTTCACCACGATGTTCGCAGGGTGCATTCCGACCGGAATCATCGTTAAAAGGGAATATTCCGTAGGTTCGAGCTTTCGAGCTTTGCGTTTCTGGATCACGGTGATGTCGCCCGACTCCGAATTCAAAACCATCAAATAGTTTTGGCTCTGCGAGAGTGCGAGTCCATCGGGATGGCTGCCGACCGGCAACAGGGCAATGATTTTTCCGAAATCAATGTCGTAAACAGCCACGCTGTTCGAGCCCGAGTTGCTCACCATGAAACGCGAACTATCCTCGGTCACGATCCCTCGTGAAGGCCGGTTGCCGATGAGATAGCTGCCGCTCACTTCGTCGGTAGCAGATTCAATCATCGAAATGCTATTCGATGCAGAGTTGCACACGACCACCTCTCCGCCATCGGGCTTCGCGACGATATCGCTGGGCGCTTCTCCGACGTCGAGAAGAGCGAGCAGTTTATCGTTTTTCAGATCAATCGAAGCCACCTGAGCCGATCCCATGCACGCAACGAACGCTTTGCTGCTGTCAGGGAGAATCGTGAGGGACTTGGGCTGCTCGCACACGGGGACCGTTGCCCTGACAGTCAGCTTTTTTGCATCAATCAATGAGACTGTGTTGTCTCCGCGATTGCTGACAGCCACGGTGCGTCCATCTTTGGAGATTTGAACTCCGGCAGGATCGTCACCAACCCGAATGTTTCCCACCACGCTGCGACTGTCCAAGTCTAGGACAAAGATATTCCCTGGGTTAGAAGCTGCTACGTAGGCGTGTCGGCCGTCACCGGAGATCTCAATAGATACGGGCTTTCCTCGTACCGCGATGGTCGCCGCCACTTCATTGCGTTCGGCATCAATGACGCTGACGCTGCTCGAAGAAATATTTGCCACGTAGATTTCGTTCTTCTTACTGTTGGCAGCCAGGCCATTGGGTTCGCTTCCCACCTTGATTGTCTTCGCGGGTTCGAAGGTACGAACGTCAATCACGCTGACGGTATTGCTCTTGCTGTTGGAGACGTACGCATACTCGCGGTAGGCAGGGGCGAAACTTGGCAGTTCGCGCTCGTAAAAATACCACCATCCCATCGCAGCCAGTAAGGGAAGTAGCACAGCTATAAGCAGTAGCTTCTTCAAGTCAGTGGGCGGAGGTTGCAGAGTGCGAGCCGGAACCATCATTGAGAGCCGCCAGAGGAAGGCCGGATTCGGGGGCCGGAACCGTGCGTCCCACCACCGGAGCGATCTGCCTCACCTGTGCCATGAGCTCATCGAACTGATCGGGATACAGCGACTGAATCCCATCGGAGAGAGCTTTGTCCGGGTCGTGATGCACTTCAACAATCAAACCATCGGCACCAACTGCTACCGACGCGCGCGAAAGCGGAGTGACCTTATTTCTCTTGCCGGTGCCGTGGCTGGGATCCACGAGGATTGGAAGGTGACTCAACCGCTGAACGGCAGGTATCAGGCTGAGGTCAAGAGTGTTGCGGGTGTGGTCGGCGAAGGTGCGCACTCCGCGCTCGCACAAAATAACGTTGTAGTTGCCCTCGCTCATGACGTATTCCGCCGCCATGAGAAATTCTTCCAGGGTGGCGGACATTCCGCGCTTAAGCAGCACCGGCTTCCGGCACTTGCCAGCCATTTTCAACAAAGAAAAATTTTGCATGTTGCGGGCGCCGATCTGGATCACGTCCGCGTAATCGGCTACCAGCGCGAGCGACTCGTGGTCAATGGCTTCGGTGACAATCAGCAATCCAAATTTGTCGCGCACTTCCGCCATAATGCGCAGACCGTCCTCGCCCAGCCCCTGAAACGAATATGGAGAAGTGCGAGGCTTGTAGGCTCCTCCGCGAAAAAACTGTGCGCCTGCGCGATGGACACGTTCCGCGATAGCAAAAGCCTGCTCGCGGGTCTCGATGGCGCACGGTCCTGCGATTACCGCTAACGCTGTGCCGCCGATGGTCGCCGAAGATCCAGCAAATCGAATCACAGAATTGTCGTGCTTGATGTCGCGGCTGACGAGCTTGTAGGGTTTGGTGACGCGGATGACTTCCTGAACCCCGGCCATTTCATCCAGCGTGCCGGGCTCTACTTCGCCCTTGTTGCCGGTGATGCCGATGGCGGTGCGTTCAGCTCCCGGGATGGAGTGGGCGCGATATCCCAGCGACTCAATTTTTTCGCAAACGGCGCGTACTTGCGCTTCGCTGGCATGCGCCTGCATCACTACTAACATCAATACACCTCGAGGACACTAAGTTTACCGTTAGTCGAATGTTGTCGCAAATACTGGCAGACGCCGGGCAGGCGCGTCGTGCTGGTTATACTGTCGCAATGCCTCGTCCGGTCTACTACAAATCGCGAAAGAGTTCGATGGCGAAGGAGCAGGACATTCTTAAACTGCCTCCGCCAAAAGAGCCGCCGCGGCTGACTTCGCGGCGAATTGGCATTCACACTTCGAGCGCAGGAGGTGTACAGAATGCCGCCGAACGGGCGTGGCGGCTGGGATGCAACACGCTACAGATTTTCTCGTCCAGTCCGCGGCAGTGGGCGCCTTACGAGCTGGGATCTCCGCAATGCGATGAAATGAGCCGCCTGAGGGATAAGTACGATCTCAAGCCGCTGGTCATCCACACGAATTATCTGGTGAATCTCGCCAGCGTGACGCCGCAATTTCTGGAGAAATCGATTCTGGCCTTTCGCGGAGAGATTGAGCGGGCCATAGCTCTGTGCGCAGATTTTCTGGTATTGCATCCCGGATCGTTTCGCGGAGCCGATCGTGAAGAAGGCTTGCTGCGGGCTGCGACCGCGATCCACGTCGCCAGCCAGGGACTCGATCTCTCGAAAGGAAACCTCAGCGTGCTGATCGAAAACTCAGCGGGCGCGGAATATTCGCTGGGAGGAACGTTCGAGCAGGTGGCCGAAGTCATTGAGCGGCTCGATGGCCTGGTTCCGGTCGCGGCATGCATAGACACTTGCCACACCCATGTCGCTGGATATGAAATCGTCAGCGAAAAAGGAATGGCGCAAACGTTGGCTAATTTGGATGATTCGGTTGGACTGAAGAACGTCCGCGTGTGGCATTGCAATGACGCTAAAGCCGCGCGCGGATCGAAGCTTGACCGGCATCAGCACGTTGGGAAGGGAACGATTGGATTGGAGCCGTTTCGTAGATTGTTAAACGACCCTCGCTTTGCGACAGCAGCGTTTATTGCGGAGACCCCGATAGACGAGCCGGGAGATGATCGCAGGAACGTTGAAGCGTTGAAGGCGTTGGTAGAGGCATCAAAGTGAGGGAAAAGCAGGTCCCTCCACTCGCCAGTTGCTGCGCTGCGCGCAGCAACTGGGTCGGTCGGGATGACAGCTCTGTATGATTAAAGATTGACGTTCTTCGATGTTATAAATCTGTCATCTCGAGCGGGAGCGAGGCGGAACGCCTTGCGCAGTCGAGAGACCTGCTTTTTCACTTCCAGTGCGGAACTGCGCGGGGATGAACCCATCTTTTCTCTCCCCGTTATAAAATCAATAGTTCACTCGTATGTCCAAGGACACACCCATCACCGGCTCCGGCGCTGATCAGGGCAGCACTCTGCCACAGACTCTGCCACAAGAAGACCGCTACGATCCGCAGCGGATCGAGAAAAAGTGGTCGGAGCGCTGGAACGCGGACGATTCTCTTTATCGCGCCGAAGTAAATTCCAGCAAGACGAAATACTACGTACTCGAAATGCTGCCGTATCCATCGGGCGCGCTGCATATGGGGCACGTGCGCAACTATGCGATTGGGGATGCGTTGGCGCGTTACATGTGGATGAACAACTACAACGTGTTACATCCCATGGGATGGGATTCGTTCGGACTGCCCGCTGAGAATGCGGCGATTTCGAACAACACTCCGCCACGGGAGTGGACGCTGCGCAACATCGCCAACATGAAAGCGCAGATGAAGCGCCTCGGTTTTGCCTACGACTGGAGTCGCGAGGTCACGACTTGCCTGCCGGATTACTACCGCTGGAACCAGTGGTTCTTTCTCAAACTGTTTGAGAAGGATATGGCGTATCGCAAGAAGAGCAGAGTGAACTGGTGTCCAAAGTGCGCGACCGTGTTGGCTAACGAACAGGTCGTAGGAGGCCGTTGCTGGCGGCACGAAGATACTGTGGTCGAGCAGCGCGAACTTGAGCAGTGGTTTCTGCGAACGACAAAATATTCCGACGAACTGCTGCGTGACCTAGACAAGCTCGAGGGATGGCCGGAAAAAGTCCGCACCATGCAGCGCAACTGGATTGGGCGCAGTGAGGGCACGCTGGTTGACTTCAAAGTTGATGGATTGCCAGCTTCTCCCGAGAATTCGAAGATCACAGTTTTCACGACTCGCGTAGATACAATTTTCGGAGCGACCTCGGTGCAGCTTGCGCCAGAGCATCCGCTGGTAGCGAGTTTCGCTGCTACCGATGCGAAGTTGCGCGCAGAAGTTGACGAACTTATTGCCGAGCAGCGCAAAGCGAAAGAAGTTGGCGATATCGGCGCTATCGAAAAGCACGGGGTGTCCACTGGACGCTTCGCCATTAATCCTTATAACGGCGAGCAAGTTCCCATCTGGATCGCCAACTACATCTTGATGGATTACGGCACGGGCGCGATCAT
>JBDUDA010000127.1:0-8733 GCA_040003205.1 Acidobacteriaceae bacterium | reverse complement strand
GCGAAGCCACGACTCCGGTCGAGATGACAGGTTATTTTGAAATTGAGCCACTGCCGCGGCTCACCCTCACTTCCCCTCATACGCCCACTGGACTAGAATCAAGAGTTTGCCGCAGCGCATCTTTATACACATAGCGATATACATAGCGCTCAAAGAGAATAGCTGGGACCAAGGAGCGATTTTGGCTGACACAATTTATGACGTGGCACTTATCGGAAGCGGTCCTGCGGGTTACACCGCTGCTATCCGCGCTGGCCAGTATGGATTGAAAACTGCTTTGATTGAGAAAGACGCGCTGCTGGGCGGCACGTGCTTGCACGTCGGATGCATCCCAACGAAAGCTCTGCTCTTTAACGCCGAAATTTGGGACCATCTCAAGGACGCAAAAGAATTCGGCATCGAAGGCGTTGATTCGCGAAAGTTGAACTGGGCAGCAGTGCAGGACCGCAAAACAAAAATCGTCTTGAAGCACGCCAAAGGGCTCGAATTTTTGATGAAGAAGAACAAAGTCGAGACTATTAAGGGTTACGGCAAGCTGACGGGACCTGCGCAAAACGGTGTTTTTACGGTTGAGGTCAAGGCTGGGGATGGCAAGACGTCTCAGCTTAAGGCTAAAAAAGTGATCGTATCCACTGGTTCTGAGGCGCGGATGATCCCGGGTCTCGCGCCCGATTCCAAGGTGCTCACCAACATTGAAATTCTGAGTATGGGAGCGGTTCCGAAATCGCTGATTGTCGTTGGCGCTGGTGCGGTTGGCGTGGAGTTTGCCTCGATCTTTCGTTCCTTCGGGAGCGAAGTGACGATTCTTGAGATGTTGCCGCGCCTCGTGCCGGTCGAGGATGAAGAAGTGTCCAAGGAGTTGGCGCGCGTTTATCGCAAGCGCGGCATCAATTTTCACGGCGGGGCGAAGGTTGAGAAAGTTGAAGAGACGAAATCCGGAGTTTCCGTAACTTTCAGTGTGGATGGCAAGCAGCAGAAGATTGACGCCGAGAAAATCCTGATCGCGGTAGGCCGCAAGCCACGAACGGAAAATATCGGACTGGAAAAAACTCGAATCAAGCCCGATCGCGGATTTGTTAAGACTAACGAATGGATGGAAACGGCTGAGCCTGGCATCTATGCCATCGGCGACATCGTGCTCGGAACTCCGCAACTGGCACACGTTGGCGCAATGGAAGGCATTGTCGCTGTAGCGAAAATTGCCGGCAAGGAAGCCAGGCCGATTGATCCGCAGAAAATTCCCAATGCGACATACTGTCATCCCGAGATTGGCAGTGTTGGCTTGACGGAAGCCAAAGCAAAAGAACTGGGACACTCCGTGAAAATCGGGAAATTCCCCTTTACCGCCAACTCGCGCGCGTCGATTGTGGGGCAGCACGAAGGCTTCATCAAAATCGTCTCCGACACAAAGTACGGCGAGATACTCGGCGTCCATATTATTGGACCGCAGGCGACGGAATTGATCGCTGAAGCAGTCGCTGCCATGGAACTCGAAGCTACCGTGGAAGATTTAATGTGGACGATCCACGCGCATCCAACCCTGGCCGAGGCTATGCTGGATGCATCGAATAGTGTTTACGGCATGGCCGTCAACGCGTAAGAAAGAAAATTTGATTTCTGTTCTGCAACTCGATCGGCTCGACTACGCCACAGGGCTTCGGCTCCAGCAGAGGCTCGTCAAACTGCGAAAGGAGAATTCCATCGGCGATGTGCTCTTGCTGCTGGAACACTCTCCCGTTATCACTCTGGGACGAAATGCGAAAAGCGCGAACATCACGGCTTCGGCGGAAGTATTGGCTAGCCGTGGCGTCGAAGTGTTTGAATGCGATCGCGGTGGAGACGTAACTTTTCATGGGCCTGGGCAACTCGTCGGCTATCCCATATTCGATTTACGCGCATTTCCTTCCAACGAGGTTAGCCGCAGCACTCTCGGGGTCATCGAATACGTAAGGCGCCTGGAAGAAGTATTGATTCGCACCTGCGCTGAGTTCGGCATCGTAACCGAAAGAGTCGCTGGACTCACTGGCGTTTGGACCGACCCGTCAACATTGGAAAATCAGCCGTCTTCGGAACTTGCCGTCAGTCAACAGTCGCACCCTCAAGCCAAAATCGCTGCCATTGGCGTCCATATTTCGCGCGCTATCACATCTCATGGTTTTGCCTTGAACGTGAGTACCGATCTCAGCTTTTTCGATTTAATTGTTCCGTGCGGAATCCACTCAAAGTCCGTCACCTCGATGCAGAAGGAATTGAATAAGATATTGGAGCCGGAGAAGATCGCGCATTCGATTGCCCGCAACTTCGGGACGATTTTCCAAAGCCAGATTTTGTGGCTGGATTCGCTGGATTCGCTGCTCGGTCATGCGCAGGGAATTCCGATGAAAGTGCCTGAGGACTTGCGCAGGCTACGTGGAGAGGAAGATACTTTCTTCGCTTAATATGAAGTGGTGCGCCGCACAGCGGTACACAAGTCCAGGCAGTGAATCATGGCAAAGAATAAACGCAACAAAACCGCGCCTCCTAAAGAAAAAACCAAGCTTACAGTGAAGAATGTCGCGCAAGATGCGAAGGCATTAGCCGCGAATTCGGGTAATCCGATATCGAAAAACTCGGATTCTAAAATTCACAATTCCATAAAGCCGGCGCCTAGGGTTACCTCTTCCAACGGGTCGTCTCTCAAAGCCCCGGTCCCTCTACCGCAGGAACGCACGTATTCCATCCCGGATTATCGTCTTGAAAAATCCTCATTCTCTATTAAGCAGGTAAGTTCCAGCGAAGGGGTCCGCTACGAAGTCACCGGCGATTTCGACGCCCCTGTGCCGCCCATTCGCGATTCTAAATACCTCGACAAAAAGCAGTGTATCGAGATTTACCGCTATATGCTGCTGAATCGCAAAATGGAGCAAGCGCTCGAAAATCTTTACAAGCAGGGGAAAGTTGTTGGCGGCGTGTATTTCGGACTTGGGCAGGAAGCATGTTCCTGTGCGTCAGCCTACGCGCTCGGACCCGAAGATTGGTTTGGCCCCATGATTCGCAATCAGGGTTCGCTGCTGGTGCGCGGATTCGCTCCCCGCGACACCATGATGCAATACATGGCCAAAGCCGATTCTCCTACCGGAGGCCGCGACGGCACGTCGCATTTCGGAGATATTCACAAACGGAACATGGTCTCGCCGATTTCCATGCTCGGCGACCTTATTCCTGTGCTTGCCGGAGTGGCACTGGGCGCGAGGCTTCAGGGAAAGAACGTCGCGGTGATGACTTACATTGGCGATGGCGGCCAGTCCACGGGCGTGACTTACGAAGGCATAAACTTCGCGGCCGTACAAGACCTCGGACTCGTACTTTTCATTGAAAGTAATCTCTGGGCCTACTCCACACCATCCGACATGCAATATCGCATCGACGATCTCGCCGAACGCGCGATCGGTTATGGAATCCCCGGCGTAATCGTGGATGGAACCGACGCCTGCCAGGTTTATGACGCCGCCCGAGACGCCGTCGAGCGTGCGCACCGGGGTGAAGGTCCGACGTTGATTGAAGCGAAAATGATGCGCATGAAAGGGCACGCCATCCACGACGGTGCCGACTATGTTCCAAAGCCGATGTTCGAATACTGGCGCAAACGCGATCCCATCACGCGCTTCGAGAATTATCTTTTGAACGTAAAAAAGTGGATGACGCAAAAAGAACACGAAAACCTCGTTGCGGAAATGGAAAGCTATCTGGAAGCAGAGCGCGATTTCGCGGTCAACTCGCCGCTGCCAGCCCCTGAAACCGCCATGGGCGGGGTGTATTGTGAGGATGGCTGTCACGACGTGAAGCCGAAATACGGTGCTCCTAAAGTGCGCAAAGGAAAGTCGGCCGCGGCTACGCCTAAAGAGAGCGAAGCTGCGCTGCATTTCAAATAAAATCAAGCGCGCTCGCAGCGCACGCAAGCAGAATCAAAAAATCTATGCCACAACTGACTTATCTCGAAGCCATTCGCCAGGGCATCTGGGAAGAAATGGAACGCGACTCCAGCGTATTTTGCCTGGGCGAAGATATTGGAATTTACGGGGGCGCCTTCAAAGTCACCGACGGGTTCATTGACCGCTTCGGCCCCGAGAGAGTTATTGATACGCCTATAGCTGAATCCGCGATCGTCGGAGCGGCTTTCGGCGCGTCGCTCACGGGAATGCGACCAGTCGCCGAATTTCAATTCATGGATTTCATTGGATGCGCTTTCAACCAGATCACCAACATGGTCGCAAAAACGCATTATCTCTGGGGACCACCCTCGCCTCTCGTTCTTCGGGGACCCAGTGGCGGCAATGTCCACGGTGGCCCGTTCCATTCGCAAAACAACGAAATGTATTTCGTGCACACCCCCGGGCTGAAAGTTGTTTGTCCCGCGACGGCCTACGACGCCAAGGGATTAATCAAGGCCTCGATTCGTGACAACAATCCGGTCATTTTTTTTGAACATAAATATCTTTACCGCCGCATCAAGGAAGAAGTTCCCGCCGACGATTACATTGTTCCTCTGGGAAAGGCCCGCACCGTTCGCGAAGGTAAAGACCTCAGCGTAATTACTTATGCGGCGATGGTGTATGTCGCGCTCGAAGCGGCCGAGATTCTGGCGAAGGAAGGAATAGACATTGAGATCGTGGATTTGCGCACCCTGGCGCCGCTCGATAAGGAAGCTATCGCACAAGCCGTCCGTAAAACTAATAAAGTAATTTTGCTGCACGAAGACGTTCGCACCGGTGGCATTGCGGGCGAACTCAGCGCGATCATCAATGAAGAAGCTTTCGATGACCTCGACGGTCCGATCGTCCGCATCACGGCATTGGATACGCCAGTACCATTCTCGCCTCCACAAGAAGAATTTTTCCTTCCAAAAGTAGGAGATGTGGTGCGTGAGGCGCGCCGGCTGAAAGCATATTAGGCTGCTCGTCGCTGACAAGATGCGGAACTAAATCACAGCGTCCAAAGGTGGACCATGAAGAATTTTGTTCTGGGAATTGTAGTTACCTTGATTGTCCTGGTGCTGGGTGGCCTTGCGTTTCTCACTTTCGGATTGGTCTCAACCAATGCGGACGCGGTTCCGACTCATCTCGAGGCCTGGATCGCCATGTCGGCCGTCGACGCATCCATGGACCGGCACGCTCCGCGTCTGAATAATCCAGTCCCTCCTACCGATGAAAATTTGATTCAGGGAATGAAAATTTACACCATGAATTGCGCGCTCTGCCACGGCACGCTCGATAACAAGCCCAGTCCGATCGCGAAGTCATTCTATCCACCAGTGCCTCAATTGATTCTGTATCCCATGGATGACCCTGAGTGGCACATTAACTATGCGATCAAGACAGGCGTCCGTTACACCGGCATGCCGGCCTGGAACAAGACGTTGAGCGAAGAAGACATGTGGAAGGTGACCGCATTTTTATCCCGCATCGAGAAGCTTCCTCCTTCGGTGCAGGAGTATTGGAAAAAATCGTTTGGTGTGGAGCCTAGGTCAGAAAAGCCGGGGAGCGAAAATTCCTCGGGTCATGAAGGTCACGAACACTAAGCATGCGGCTTCGCGGCAAATGAAACTGCCCATATATAATAACGATTTGGGCTTGGCCCGAGATTTAGGGATTTGAATGGAAGGAAATAATGCCGACTGATATTGTGATGCCCCAGATGGGCGAGTCCATCGTCGAGGGGACGATTACCAAGTGGCTGAAAAAACCAGGCGACAAGGTACAACGTGACGAACCGCTGTTCGAAATCTCAACCGACAAGGTTGACGCCGAAATCCCCGCTCCCGCGTCGGGTGTGTTGAGCGACATTAAAGTCGCCGAAGGCGATACCGTACAGGTGAACACGGTGGTAGGAACGATCGCCGCCGAAGGAGAGTCCGCAGCGGCGCCCGCTCCGGCAAAGTCAGCCGCCGCGCCGGCGGCAATCGAAGATCAGTCTGCAAGCCACAAGAAAAAAGACGTAGCCTCAAAGCAAAATCAAGCTGGGGAGCGGCAGGAAGTTAAGCAGGAAGCAAGTTTCAGTGCTGGAGAAAATCAGGCGGACGGCACCAAGGCAGAAATTCAAGACGAGCACACGAGATCCTCTCCGCTGGTCCGCAAAATCGCGCGTGAACACAACGTCAATCTGTCGCAGGTGCAAGGCAGCGGCCTGGGTGGAAGAATTACCAAACAGGATATCGAGTCTTTCATCGAGGCGCAGGACTCTGTTCCAGCCGCGACGGCTGCGCCATCAAGGGTGTCCGATTCCGCATCTTCGACTTCGGGGGCCTCTGCACCTTCGTCACCGCGTCCTTCGGCGCCCGCAAATATTCCGGGCGATGCTGTTCCCATGACGCAGATGCGCAAGATTATCGCGCAGCGCATGATTGAATCGCGCCGCACCAGTGCGCACGTTCACTGCATGTTTGAAGTGGACATCACCCGCATCGTGACCCTGCGAAACAAAACTAAGACGGCGTTTGAGCAGCGCCATGGTGCACGGCTAACCTTCATGCCGTTTTTCGTGCGCGCCGCTATTATTGGGTTGCAACAATTTCCTATCGTGAATGCTTCTATCGAGGGAGAAAACATTCGCTATCACCGAAACATCAACGTCGGGATTGCGGTCGCGCTCGATTGGGGATTGATCGTCCCGGTTCTGAAAAACGCGGGCGAACTGAACTTTCTTGGCTTACAGCGCGGTATCGCTGATCTGGGAGAGCGTTCGCGCTCCAAAAAACTGAAGCCCGACGACGTCGATGGCTCCACTTTCACTGTAACCAATCCCGGACAGTTCGGCGCGGTCTTCGGTTTGCCAATCATCAATCAGCCGAACTCTGCAATCATGGGCGTTGGCGGTATCACCAAAACTGCTGCTGTGATCAGCGATAAAGAGGGCAACGATTCGATCGCCATCCGTTCAGTTGTTCACCTCACGCTGGGATATGATCACCGCTTAATTGACGGCGCGGTCGCAGACCAGTTCATGGCTTTGGTGAAAAAGACTCTCGAAAACTGGAGCGAAGAGATCGGTTAGTTTCCAGAGAGAGAGCTGGCGCAGGAGCGTCTAGGCCGTAGGAGTTGGTTCGCTTTTCTTCCAGGCAGAAGCATTCAGGCATTCCACCGTGCCGTCGATCACTTTGTTAATGCCTTCTCTGAACTTTGTTTCGTCAACGATGTGACGGCTGGCGACTGCGTCGGTCATCGATAGAGCGGTTTCTAAAAACGAAAGCGCCGCGTCCTTCTTTTGCGCGCCGGATTTCCCGCCAAATAGTCCTTCAATGCCATTCACTACAGTAGGTACGAAGGCAATTCCCTGCAAAAGCTTGGATAAAAAGTCCATGCTGTTCCTCCCTGATTATTTTGTGATGCGCTCGCCTGCGGTTTCACATGAGCTAAGTACAAACTTCTTCGGCAGCTTTCATCGGATGGACAGATGGTCTCGCATTGCGATAGCGAGGCTGATCGCAATCGTAATCACTGCGTTGACCAGGCGGTCATAGACACTGCGGCGGATCTCGCTTTTCTCGAGCAGCGCTATTTTGTCTTCTGCAAGTTTCATCCGGCCGGGCTGACCGCCTCCCACAATCATGTCCATCTTGGCCTCCAAACGGCCCAGCTTTTCTAAAACATCACGCTGAAAATCATTGTGAGTAACGCGAATTACCAGAGGTTGTGGATCGGCAGAAGGGTGCGAGGTCTTGCCCGGAGTATTGTCGGAAATTTCTCTCATAATGGGTAGTCGATATGGAGGGCGGAAGAATAGCGAGAATATTTTGGAGGCGTCGACGCATCGTACTGACGCAGGTAATAAGTTTGACTACGTAAAAGCCGGGAAAGCGTGAAAAGCTGATTGCTGAATCGTCCCGCGAGATTGCGATCGTTGCTCAAGCCCCATCCCAGGTCGCTCCACCTAACTTCAATTCCTCCGCCTGCCGGCGGTGGCGTTCCTGCGTCCACGCTCGCGCTGGTGGAGCCTATCTGCGTGATCGCGGCAGCCCGCAGCGGAGGCAGGTAGGTTCCTCCCACCTGAGATATATCGACAGCAACCACATTCAAGGGAGTCGTAATTCTTGCAGCCTCGAAATCAATTGCCAACAACTTCGCGGCATCATTTGCGAACGAGATGCGGTAGACACTTCGATTGTTAGCCGGATCTTTAAATACTATTTCGACCTTGCTCACGATGCTCTGAAACCCGGCATTGCGCGAGGGAACGTTAATAATCAAAGCGTCTCCCGGGAAGATATCGCTAGCCGCAGCCGGCAGGAAATCGCTCCACACTTCGTACTCTCCCTCCCACGCCGTATTTACCGAATCGTCAAGCAACGCGATTGCGGCATTTTCGCAATCGGTCGTTGTGCGCGGCGATGGCCGCTTTATATGACGTACCGCCCCATACACGCCATCGCCATTCGGCCGTTGTTGAGCGGCGATGCTGGCAGGGTTCGTGACGCGTGCCATGGCCCGACCGCTGCCCCGGTAGTGGACCTCAATCAGCTCGTTGGGGGCGGGAACATATTGAGGATAGAAGTCGAGGGTCGAACCGGAAATGACGGTACATTCCGCGCCCTCCGAAAGAGCGCCCACTAGCCGGGTGCGATAACTCACTCCGGGCAGAGCGCTTCGCACTTCTGTGTCGGTCGCGCTGAGAAAACGCGTGAACGCGATCGTACACTGCATGTTCGAGGCATTCACCGGCGCGTAGTTGCAAAAGCCAGGAGCATTCGCAATCACCCCG
>JBDUDA010000008.1:0-28395 GCA_040003205.1 Acidobacteriaceae bacterium | reverse complement strand
TTCTTACAGCAAATTGTGGTGCGGTGATGAGCGCGTCCATAACCGAGTTCGACCTCGGCGCCCATGGCGGCCAGCAGGTTGCGCGTAGTTTCAATGTCGCGAACCTGGGGAATATTTTCCAGGATGACGGGTTCGTCGGTAAGCAGGGCAGCGGCCATGGCGGGTAGGGCGGCGTTTTTGGCACCGCTCACACGAATTGTCCCAAGCAGCGGATTTCCGCCGCGAATCACAAATTTGTCCATAAAGAAAAGATTCCCTGCAAACAGAAGTGAGTTTACGCCCGCTGTTCTTCTCGGTGCTGACCTATTCTAGCGGCGAAACCTGGTAACAGCCGAGCAGAACATATGAATCGGAAGGGCACGACCTTACGTCAGGTGAAGGATGCGACCTTATTACTTTGCCCTGGCTCGAGGGTCTGCTATCGCCTTTCGCACGTTTCCAGATGATCTTTTGAGGGCGCGTTCCGCCAGCGTACGGACGCATCCGCTTTGCAACATCAGAAGCGCGACCGGGACATTGTTCTTAGAAGCGCGAAGAGCCCGTTCCGCGCCCTCTCTATCGGAGCCGGTAGCCCGCTCCAGGATTGTGATTCCGCGCTCGAAAAGCTTTTCATTATTCAGGCGAACGTTCACCATGAGGTTGCCGTAAACGTAACCAAGCCGCGTCATGGCTGCGCTGGAGAGCATATTCAAAATCATTTTCTGCGCGGTGCCGGCCTTCATGCGAGTAGATCCTGAAATCACTTCCGGACCCACTTCGGCGACGATGTCAATCTGTGCCGCTTTGCCCAACGCCGAATTGCGATTGCAGGTGACTGCGACTGTCTTGGCTCCGTGGCTTCGCGCGTAGGAGATGGCGGCTATCGTGAAAGGCGTGCGTCCGCTGGCGGCGATGCCCACCACGACATCCTTTTTCCCCGGATTGCGTTCAGCGATTGCGCGCTCTCCCATTTCGCCGGAATCTTCGTTGGACTCCACCGCCGCCCCCAGAGCTCGAAAGCCTCCGGCAATCACGAACTGAACGCGCTCAGGATCTACATTGAATGTTGGTCCGCACTCGACGGCGTCGAGAGCCGCGATGCGGCCACTGGTGCCCGTGCCTACGTAAATCAACCGTCCTCCGCGTTGAAGTGCTTTCGCAATCACGGTGACCGCTCTGGCGATTTGCGGCAGCGCCGGTTTGACCGCGGCTGCAACTTTCGCATCCTCATTGTTGATGATGCGGACTATTTCCAGTGGAGACTTCAGATCCAAGTCTCTTGAGGCCGCATTGGTCTGTTCAGTAGCGAGGCGACGGAGAGAGGACAATCGCTTCTTTGTTCCCGCGGGCCGTGTTTTGCTCGGTCGCATTAAGACCGTCCCGGCGCTAACCCAAGGGCTTCGACAACAGCATTGTGAAACTTTGGCCGCACTTGCTTGATCATTTGATTCGAGCAATCCGGCCAGGTTCGATTCGTAAGCAAGGTGATGGAGAGATCGCGTTCAGGGTCGATCCACAGAGAAGTGCCGGTGTATCCAGTGTGTCCGAAAGAACGCACAGAAAAAAAATCTCCCGACTGGGACGGCGACGAGGGAGTGTCCCATCCAAGCGCGCGCGAAGTCCCGTCAGGTACTGGTTGCCGGCGTGTAAAAGTATTAACAGTTTCTGGCCGTAGTAGCGGACGACCGCCACTGAGCATCAAGTGAGCGAAGATTGCTACATCGTTCGCAGACGAAAAGACTCCTGCGTGACCGGCCACGCCGCCCATGGCGCTGGCGTTCTCATCCTGTACTTCGCCCTGGATTATGCGGCGCCGGAAAGTCTTATCGTCTGCTGTTGGAGGGATGAGCGGGCGCAGTAATGATGGCGGATTGAAACCCGTGCTGGTCATTGCCATCGGTCCAAACACTTCGCGCTGGCAGAAGGCGTCGAGAGATTCATTCGCTGTCATCTCCAAAATTTTACCGAGGATGATAAACCCGATGTCGCTGTATTCCATCTTGGTGTCCGGCGGCGTAGCCAGGGGAACTTTCAATGCCGCAGAGATGACCGTTTCTCGGGAGCGAGAGTGCAAGTAGAACTTCTCGTGCGCGGGCAAGCCGGACGAGTGCGCAAGCAGCATGCGTATCGTTATCGCTAGACGCCTGAGGTCATCCCCTCTGAATTGCGGGAGGATACTCACGACGGGTGTGTCGAGGTCGAGTAACCCTCGCTGGTAAAGAATCATCGCCATGGTCGTACTGGCAATTACTTTTGTGACCGACGCGAGGTCGAAGATCGTGTCGGATTTCACTTGAGGCGAGTGGAGGTCGTAGGTAAAAGTTCCGAGACCTTTCAAAGCGATTAACCTGCCCCGGTGGGTGACGGCAAGCGATGCGGAAGGGAAGGCGTGGCTCGAAATTGCTTCCCGTAGTAAAGCGTAGGCATTTGCGAAAATCGTGTCCTGCTGCCCGTAGTCAAAAGCGAGGGCGTGGACGGAATCGGCGCTTGCGGGCTTAGCGGAAAATTGTTGTGGCAAAGGCGTGTTGTGTCTGGTATCTGCTTATAGCAAACTTCGGTAATTGGGTAAAGCGCCCGCCGTGAGATTGGGCTGCGCTAGAATCGGTTCACTCACATGAGAAAGCTCAACCCTAGATGCCTGGGTCGTCTTTTCTGCCTCGCGCTGCTGCTGCCATCTTTATTACCGAATCCGGCGCTTGCGGCCAGAGGGAAGCCTCCGGCCTTATCGTCACGTTTTCAAGCCCTCGATTCCGTGATCGAAAAATCAATTCACGAAGGCCAGACTCCGGGAGCGGTGCTGCTTGTCTGGCATGATGGAAAAGTTGTCTACCGCAAAGCATTCGGCAATCGCGCCCTTGAGCCACGGCGAGAGCCGATGACGGTCGACACTATTTTTGACGTGGCCTCACTCACCAAGGTTATTGCGACCACCACGGCAGTCATGCAATTGGTAGCTCGAGGAGAGGTCCGGCTGAATGATCCGGTGATGAAATACATTCCCGAGTTTGGCCAGAGTGGAAAAGAAGACATCACCGTACGCCAACTGCTGATCCATCATTCGGGATTGAAAGAAGACCTGGATTTAGCCGCGCCGTGGGAAGGACGCGAGAGTGCCTTTCGGATGGCGCATGAAGAAAAGCTAATTTTCCCGCCCGGCTCAAAATTTCTTTACAGCGACATCAACTTCATTTCTCTTGGCGAGATCGTCGAGCGAGTCTCAGGTTCTACGATCGACAAATATTGTGCGGCGCATATCTTCTCACCCTTGAAAATGACGCACACTGCATTCCTGCCTCCGAGAGCGTGGCTGCCTAAAATTGCTCCCACGCAGTACGACGAGCATGAGCGAATGCTGCGCGGAGTGGTACACGATCCGAGCGCGAGGCGAATGGGAGGGGTGGCTGGCCACGCAGGCCTGTTCTCCACCGCCGATGATCTCTCGAAATTTGCGCAGGCTCTTCTAAATGGCAGTGCGATATTGCCGCCCCAGATCGTCACGAAAATGACAACACCGCAGCAGCCGCCAACTTCCACTGTGCTACGGGGTCTAGGCTGGGACATTGATTCGCCCTTCTCCAGTAATCGCGGCGATCTGCTGCCGGTCGGTTCCTATGGGCACACCGGTTTCACCGGCACATCGCTTTGGATAGATCCCACAACTCGCACGTTTATTATTCTGCTGACGAATTCAGTACATCCGCGGGGGAAGGGGAACGTGATTTCTCTGCGGTCGAAGATTGCGACCGCAGTGTCTGCTGCCTTGCCCCTTAAAGTAAGCGACAGATACCAGGCACGGTTGATGAATATTACTGGTTACAACGAAACGCAGACCGCCGCGCGCCGTGTGTCGTCTCGCAATGGATCGGTTAAAACCGGCATCGATGTTCTGGAGGCGCACAATTTCGATTTGCTGGCGGGCGCTAATAGCAGGAAGCACATCGGCATTCTCACTAATCAGACCGGGGTTGATTCGCAGGGCCGCCGTACGATTGACGTATTGGCGCAGGCCCCGGGAGTTTCTCTGGAGGCCATTTTCAGTCCTGAGCACGGCGTCACTGGCACACTCGACACTACCGATATTGCGAATTCGAAGGACGCCAACACCGGCGTCCCCGTATATAGCGTCTACGGCGGATCGGACGCCGCCCGCCGTCCTTTCTTAGACGTCTTGAAAAAACTGGACACGGTAGTCATTGATATTCAGGATGCGGGCGTCCGTTTTTACACTTACGAATCGACCTTGGGATATTTTCTGGAGGCCGCTGCTAAAGCAAACATCAAGCTGATTGTGTTAGATCGTCCCAATCCAATTACCGGCGCCTTTGTGCAGGGCCCGATGCCAGACGCAGGACGTGAGAGCTTTGTAAATTACGGACTCACGCCGGTCCGCCACGGTATGACAATGGGTGAACTCGCGAAGATGTTCAACGGCGAACGCCACCTCAATGCGCAACTTGAAGTTGTTCCCATGGAGGGATGGATGCGGGGAGACTGGCTCGACTCCACCGGCTTGGAATGGATTAATCCATCACCCAATCTGCGCAGTTTGACCGAGGCAACGCTCTATCCGGGAGTGGCGCTCGTCGAAGGCACAAACGTTTCGGTTGGCCGCGGCACTGAGACGCCCTTCGAGGTGCTGGGAGCTCCGTGGATCAATCGACGTCAGCTGGCGCAATATCTCAACGCCCGGAACATCTCGGGTGTGCGTTTTGTACCGACGACTTTCACTCCAACCGCAAGCAACTATACGAATCAGAAATGCGAGGGAGTCAACTTTTTAGTTACTGAGAGAAACGCTCTGGATGCACCCGAACTGGGAGTTGAACTGGCATCGGCGCTGCGAAGCTTGTATCCGCAACAATTTCATATGGAACGTATGATTGAAATCCTCGTGAATCAGTCGGTCTATGATTTCATCGCCAAGGGAGAAGATCCGCGCCGTATCGCTCAAGATTGGCAGGATTCGCTCGACGACTTTCGGCAACGCAGGGAAAAGTATTTGATCTATAAATAGAAAGGGAGACTGAGTAACAGGAATGGCATCGCTCAATAAGACGAACGAAGCGGGTTTTTACCGCTGCGCAGGACCTCACTGTGGCACGGTGAAAAAGTCCGGCGATCGCTGGTGGCTGCTGTGGACTTCGTTTGGAGACTTTAAGCAACCGGTTTTATACCTTTGTCCATGGGATGAAGCAATTGCCGAAAAGGAAGGGACTTTGCACGCCTGCGGAGAAATGTGCGCGCAACGACTTCAGTCACAGTTCATGGGGAACGTGCGTCAAAATCAAACGAAACGCGTGGGCGGCGATTCCTCAGTAGAGCCTTCCTGATAACCTTTTTAATTTTCGGCGCATCGTAATTCCATAAGCTGGTTCGACAGCTGAGATTTGTCTCGACTTTGGCGGGTGGAGGTGAGGCATGTGGAAATACGCAATCGTCTTCGCGATCTCCGCTCTGGCGGCGGCTCAAAACAGCTCGCCGTCCCCTAACAGCACGGAAACTCCGCAGTTACGCGATTCTCGGCCCAACACCGCGGCGGATCGCGACCCTCTAACGAAAGACCTCACAATTCCATCCGGCACTCGCGTGCCGGTGGCTCTGAAAGAGGCGATCTCCACCAAGAGCACTCACGAAGGGGACGCGGTGTATGCGCAGACTACTTTTCCGGTAGCCTTAAACGATCGCATTCTTATTCCGGCGGGAACGTACGTGCAGGGCCGGATCGTCCGCATTCAGCGGGGTGGCAGAATTAAAGGACGCGCACAGGTCCTCATGCATTTCACTACCCTCATTTATCCCAGCGGATACACAGTGATGCTGCCCGGCTCCATTGAAAACGCGCCCGGAGCGGAGAAAACCACCGTCAAAGATCAAGAGGGAACCATTCAGCAGGATAGTCAAACGGGTCAAAAAGTCGGGACAGCTGCCAGTAGCGCCGGTACGGGCGCAGTGATCGGCGGTCTTAGCAACGGATTGAAGGGCGGTTTGATTGGCGCAGGAGTCGGCGGAGCCGTTGGCACGGCCATTGGGATGTTAAGCCGAGGGAATGACGTGAGATTGCCGGAAGGCACAACTCTTGAAATGTTGATTCAGCGCGATGTGGTTGTGGATTCGAGCCGGGTGGCTGCCCACTAATTACTTCGCAGCGGTGGAGTAGGCGAAGGGATAGATCTGAGCGTCAATTTCCTTGCGCAGGTCGTCCCAGATATTTTCTGGCATGGAAAGAAATATGCGAACAGCTTCAGGATCAAACTGCCTTCCCGACCAGGCCTCTATTTCCTTACGGGCGGCCTCCAGAGTCTGCGCGGCGCGATAAGGACGGTTCGACGTGATTGCGTCCAGTGTGTCTGCAATCGAAAACAGCCTCGATCCCAGAGGAATCTCGTCCCCCTTTAATCCCCGCGGATAGCCAGTTCCGTCGTATTTCTCCTGATGCGAATAAACAATCTCCGCCGCCTCGGTCAAGAACGGAATACGCCTTAACATCTGGTAGCCGTGATAGCAGTGTTCGCGCATGATGTCGGTCTCGGCGGGCGTCAGCGCTCCGGGCTTGCGCAGAATAGAATCCGGAACTGCGATTTTGCCGATGTCGTGCAAAAAAGCTCCGCGGGCAATCACGCGAATCTGGTCGGCTGAGAGTCCCATGGCACGCGCGATCGCGATGGTAAAAGCGGTAACTCTCTTGGAGTGTCCTTCCGTTTCGGCATCCTTGAGATCGAGCGTGTCGCCGAGGGCTTGCAGCGTCATGTCGTAAGAACGCTCGAGTCCGCTGACGGCCTTGCGTAATTGTTCCGTGCGCGCCGTGACCAGCGATTCCAAATTAGTCTGGTAGGCGCGATTTTCCAGTTTCAAGCGGCGATTTTCTAAAGCTCTGCGAACAGTCGCCAGAAGTTGCTCGCGCTCGAACGGCTTGAGCAGGTAATCGTAAGCTCCGTTGCGGATAGCCGCCAGCGCCACGGAAATATCATGCACTGCAGTCACCATCACAACCGGCATGTCGGGATAACGTTCCTTGGTTCGCTCGAGCAGTCCGATGCCATCGAGCTCGGCCATCATCAGGTCTGACAGCATAAGCTCAAAATCTTCGCCGGAGTCCAGAATGGCGAGGGCTTCAAGACCTGACCCAGCCTGACGGCACTTGTAATTGGCGGCCGTCAACATGGAAGTCACAATGTCTCGGATTGGTTCTTCGTCGTCTACAACCAGTATGCGGTCGGCAGGCATGGGAACAAGTAGAGTGTAACCCGATTCTATCCCACGTTCGAGTACCCAAGGTAACCATCAAAGCAGGGAAAGGACACTACCAGCCAGGCTCCCCGTGCTATTAAGGGAAGTAGCGCCCAAGTTTGCAACCGCAAATGTATAACTCTGTCTCATGCGCGTGGTACGCCTTCGATGGCCTCGGCATGCCCCGACTGGTGGCGGAGGAATCGGCCGCTCTTGCCATTGTGGCCGCAAGCCTTCTGGTTTTTCGCACCTTCCGCGAGCGCTACCTTTTGGTGTGGATCGTCGGCTGGCTGGCTTACTTCGTGTCGCGCTGGACGTTGCATGGAGTAGAAGGCGCAGTCCTCCCGTCGTACATCGATGCCATCTCGCAGGCTGAATTTGTACTCGCGATCTGCCTGTTTGCAGCGGCAGTTTTTATTTACACGCACCGTCGAAAATTCCTCCTTCCTTTAGCCCTAGCGTCCGTAATACTGATCAGCTTTGCGGTCGCCCGGGTCTTGCTGTGGCCGGAAGTAAATACGTTGCGGACCGTCTTTGAGGTCGCCTACCGTGTCGTCGCGCTTAGTGCAGCCATCAGTCTTGTCCGTTTTCGTTGGGCGCGCTGGGAAATCGGACCTTGGCTGCTATGCGTGAGTCTTTTTTTGCTGCACCTGGATTGGGCTCCGATCAGCGCGTATCTGCCACCAGACTCATCTTTGATGGTGGACTTGCTGTTTGGCCTGAGCATGCTGCTGGTGGCCTTCGACGATTTTCGCACCAGAAGCCGGCGCTTAGGAGCAGTGAACGCGCTCACGGCGTCCATAGCAGGGGCCCGGCAGAGTGCGCCCTCGCTAGGAAGCGCGCTTAATGAGTTCAAGTCGCTGATGGGGGCAAAGGCGGCGTGGTTCTTTACACTGGAGGGCGAACGCGCCGTCATCTCACAGCAGGTTAACCTCTCTCCAGATTGCCTTCGCGATCTTAACTCCTCTGCTGTTGACGACACACTGAAACAGATACTGGTCGAATCGAATCCCACTGTTGTCCTGAGGTCGTCTTCTTCGGAGGCGCTACGCGGCTTTCTGGAAAAAGAAACTTTTCGTCACATTGTGATTGTTCCCGTTATGGGAAAGAAATCGGTGATGGGCGCTCTCTGCCTCGGCAGCCGTCACCAGCTCTCCTACACTCCTGAGGACATGGAATTCCTAACCGGCATCGCCCATCAGCTGGGGCTGGCGGTGGAAAACTCGAAGCTGGTGGAAGAAATCTTGCGCTCTCATCGCCAGTGGACGAATACCTTCGATTCCATTCAGGATGTGGTGCTGCTGCACGATTCGGAATTTCGCGTGATGAAAGCCAATCAGTCGCTTTTGCGTAAGCTTGAAATGGCGCCCGCGAGCGTGGTCAACAAACTCTGCGCGGAAGTTTTGCCCCGCAGTAATGCATGGGAAGGCTGTCCCTATTGCCGCGAGGTGAATAGTCGTTTTCACGACGGACCGGATCCCTGCTTCGGCGGCCTCTCCATGGTCTCTTCATCTTCCTACGTGGAGCAAGGGAGCACGCAAAAGGGAACCATCCATGTGATTCGCGACGTCACCGACACGCACGCGGCAGAAGAAAAATACCGGCTCCTTTTCGAGCAGGTGCAGGAAGGCGTTTTCGTTGCCACTCCTGACGGCAATTTGCTGGACTGCAATGACGCGTTCATTCGCATGCTCGGGTATTCTGACCGGGAATCGCTGATGGGCCTGAATGTGAATACAGACCTTTACGCTGCTCCCGAGCAGCGGGAACGCTTCCGCAAAGAAGTTGAACTGCACGACTATGTGCGCAACTTCGAGGTCGCGCTGCGCCGTAAAGACGGAACCATCGTGCATGCCGTCGAGAGTAGTTTCGTCACTCGTAATGTCGATCGCAAAATCGAGCGCTACCAGGGTTTTCTTCTGGATGTGACGGACAAGAAGCGCGCCGAGGATGAAATCAGGCGTCGCAACCGCGAACTAAACGCTCTCAATGCAATGGCCGTGATCGCCACTCAGTCTTTCGATCTTGATGAGATTCTCAACCTCACTCTGCGGCAGGTTATCTCGCTTCTCGAGGCCGAAACCGGAACGATTTACCTGGCGGATTCCGAAGCAGGCTCGTTTCGCCGACGAGCGATGTGGGGGCAGCGCAGCCTAAAATTATCCCGCTCACCAGAAGTTAAGTTCGGCGCCGGATTCGGAGATTTGGTTACGCGCTCGCGAACCGATGTCATCACCGCAGAGTATTTGCCGCACCTCCCGCCGGCGGTAGCTGACTTCATTCACGCGGATGATTGCAGTTCCTGGATATGGATGTTGTTGTGGGGAGCCGAGAACCCTGTGGGATTGGTTGGCATCAGCAGTCGCGAGGGTCGCGAATACAGCGTCAACGATCAGAACCTTCTGGTTGCCATTGGGCGGCAGCTTTCGACGACCGTGGAAAAAGTCAGACTTTACGAAGAGAGCTGTCGCGCTTATGACGATCTGCGGCAGACCCAGGAACAGTTGCTACAGAGTGAAAAGATGTCTGCCATGGGACAGCTGATTGCAGGCGTAGCTCATGAATTGAATAATCCGCTGACCGCAATCCTTGGCTATGCCCAGTTGTTGGAGGCCGAAGGGCTAAACGAGCGCGCCGCCGATTTCGTTGGCAAATTGTTTAAGCAGGCACAGCGTACTCATCGCGTGGTGCAGAATCTACTTTCCTTTGCGCGCCAGCGAAAGCCGCAGAAAGAGAAATTGGACGTTCGCAAGATTTTGGCGGAAGCGATCGCTCTTCGCGAGTACGACATCAGGACCTACGGAATTCATCTAATTCAAGATAGCAATGAGGAAGTTGCCGCGGTTACGGGCGACGCGCACCAACTTGAACAGGTGTTCCTCAATATCATCAACAATGCGCTGGACGCAATTCGTGAAAAGGGCGGGGGCGGCGCTCTCACCGTTCGGGTCTCTGAGCAGGGCGATAATGTGCTGATCGTGTTTCAGGATTCAGGTTGCGGCTTGAAAGAGCCGCATCGAATCTTTGATCCGTTCTACACCACGAAGACCATAGGAAAAGGCACCGGTCTCGGCCTTAGCATTTGTTATGGCATCGTGAAAGAGCACGGTGGAGAAATTATCGCGCACAACGGCGCCGAGGGAGGCGCCATCGTCGAAGTCAAATTGCCTTCGGCAGGGAAGACCTTGATAGTCTCTCCGCCGGTGGTAGCAACACTTCCTCATGAGTTAGCGCTCTCCGGGAGTATTTTGCTGATCGAACAGGAATTAGCGATACTTGAGTTCGGTCGCGACGTTCTCTCGGGAGCAGGCGCAACAGTAGCAACGGCAGGCGCCGGAAAAGAGCTCGAGGCACTACTGAAGTCGCACTCCTTTGATGCGATCATCATGGATGGGCAGTTTCCCGCACCCTGGACTGCGTCCGGCAGTTACAACTGGTTGAAGGAAAATTGGCCGGGATTAGAGAAACATTTACTGTTCACGTTTTCCAATATCGCTGATCCCGAGATTCGGAGCTTTCTTGAACTCAACGGAGTTCCTTATCTGGCCAAGCCGTTCGAGGTGAGCGACCTGATTGCGCACGTCCGCCAATTACTGTTGAAAAAGTTTGCGGCTGCTGCCAGATAGTCAGTGCGCATTCGCCACCCTCAAGGCAAGTTCTGTACTGGAAATGTTCTGACTTATAAGCCATTGCGTAAACTGCGAGCGAAATCGCGCAGCACGGTTTCGTTTCTCTGATACCACATCCATTGGCCAACTTTTCTGGCCTGCACCAATTTTGCCCGCTTCAGTATGGACATGTGGTGCGAGATAGTTGGCTGCGAGAGGTGGACGCGGGCTTCGATATCGGAGGCACAAAGACCTACATCTTTTCCAATCGAACAGCCTCCCCGTTCCTTGAGGGCCTTCAGAATCAGACGGCGTTGCGGATCAGCGACTGCATGGAAAATCTTATCTAGTTCCAACTCCGAGGTTGCCATTCAATCGCCTTGAAACGGGAATTGTTATTTCTTCAGGATCGGATTGTATCCATCGCTCACCAGTCTGGCGCGCGCACCCTCAGCATCTTTAATGTCATTGAACGGCCCCACCTGTACGTGGAAAAGTTTGTCGGCTGAGGCTCCGGCAACTAGCGCAGAGTATTGTTTTTTCTTGAGTGCTTCCACAAGCGCTTCGCCGTCTTCCTGCTTGCTGACTGCCGCTACTTGAACGTAGTAGCCATAGGCTGGCGAGGTTACGATCGGATCCGAGATGGGCGCCTTGTTCTCGGGCTGCATGGCAGCCGGTTGCAAAGACTGAGGACCGGCATCGGAGTTTGCCGCATCGACACTCTTTTGTTCGGCGGCCTTACGATAGCTGATGTTTTGGGACGCCGTCTTGCCGGCTTTCACCGCGGACGGACGCACGTCGCCTTCCGTGGAACCCGGCAAGAGGTCGGTTAACGATGGTTTGGCAGAGGTTCTTCCCCACGAGAAGCCCATCGCAAAAAATACCGCGCACAAGATAACCAGGGCGAAAAATATCCCCAGCATTTTTCCGGTGCCGAGAGTAATCTCAGTGTCTTGAGAAGCGGCGCTTGCCATTGGGACCTCCAATTATTTCGGTGCCGCCGGAGTCAGCAGGCCATCCGGTTTCGCCAGCAGCTTTTGAATCCCGGAAAAGAAGTCCACCGGCACTGGAAAGATCACGGTGGTGTTCTTCTCGACCCCAATTTCCGTTAAGGTCTGAAGATAACGCAACTGGACGCTGACCGGTTCAGTGGCTAGTAAGGCAGCGGCGTCCACGAGACGCTGTGCGGCGGCAAATTCACCTTCGGCGTGTATGATCTTCGATCGTTTTTCTCGTTCGGCTTCAGCTTGTTTTGCCATGGCCCGCAACATGGATTCCGGCATGTCCACTTGTTTGACTTCCACATTTGCAACCTTCACTCCCCAGGGCGCGGTGTGAGTGTCAAGGATGCTTTGCAAACGCAGATTGATTTTCTCGCGATGCGAGAGCAGTTCGTCCAGTTCCTGCTCGCCCAGCACCGAGCGCAAGGTTGTCTGCGCGAATTGCGAAGTCTGGTAGACGTAGTTGGAAACTTCGACGACCGCCCGCCGTGGCTCAATCACGCGCAGAAAAATTACCGCGTTCACCTTTAGCGTGACATTGTCTCGCGTGATGATGTCTTGCGGGGGAACTTCCAAAGCTTCCTGGCGAAGAGAGATTCGCACCATCCGATCGACCGGCGCGAAAACAAGAATGATCCCCGGACCCTTAGCGCTTTCAAGCAACCGTCCAAGCCGAAAAATGACACCGCGTTCGTATTCCGCCAGAATCTTGATTGAGCTCATGAGATATAAGACGACCACGATTAAGGCGATGGTTCCAAATCCAAATCCGAATTCCATTTGTGCCTCCAGACAACCACAAAAGCGCTATGCGGCGGATTGTATCGCACTATCTCGCGCCCAGTCGGCAGTTCTCGTGACTCTGGGTTACCTGAGCAGATGCGCGACACAGCCGGGCGGCTATAGAGTAATCGGCTCAGAATCTCGCTGAAGAGAACCCACTGCGTCGACCTCCAGCCGCAAGCCATCAATTCGGCGAATGACAACATGTTGCCCGCTGGCTACGTTAGAGGATGAGGTCGCGTCCCAAAGTTCCCCGTGAACAAAGACTTTTCCCTGGGGAGAGAGCGCACTCTGTGCAATCGCGAGTTGGCCGATCATCCCTTGCGCTCCGGTCCCCACTTTGTTTGCTCGTGCCTTTATCGCGATGCTCATCAGCAGGACGGTGATGATGCCGAGAGGAATGCTGACTCCCAGCGCAGTCATCAGGTGGACACGCATCTCGGGGACGGGCGCATCTACGAGCAGCAACCCTCCCAGAGTGAGCGTGACAATTCCGCCGATGGCCAAAACGCCATGGGTGGCAAATTTCGCTTCCAGCGCAAAAAGTAGGAATGACGCCACAATCATGATGACGGCAGCAAATCGTGTGGGCAATAAGTTGAGCGCGAAGATAGCCAGCAGAATGAAAACTACCCCCACCGTCCCGGGAACCACCGCGCCGGGATGGTTGAATTCCGTATAGAGTGCGAGAGCTCCAATCGCCAGCAGGATGAATGAAATATTCGGATTCATCATGTAGCCTAGAATTTGTTGCTTAAGCGTCATTTCCAAGATGCGCACCGGCTGGCCAACGAGGTTAAGCGTGACGATGCGGCCATCGAAGCGCTTCAGTTTTTTCCCCTGCATCTGCTGAAACAATTCCGACTCGCTCGGAGCCACGTAATCAATCAGCTTTTGCGTTAGCGCCTCCTGATCGGTAAACGACTTGGACTGCCGGACGGTAGACTCAGCCACCTCCACGTTGCGCCCGCGTTTACCGACCACCGAGCGCATAAGGGCAGCGGAGTCGTTTTCAATTTTCTGCTTCATGACATCATCGATCTTGCCGCCACCAAGAGAAACCGGATGCGCCGCGCCGGTATTGGTGCCTGGGGCCATGGCTGCCACGTCCGCACTTTGGAGAATAAAAAATCCTGCCGAAGCAGCGCGGCTTCCACTCGGAGTGACATAAATAATCACTGGCACGGGCGATGCCAGGATTTTTTCCATGATGTCGCGCGTGGCGTCCAGAAGGCCGCCGGGCGTGTTGAGTTCGATGAGCAAAGCCTGATCGTTGTTCCGGTTCGCTTCCGCGATGGCGCGGCCGATGTACTCGTCAGTGATGGGATGAATAGTGTCATTCACCACGATCTTTGAAATTTCAGCCGAGCAGAGGTTGGAGAGGGCAGAAAGTAAAAAGAGGCAGGCGACGAAAACACCGCGAACAGCGCGACGAACCTTGGCGAATGCCATCGGATCAGCAGCGGCAGCGCCTTCCGCGCGAACTCCGCTGCAAGGCCGCGCTCTATCCACGAGAAGCGGCTCAGGCAATTTTATTCTTTATCGAGATTGTGTGTCTCTTTAGGCAGTGCGCGCCAGGCTGCCGGCTAATTATCCCGCTTTGTGAGTTCCGAAGCGTTCGTTTCCAATTCCGGTGAAGGCGAGGCTGTCACGATCGGTTCCTTCTCCAATTCGGCCCAACTTGGCAGGGAAGCGCTTCCGGTAATCAACCGGGCACCGCGCTCGTAAGTGATGTAAGACCATGCCCACTGGAGCAGAACGATCAGGCGGTTGCGGAAGCCGATGAGAAAAAGAATGTGAATGAACAGCCACGACATCCACGCCAGCACGCCGGAAATATGAAGTTTGCCAAACTGCGCGACCGCTGCCTTTCGTCCAATCGTCGCCAGACTGCCTTTGTCGACGTATCGAAAGTCCTGCCGGGCCTCATGCCTTAACTCACGTCCGATGTTTTCCGCAGTCGCGGTCGCTTGCTGCATTGCGACGGGAGCAACTCCGGGCAACATCTGCCCATTCTTATCTTTCAAGGCCGCCAAGTCTCCCAGGACAAACACTTCTGGATGTCCTGCAATGCTCAAATCGGGATTGACCAGCACGCGGCCCGCCCGGTCAGTGGACGCTCCTAGCTTCTTTCCCAGCGGAGAAGCGGCTACCCCGGCCGCCCATAAAATTACGGCGGCGGGAATATGAGTGTTGCCAGCCACAACCGACGCAGCCTCGACTCCGGTTACCATAGTCGAAGTTTTTACCTCCACGCCAAGGTCGCGAAGTTGGTTCTCTGCGCTGCGTGAAAGATCTTCCGCGTAGGTGGGAAGAATGCGCGGGCCGCCCTCCAGCAGGATGATACGAGTGTGCTTGGGATCTATCGCCACAAACTCGTCAGCAAGGACTCGGCGCGCGATTTCCGCAAGCGTGCCCGCGAGTTCAACCCCGGTGGGGCCGCCTCCGATTACCACAAAATTCAGCGGAAGTTGGGGCTGCCCGGCGGCGGCTTGGCGCTCCGCCAGCTCGAACGCAAGCAGAACACGGCGTCGAATTTCGAGCGCATCCTCTATCGTTTTCAGACCGGGAGCAAAGTCCTGCCATTCTTCGTGACCAAAATAAGAATGGCGTGCCCCGGCGGCAACGATCAGGTAGTCGTAGGGTAGTGCGAAGCCGTCCAGCTTCACGCGCCGCTGACCCAGATCAAAACCTTCCACCTCGCCCATTAAAACTTCGACGTTATGATGTTTTCGAAGAATCCATCGGATGGGCGTGGCAATTTCCGCAGGCGAAATTCCGGCGGTTGCGACCTGGTAAAGCAGGGGCTGGAAGGTATGGTGATTTTTGCGGTCTATCAAAGTAATCTGAACCGGAAGACGCGCAAGCTTCCGGGCCGCAAACAAGCCTCCGAAACCAGCTCCCACTATCACCACTTTGGGCACGCCGTTCTGCACGGAAAGATCCCTCGCTACCAATCCCGCTAATTAAATTAGATTCGAGCGACCACCAACAGGTCGAACTATTTCGCAATACTCAAAATGGAAAAGATGACACTCAGCACCAACCAGATGTCATCCTGAGCAGAAGAGTCATTCGCTTGCGAATGACTCTGGCGTCGAAGAACCCCAACCGCTCACAAATCCTCTGGGCCTACGGATGCTTCGGTTCCTTCACCGCTACTACATGAACGACTCTCGCGCTCAGCATGAGAAATGACTATGAAGATCAGTTAATTTTCCAGATCAACGTGCTGCACACTTTCAATTGCCCTGCCCAGAAAACTGGGCCCCATGCGCTTGAATTTCTCCACCGAGTCGGTAACAAAAAATTTAATATCAGGCAGATGGGTCTTCTCAGATTCGGACGATGTCGCCGGTTGTCCCTTTGACAAAAGATCGCGGACGGCGTGCGCCGTCGATTCTGCCGAGTCCACGATTCGTACATTCTGCGGAACCAGACTTTGAAGCAGGGGCCTGATCAGCGGATAGTGCGTGCAACCGAGAACCAGCACATCGGCGGATTCGAATTCTCCCGCGAAAAGTGCAGTTAGATAAATGCGGGCGATCTGCTCCGTGACAGAATGTGCAAGCCATCCCTCTTCGATCAGCGGCACCAGTAGGGGGCAGGCTTTTTCTGTCGCCGCGACTCCTCGCTGACTGAGGGCCTTTAAGTAAGCGTGGCTGGCAACGGTTCCCTCCGTGGCGACAACCGCAACCCTCTTATTCACACTCGCGCCCACCGCGTAGTCGGCTCCCGGCTCTATTACTCCGACGACCGGAACATTCGTAGCGTTTTTAATTTGATCGAGCGCGAGTGCAGTGGCAGTGTTGCATGCAATCACCAGGAAGTTCGCGCCCTTACTCTCGAGATACTGAGTGGCTTCGATTGCGTAACGGGCAACGGTTTGAGCGGATTTAGATCCATAAGGCAGGCGGGCGGTATCGCCGAAATAGAGAAAATCGCCCTGAGGAACAACTTCAAGTAACGCTTTAAGAACAGTGAGACCGCCGAAGCCGGAGTCGAAAACACCGATCACAGGTCGCAGGCCTGACATACGCCTAGCTCATCCGTCCGGATTTTGACAACGCGTCTTCGTTCAGGGAGAGTGCCGGTCCGCAGCAAGGCCCGGGAGGAATCGCGGCGCCGTGCGGACAGGTTCGCGGATGGCCGAGAAAAGTACAAATTTTATCGGTCGCTTCGGAAGACAGAATGTGCTCAAACTTACAGGCCTGCTGCTCAATCTCTGACTCGCTGTCGAGCGCCAGGCTGTCCGTAAACAACCGCTCCGCGAGCCGATGCCTGCGGATGATGTCGGCCGCCCGCTTGCGTCCTCGATCGGTTAGCTCCACGATGAGGCTGCCTTCTCCCGTGGAAAACGATGTGGGCTTTAGCGCGTCGTGACAAGGATTGACGAAGTGCTTACGCGGTTGCAAACTCCCGTCATGGGGACGCGTGGTAAGTAATCCCAGCGCCGCCATTTTTTCGATTGCGATGCTCACGGGGAGCGCGCCGTGGACCTCCATAATTCCAGTCTCGGCGGTCTCGCCATGTTCGGACAGAGCCCACAATTCCTCGAGAATTTCGTCGAACTGTTCTTCATCGGCCATCGCGAATACTTCCTGGGTTGCGATTTTGCCGTGATGTAGTTCAATGCGACGGTCTGCCAGCCGTGCGACCACGGGGTCGTGAGTGACCATCACGATGGTTCGGCCCTGCTGATGAAGTTCACGAATCAACTTCAAAACGATCTCTTCATTGGGGGCATCAAGGTTGCCGGTTGGTTCGTCAGCAAGAACGATGCTGGGATCGTTGATAAGTGCTCGCGCGATGCAAACCCGCTGCTGCTCGCCTCCAGACAACTGCGAGGGAAGGTGGTGTGCGCGCTGTTTTAATCCGACGCGATCAAGGGCCTCGGTGGCCTCTTTTTCATCGGTCATACTGTGGAAGTATTGCGCCAGCATGACATTCTCCAGCGCGGTCAGGTATGGAATGAGATGAAACTGTTGGAAGATGAAGCCGATCTTCTCGGCGCGCACACGGTTCAGTTCAGCCGCTGAGACGGTGGCAACGTCTTCGCCATCAATCCAGATCTTTCCTGAGCTAGGACGGTCGAGGCAGCCGATAAGGTTAACCAGGGTAGACTTTCCGGAGCCTGACGGACCCATGATTGCTATCCATTCGCCGGGCGCGACGCTTAACGAAAAGTCATCGAGCGCGCGAACGCTTTCTCCCCCCGCTGCTTTCGAGGGATACACTCGGCTGACATTTTGCAGTTTAATCAACTTACTCGCCCCTTAGGATCATAGCTGGCTGGATTCTTCGCAGCAACGAAATGGGTAACAGGGCCGCGACCAGGGCGACCGCGATACTGCCAGCAAATACGATCGGGAGGAGGCCAAAGCGCGGAGTTACCGGAGCCTGAAAATTCGATCTTCCGATCCACGCGGCGACGCCTATGCCGATGGCAAATCCCAGCGCTGCCCCGACTGCGCCTAAAGCTGCAGCTTCGGCGGCAAAAAATCCTCTGATCAGATTTTCGGAAGCGCCCAGCGCTTTCATGATTGCAAAGTCTCGACGGCGATCGAATACCCATCCCATTAGCGTTGCCAGAACACACAACGCAGCCGTGGCGATAATCAAGATGCTGACGGCCATCAATGTGGCACGTGTTTTTCCGAGCACACTCGCCTCGCCCTCGGCAATTTGGCGCACCGCGCTGACGCGGCCTACGGAAATCGAAGCAGCTAACTTCTGCATTACGGATTCGACGTCTTCAGCAGAACCGGACGCTGCGATTTCGATTGTAGAAGCCGGAACATTTGTCCAACTCTCAAAATCTTCCAGCGAGAGATAGATGCGGCTGTCTTCTCCAGCGCCGGTCTGCAAAATGCCCGCTGGTTGCAGGCGAATCCTGCGCCCATGGAAACTCAAGTCAAAAGGCTGACCGTTGGGGCTCACGGACTTCGATGCCCGCCTTCCCAGAAGTGCTTGGTGGGTCGCGCGCGGCCATGCATTCACTGACCACCAGGAATTCATCTGACGGACCCGGTCGAAATCAGTTCCGGCAACGACCACAGATTGACCGTCTTGGGTGCGTGCCACGGCATATGCGAAGGGAACCGCTGTGCCACGCCCAGCCAGCGCCTCTTCTGCAAGGTGCAGGGCATCTGGAGGGAGCGAACCACCGTCCTTCGCGATGACCACAACGTTCGCGCCGTACTTGCGGAATTCAGTTCGCAGCTTTGCTTGGACGTCAATAAACAGATTGAGCATCGTGGTGGCAACAGCCGCGCCTACCACCATCGCGAGCAATGCGGTGGCCGCGCGTCCCTTGCGAAGAATCGCCGCTCGCCATAACATCCGCAAAAACATTGAAGGACGCGACGAGCCTGCCCGGCGCGTTCGTGCAGGAGTTTGGGTTGCAAGCTTCATCCTCCACCCCGCAGCGCATGGACGGGGTCGAGTTTCACGGCGCGCCGAATGGCCGATGCGCTCCCCGCAAAAGTCACGATCACGGCGATCAGAAGAACAATGGGAAGAAGGACTGGCTGAACAGAAAGTTTGGAGTCGAAGATCGAGCGCCCAATCTGACCCGCGAGCAGAGATCCGCCCGCGAAGCCTACAAGTCCTCCCAGCAAAGCCAGCAATGCAGACTCCGCAAAGAATAATGACGCCACTGAAACATCGGCAGCGCCCAGAGCCTTCATCAATCCAACATCGTGACGCCGCTCGAAGATAGCCGTCGCCATCGCCGCCGATACAGCGAGCGCGGAAGCCAACAGCGCTGCAAGCGTCATCAGCAGCATAAGCCCCTTAATTCTGGAAAGTACTGTTCCCTCGTTCTGCGCGACCTGTCGAATTTGTTCGGCGTGCGAAAAGGGAATTGCCTCCTGCAATTGGTAAGCGATGGACTGAGCGTAAGGTGAGCAATACCAGCGGTCGTACATCGCTGGGCTAAGCGATTTCGGATCGCGCCGCGCGAAAGCATCTTCGGGCTTGGTCAAAGCGCTGACGTAGACTCTGCGCACCGCGCCGGCTCTTCCTAGAATTTGCTGTGCCAGCAACAGGGGAACAACGAGCTGATTGTCCTCCGGCCCGCCAGTGGAGAGAATTCCTGCAACCCGATGCGGTTGACGGTCAATTTCCAGCGTTTCTCCTGGTTGCATTGCGAGGGCTGCCGCCAGGCGTTGTCCGACCAGAACCTCTGCGGAATCGGAATCATCCTTGGGCCACGAGCCTTGCACCTTCCACCATGGATGAGTGTTACGCACACCGGTAACAAATCCTTCTTTGCCAAATCGAATCGCCTTAGCGAAATAAGTTCCCAGAAGACTGACTTCCTGCTCGCCCCCATTAATTTTCACGTTGGCAGAGACCGGCAGCATGGGAGAAAAGCCCACAATGTTATTTCGCCAGAACATACCTTTGATTTTTGGGAGGTCCGCTTCGTTGAGATAGGCGCCGTCGCTTGGTGGTTTGAGATTGACGCCCGCGATCTCGAGGTCAAGACTGTCTTCCTGCGGAGTAACGATGAGATTAGCGCCGTAAGTGCGAAGCTCGCGACCGACCTTATCTCCGATATCAGTGGCCACAGCAATCATGGCGGTCGCCACGCCGACCCCGAGAGTGATGGCGACGCCCGCCAGCAGCTTTCGCCGCTTTTCTCTACGAAAAGATTCGAAGACGAGTCTGACGAACATTTATGGCTGGAACATGCGGGAGCCGGCCGCGATGTCCGCTTCCTTGATAATCACGGCGTCCGAATTTATCGCAGCAGCTACGGGCACAGGATTGCACCCACCCTTGGTTCCCACGGATTGAGAATTAATAGGAGAAGCGCAATTTTTGCAGACAACACCGTTAGGTCCTTTATAGAAACCTACACCGCCACAGATTTCACAGGCATCGAAAACCGTGGCAATCTTTCCATCCGGTTTCTGATAGAGCCAGAAGCGAACTTCAGACGCGTTTTCTCGGGCAGTGAAGCGATGCAAGTCTCCATCCGAAACCTGAGATAAAGGAATACTGATCTGACCATTCACAAAGGTCACTTCGGTCGCGGGAGAGAGGGCACTCACGCTTTTGGTGTAAATAAATTCCGCCGTCACGGCAACGATAAATACGAACGCGCTCGCGTAAACGGAGACCATCCACATGCGCTCGCGGCGCGCGCTCCAAAGCGCTTTTCGCCGCTCAGCTCCCGCTTCAGGAAGGGAGGCTGGCTGGCGTCGTTTAGCCACAATCGGAACCATCAGCGCGGCCAGCGCCAGAATTGTCACGAAGAAAAAAAGATCGTTGCGGACGATAGGGCCAATCACGGCCATCTCTTGCTTGGAGGACGGAAGCACGCCGTTTTCTGAAAGTTCGTGCAGTCCAGAAATTATCAGCTGCGCGGCAACGAAGAACAGAATGACCGTTGTGACGCGAAAAAACTTTTGCAGATTGATGCGAACGCTGCCTTTTACGAACATCACTCCGAATGCGATCGCAACTGCGACTCCTGCCAGCGTTCCGAGGAAGCTGAACAGCTCGGTGGAATTCAAAGTGACGGCGGAAAGAATCAGGACGGTCTCCACGCCTTCCCGCAAAATCATAAGAAAGACAAACAGAAACAAGCCGAAGCGTGAACTGTCATTGATGAGAGTGCCGACTTTCCCTTCGATTTCGCCTTTCATCTTGCGGCCGGTTTTCATCATGAAGATGATCATGGTGATGACGAAGACCGCCGCCGCCAGCATGATCCAGCCTTCAAAAATGTCCTGATTCCAATGCGTGCGAGATAGGACTACCGCCACCCCGATGCTCGCCACAAACGCTGCGACCAGTGCGGCATAGACTGACTTTCGCAGCTCCGGACGATTAATCTTCGTCAGATACGCAAGCGTGATTCCGACGATTAGGGCGGCTTCCACCCCCTCGCGAAGCGTAATAATGAAGGCCTGCAACATCTAAATAGGGGCTCCCGCCATTTTGAAAATGAATTTCAATTTCAACTACTCAGGATAATTTAGCGTGGAATTTGCGTCAATCTTAAGGGGAAGATATGACGAAACTATTACAGTCGTCGTAAAAAAATCATCGCCTCGCGGAGCAGCGGAAATAGCTTTTCCTCTGCTCGAAAATCGCCGGAATGCACGCAGCGACGGCTGCCCCGAAGCTTTACCGGATGCTTCAGGTGAAGCATTTCGTGGTAAACGATGTACTCGACGGCATAACTGGGAACTGCGGGATGATCAAAGATACGGCTGATCACGATGGCATTGTGAGCGGGATCATAGTGTCCCAGGCGGTTGCGAGCGCGATCGCGACTCCAGGTCAGCTTCGGACGTGCCAAGAGGCCGTAAAAGAAACGGACATTCAGATCGTCGAAAATGTTTTCGAGATTGTAACTGTGTCCCTGTGCCGAACGAATGTGTTTTCGTCCCCGAAGCTGCCGCACCACGCTGGCTTTTTCTCTCAGATCGTGGCTCGAAATGTAACGGCGATAGCGCGTGGAATATTCCCGTTCGATGGGATGGCGATACATTTTTGCCAGCAGAATATGAGCGATTGCCTTTAGCACCGGCTCTGGTGCCCCCTCTAAAATGTCGGAGAGGCGAGTCAGCAATTTGCCTTCCCGCAGGCGGATGGTGTTATTGATGTTTGCAAAAGCGAAGAACTGGACTTTCATCTCAGGCATGGCAGCCCGGGGCCGCAAATCGCGAAAGGCTTGCTGAAAAATATGAAGAGGACCGTCACCCACGTTGCCGCCAGATTAACACGCAGCCGCATCATTTTTTCTTTTGCTTCGCGGCCTCTTCCTGCTCTTTCAAAAGATCACGGTGATCTTTTGAACTGCTGTCAAGCGTGTCAATCGTATTGGTGAGCAGGAATTCGTATTGACCTGCCTCGGCATCTTTCATTGCGCCAGAGTCTTTGAAGGCCCGCAGTCTGGCTTGAAATTCAGTGTCGGCTTCGATCACATGTTTCAAAGGCTTGCGCATGTCAGCCTTACGATCTGCGATGGTATCGACGTTGTCGTTCATTTCATCGTAGACGCTGAGAAACTCCTGCAAGTGATCGCGGATTTGTTGCGTGCGGTCCGTTAGCTTAAGGTCGTCATGGGCTTGCAAAAGTAGCGCCAGACGGGCTCTGGCAAACTTAATGTAAAGCTTTAAGCGCTCAACGGCGTCCTGAGCGGTTTCTCGCAGTTGAGTAATCTCAGGTTCCGTAAGCGCTTCATGCCGGGTTTGCGCCCTGCCTGCTGGAACGATAAGCAGGGCAACTAGACCGACTAAAATGCAACCCGCGATTCTCATTTGTGCGCCTTGGGAAACAAATGCGAGAGCAAATCCATCCGAAATCCTTCTAACTTGTCCGCCGCCGCTTGCACCGGAGCTTGATCTTCGTAGTTTAGCGTCTGCTTGATATCGCGCATCTTCAGCGCCATCTTGCGGAACGCGATCTCGGTATTTTTAAGTTTTTTGTTCGACCCCGCCGATGCATCGTGTGCTTTCTGGGAATAGTGAACGATCGCGTCCAGGGCCGAGCGTGCCTGCTCGATCTTTCCCTGGTGATAAAGTTCGAGCACCGATAGCAGTTCGCGCTCGGCAAGTTCTACGTAAAGAGGCGGTTGATCGCCTAATTTGGCGGACTGAGCGCGGGTTTCAAGATCTTGAAAAGCTTCTGATTTTTTTCCGGATGCCAAAGGCGCGATGGCGAGTGTCAGCGCGATAATTGTTACCCAAAGACGCATAGGCGATCACTTTTTGCGCTCTATCGCTATTAGTCGGTGCCGCGCCTGCCACTCCTGGTCAGGATACTTGCCGTCCGCCACTTCCAAAAACCGGCGGTAGTTTTGCGTTGCCTGTTTATAGTCGCGCAAATGATCGTACGCCGATGCGCGTAAAAAAAAACTCACCGGAATTTCGGGCAAAAACCTGGCGCGCGCGTCTGCCGCTTTAATGGCCAGCGGATAATCTTTGTTCTCGCTGGCCGCGACCGCAAGATTACCGTATGCCACCCCAAAATCGGACTTAATCTTTATGGCAAGCAAAAATTCCCGCTGTGCTTCGAGGAAATTTCGTTGCTTCAAAAACGTCTCTCCCAGGCTGTTATGCAACTCTGCATCAGCGGGCGTTTTTGCAAGCAGCGAGCGATAAAGCGGGACCGCGTCTTCCAACTTGTTCTGGGCAAGATAGAGCGCCGCGAGGTCCCTCTGCACTCCGAGACTCTGGGGATTTTGCTTAATCGCCTCTTGAAATTCTGAGATAGCGGCATCGTTTTTGCCCGCCAAAAATAGTAGACGTCCCAGTTGCGTTCTAGCCGCAACGTCGCGGGGATGAAGGCGAACAAGCTTTTGAAAAATTTCTTCCGCCTCCGCGAATCGCTGACCTCGAGTGTAGATGTTAGCCAGACCCGTAAGCGCATCGGAGGACGTAGGATCATTCGCCAAAATTGTCCGGTACTCCTGCTCGGCATCTGCGAACTGATTCTGTTTCTCAAGCAACTGTCCAGCCGACAAACGCGGTTCCGGATCTTTCGGCTCCAAGGCTTCGGCCTTCCGGTAAGCCTCGATGGCATCTCCCGGCTTGGAGGTTTCAAGCAGCCGCCCAAGTGCCAGCCATGCGCGTTCCAGACCTTCGTCCGCATGAGCGGTGGGCTTCAGCCTGGTGGCTGCGCGGAGATATTCTTCCGCATCTGCAAGCCCGGACTTTTGAAGCATAAGGCCGAGATTGAGATTCGATTCGAAAACATCCGGCTTCAGTTTTACGGACTTGCGGTAGGCGGCAATGGATTCGTCCATGTTTCCAAGGGCATTTTTAACGAAACCAAGATCAAACCAGGCCTGAAAATCATCCGGAGTGGCGGCAACCACTTTTTCCAGCAAGGCAAGGGCAGCGACAAAGTCTTTCTTCTCAATCGAACTTTCGGCGGTGGACAAGTCAGTTTGGGCAGCGGAAGCGGTCTGCGTGACCTGGCGACGGTGAACCGTCTTTCGGCCAGCCTGCCCAATGTCCTGCGCGCTCGCCGGCGTAAAGAAAATCCCAATCAGCATGAGCAGGACTAGCGCAAAGTGATTATCGCTGACCATTGGAATGCGCGTACTCGTTGACGTCCAGAACTTCCGCCAGATACTTGCCAGTGTAAGAATTTGGCAACTGTGCAATCGTCTCCGGCGTACCGGCTCCGACCAGGTATCCGCCGCGCTCGCCGCCTTCGGGACCAAGATCAATCACCCAGTCCGCCGTCTTGATCACTTCCATGTTGTGCTCAATCACTAAGATTGAACCGCCCGCATCAATGAGACGGCGAAACGCGGAGAGCAGTTTGCTGATGTCGTCGAAGTGAAGTCCAGTCGTCGGCTCGTCGAAAATATATAGGATGTTGCGACGATTCCGCACGGCGGTGCCGTTTGCCGATCGCGAAACAACTCGCGAAGCCGGCTGAAGATGAGCGGCCAGCTTCATTCGCTGCGCCTCGCCTCCAGAGAACGTCGTCGCTGACTGTCCCAGGCGAAGATATCCCAGGCCGACTTCATCGAGCACGCGCAATTTGTCCGCAATCTTGGGCACGTTAGCGAAGAAGTGGAGCGCCTCTTTCACCGTTATTGCCAGAACTTCATGAATGTTTTTGCCTCGATAGCGTACTTCAAGCACCTGCGGCTTGTAGCGCGCGCCCCGGCACTCCTCGCAGATCAATTCCACATCCGCGAGAAACTGCATTTCAACTGTAACTGTGCCGTCGCCCTGGCAATTCTCGCAACGGCCACCAGGGATGTTGAATGAAAAATGTCCAGCGGTGAATGATCGTTTTTTCGACTCCGGCAGGGAAGCGAATAGTTCGCGGATGCCATCGAAGGCCTTGATATAAGTCACCGGATTCGATCGCGGAGTGCGTCCGATCGGCGACTGGTCCACCAGAACCACTTCGTCTATGTAGTCCTCTCCCTCCACGCTGGTCCAGCCTGAGGATACCGGAGCAGTTCCCGTGAATTGTCGCTTTGCCGCCGACAGCGCAGGATAGACAACATCATGCAGCAGGGTTGATTTTCCGGAACCGGAAACGCCGGTGATCGCCACGATCATCCCCAATGGAATGGAAATATCAAGCTTCTTCAGGTTGTGGATATTGGCTCCGGAAATCCTAATCTGCTGGCGTCCGGGCTTTCGACGCGCAGCCGGCAACTGAATGCGAAGCTCGTGCGAAAGATAGCGTCCCGTTAGAGATCCCGGCATGTGCTGAATTTGATCGTAGGTTCCAGCGCCAATAACTTTGCCGCCATTCTCTCCCGCTCCAGGGCCCAGGTCGAGAATTGTGTCGGACGCGCGCATCACATCGGGATCGTGCTCAACAACCAGAATCGTATTTCCCAGATCGCGTAGGTCGTGCAGAATTTTGATAAGGCGATGAGTATCGCGGCTGTGAAGTCCGACGGAAGGCTCGTCCAGCACGTACAACGTGCCGACCAGGCGCGATCCCAGCGAGGTGGCAAGCTGAATGCGTTGCGCCTCTCCACCCGATAGCGTGGACGAAAGCCTGTTCAGGGTCAGATATTCCAAGCCGACTTCATGCAAAAATCGCAGGCGATCTTGAATTTCCAGCAGCAGCTTATCTGCGATGCCCGCCTCCTGCGCGGTTAACGGAAGCTCAGCAAAGAATTGTTGCGACTGCTCCACCGTCAGGCAACAAATCTCGCAAATATTTTTGCCATTGATTTTTACCTGCCGGGCTTCCGTCCGCAAGCGTGCGCCCTCGCAACTTGAGCAGGTCGAGTAGCCGCGATAACGGCTCAGGAAGACTCTTACATGCAGTTTGTATTTCTTGCGTTCCAGATGGTTAAAAAATCCGCGTACGCCAGGGAAACGCCCCTCACCACGAATCACTAAATTCTGATGTTCCGGGTCGAGTTCGGACCAGGGAGCATCAAGCGGAATCCCTTCCTGACGTGCGAAGCGCTTCAGTTCCGTAAAGAGAGTCCGATGCTTGGGTTTCGTCCACGGGTCGATCGCGCCCTCGTTAAGGGTCTTCGACTCATCTGGAATTACCAGTCCAAGGTCGAAATCGATCGTGTTACCGAATCCCTGACAATGCGCGCACGCGCCATACGGGTTATTGAATGAAAAAAGTCGCGGCTCAGGCTCCTCATAACGGATGTTGCAATGCTTGCATTCGAAGCGCAGTGAGAAGCGGAGGCGCTTGGGCGTTTCATCTTCTTGCGGTGCGGTCTGAAAAACCACTTCCCCGGCTTCGCGGTAGCTGCTTTCGATGGCATCCACAATTCGTGCCCGATTCTCGGGAGAAACTACGATACGATCCACCAGCAGAAACACCGGTTTGTCGAAATGGATGTCCAGCAAAGATTCAGGGGTGGAAAACTCGAATATCTGTCCGTCTTGAAACAGTCGGTTGAATCCACGCTGGCGCAGTTCAAATAAGCGCGTCTTCAGATGCTCGGACAAGGCTTCGACCGGCGGCGCTTTTTTCTTCTTCCCTCGAGTAGCCTTGCGGTCCTTCTCGTCCTCGGATGGAGAAACACTCCTGCTATCTGAGGATTTCAGCTCCGCAGTCTGCAAAGGAAACAGCACATTCAGGCGCGCGCCCTCGCCCAGCGCGAGCACAGTCTCAATAACTTCGTCCACCGAATCCCGTTTGACTTGTGCTCCACACTGGAGGCAATAGGTGCGCCCGATGCGGGCGTAGAGCAACCGCAGATAATCGTAAATTTCTGTCGCGGTCCCAACCGTCGATCGCGGATTGCGCGTGGTATTTCTCTGGCGAATGGCCACCGCGGGAGCGATGCCGTCAATTACGTCCACATCGGGTTTTTCTATTCGTTCCAGAAATTGCCGCGCGTAAGCCGACAAGGATTCCACGTATCTCCGCTGGCCTTCGGCGTAAATAGTATCGAACGCAAGCGAAGACTTCCCCGACCCGGAAACTCCCGTGACTACGGTAAGGGAATTGTGCGGAATCTCGAAGTCAATGTTCTTGAGATTATGAACACGCGCGCCGCGGACAACTATGGTTTCAGTAGACATTCCAGATAAGGGCGTTGGGTTAAGTACGTCAATGTAATTGGACTGACCTGGTCCCATGCGTCCTGCGAGGCATCAGGCAACGTCAGAAGGGGTAACGAATCTTTCTATTATAAAACAGCAGCCGCCATCATGGGATGGAGCCAGTGAACGCCAAGGCGTACACAGGGAATAAGACTATTGAGCAAACTGTAACAGTACAAAGATGTAAATCCAGAGCACGGCCATAAAGTGCCAATACCAGGCAGTAACATCCACAACAATCAATCTCGATTCAACCGGACGGCGTAAGAGGGAAGCGAACAGCGCGTAGAGCAGAGCCAGCAAGCCGCCCAGCAAATGCAGTCCATGCGCGGCCGTCAAGATATATACGAACGAACTACTGGCGCTGGTAGCCAGATAAAAGCCGCTCGCCGCGAGTTTCTGCCACGCGATCCATTGGCCAATTAGGAAGCTAAATCCCAGTGCGACGGTGATGCTCAGCCACGGGACGCCAGTCTCGCGTCCCAGTGAAACTCCGGGAATAGAACCGGCCGGCGCCAGCGCGACTTCGCGCGCGATCCGCCGCCGCGCAATCGCAATCGTCACACTTCCCGCCAGCAGCAAGAACGTATTCACCAGCAGCAACGGAATCGGAAGTTGTATCCGCAGCCAGTCGTGCACATACCCGCTGCTGGTCTGATCAATGTTGGGCACGCCTTTGCGGACAATGTAAGCTGCGGTGAACGCCACAAACATCATCACGATAGGAGCAATGGCGATCACCAGGCCGAGGCGGGCACGACGGAGGTGCTGCTC
>JBDUDA010000126.1:0-8819 GCA_040003205.1 Acidobacteriaceae bacterium | reverse complement strand
TACATCTACATGCTGAAACTGTCGCACTTGGTGGACGACAAGATTCACGCTCGTTCCATCGGACCGTACTCGCTGATCACCCAGCAGCCGCTGGGAGGAAAGGCACAATTCGGCGGCCAGCGCTTCGGAGAAATGGAAGTCTGGGCGCTGGAAGCATACGGCGCGGCATTCATCCTGCAAGAGTTGCTGACGGCGAAGTCCGATGACGTATACGGCCGAACCAAGATCTACGAGGCCATCGTCAAAGGTGAAGCTGCCATGGAGCCGGGCGTACCCGAATCGTTCAACGTGTTGATCCGCGAGTTACAGTCGCTCTGTCTCGATGTGGAGTTGATCAAGGCCACCGAGAAGAAGCCGGTATTGAGCGCCGCGGCGGACTAACCGCAAAGTTGCAAATCCGGGAGCTGTTTAACAACTGGAATCGTTCCCGGAGCTAAACAAGACTTTTAGACACTAAGTTCTTTGGCAACGCTCTCAGTGCCAGAGAATGGAAATCAGGAACCGGTTCTCGCGAGGGACTGGCGACTGCATTGATGAGGGCCGCGGGCGGTGGCGTACAGCCGCAGGAAGTGGAGGAACACCTTGTTTCGTTCGAGCCCCTTTGACCTGGCAAATCCTGTCGCTGATTTTGACGCAATCCGCATAAGCCTGGCCTCACCGGAAAAAATCCGGAGCTGGTCGCATGGCGAAGTCACCAAACCTGAAACCATCAACTACCGCACTTTTAAGCCTGAGCGCGATGGTCTCTTTTGCGCTCGAATCTTCGGCCCGGTAACCGATTGGGAATGCCTCTGCGGCAAATACAAGCGGATGAAACACCGCGGCGTTATTTGCGACAAATGCGGAGTAGAAGTTACGCTCTCCAAAGTGCGCCGCGAGCGCCTGGGACACATCGAGCTGGCCTCTCCCTGCTCGCATGTCTGGTTTTTCAAGGGATTGCCCAGCCGCATCGGCCACTTGCTCGACATTTCCCTGCGCGACCTCGAAGCCGTCCTCTACTTCGAAGCCTACGTAGTGGTCGAGCCTGGCGACGCTCCCGTAAAAGAGCACGAAGTTATCAAGGACGAAGCCAAGTATCGCGAACTCGATCAGCAGTTCCGCCCCGCCGGCTTCAAGGCAATGATGGGTGCGGAAGCGATCAAGGAACTTCTCAAGCGCGTTGACATTGAAGGGCTCTCGGTTGAACTGCGCGAGAAGATGAAGCACGAAAACTCGCTCCAGAAGCGCCTCAAGTATGCCAAGCGCTTGAAGGTTGTCGAGGCGTTCCGCAAGAGCGGCAACAAGCCTAATTGGATGATTCTGGATGTCATCCCGGTTATTCCGCCGGAGCTGCGCCCCCTCGTTCCACTGGATGGCGGCCGTTTCGCTACTTCCGACTTGAACGATCTCTACCGACGCGTAATTAACCGTAATAACCGCCTCAAGAAGTTGATGGACCTGCACGCTCCCGAAGTCATCGTGCGCAACGAAAAGCGCATGTTGCAGGAAGCGGTAGACGCTCTCTTCGACAACGGACGCCGTGGCCGCGTTCTCCGTGGCGCCAACAACCGTCCGCTGAAGTCGCTGTCTGACACCCTCAAAGGCAAGCAGGGACGCTTCCGACAGAACCTCCTCGGCAAGCGCGTGGATTACTCCGGCCGTTCCGTCATCGTGGTCGGTCCGGAACTGAAGCTGCATCAATGCGGTCTACCCAAAAAGATGGCGTTGGAGCTGTTCAAGCCGTTCATCTACCACCGCCTTGAGCAGACCGGTCATTGCACCACCATCAAGCAAGCCAAGGAAATGGTGGAGCAGCAGGAACCCGTCGTTTGGGACATCCTCGAAGAAGTCATCAAAGATCATCCTGTGCTGCTGAACCGCGCTCCGACCTTGCATCGTCTGGGCATTCAGGCATTTGAACCGGTGCTGGTGGAAGGCAAGGCAATCAAGATCCATCCGCTGGTTTGCACGGCGTTCAACGCCGACTTCGACGGCGATCAGATGGCAGTGCACATTCCGCTCTCGCCAGAGGCGCAGGTCGAGGCCAGCGTACTGATGCTGTCATCGCACAACATTCTGTCGCCTGCATCCGGACACCCGATTACCGTTCCTACTCAGGACATGGTCCTCGGACTTTACTACCTCACAAAGGGAAAGCCGGGCGCCAAGGGCGAAGGTCGTGCCTTTGCCAACATTGATGAAGTGTTGCTCGCGCTGGAAGCTGGAGAAGTTGAAACCCTCAGCCCGATCCGTCTGCGTTACTCGGGCGAGGTCATTGACCTGACCAGCGCTTACGACGATCAGGACGTCACCCACACGGAGCCCGTTCAATACGAGCGCCAGTTCCTTAACACAACAGTGGGACGCGCCATCCTCAACGACCATCTTCCCGAAGGCATGCCTTTCATTAACGGCCTGCTCAAGAAGAAGGGCATCGGACAGCTGGTCAGCTACGGCTATCTACGATTCGGACTGGAAGTTACGGTCAAGATGCTGGACGAAGTCAAAGACCTCGGATTCCGTTACGCAACCAAGGCTGGACTCTCCATCGGCATTGACGACATGGTCATTCCAGATAACAAGAAGACCCTGGTAAAAGACGGCGAAAAGCAGGCGGTGAGCGTCCAGCAGCAATACCTGGACGGAGCCATCACCAACGGCGAACGCTACAACAAGGTCATCGAAATCTGGTCGGGCATCACGGAAAAAGTAGCCGACGAAATGTTTGGACAGATGCAGCAGCACGACAAGCAGGGCGACATCAATCCGATTTACGTCATGGCAGACTCGGGCGCTCGAGGATCGAAACAGCAGATCCGCCAGCTTTCCGGTATGCGCGGATTGATGGCCAAGCCGTCGGGCGAAATCATCGAGAGTCCCATCACTGCCAACTTCCGCGAAGGATTGACGGTGTTGGAATACTTCATCTCGACCCACGGCGCTCGAAAGGGACTGGCCGATACCGCTCTCAAGACGGCGGACTCGGGCTACCTGACTCGCCGCCTGGTGGACGTTGCTCAGGACGTAATCATCAGCGAATACGATTGCGGAACCGTGGACGGCATCTACGTGGCGGGAATCGTGGAAGCCGGAGAAATCATCGAGCCGCTGCGTGATCGCATCGTTGGACGCGTCTCGCTCGAGAAGATCAAAGACTACGACGGAAACGTTATCGTGGACATCAACCACGAAATCACCGAAGAGCTGGCGATTTCCATTCAGGCCGCAGGGATCGAACGAGTCAAAATCCGTTCGGTGCTCACCTGCGAATCGAAGCGCGGCGTCTGCGTCATGTGCTACGGCCGCAACCTGGCTTCCGGCAGGCTGGTTGAACTGGGAGAAGCTACCGGAGTTATCGCAGCTCAGTCCATCGGCGAACCTGGCACCCAGCTCACGATGCGTACCTTCCACATCGGTGGTACAGCGTCGCGGGTTTCGGAACAGTCGCGGCTGGATGCCAAAACTGTCGGCACTGTCCGCTTCATCGGTCTGCAAACTGTGAAGGCAAAGTCTGGCGACCTGGTAGTCATGAACCGCCAGGGTTCGATCGCAGTTGTTGACGACAAGGGCCGTGAGCGTGAGCGCTATGGAGTGGTTTACGGCGCTAAGCTGAAGGTAAACGAAGATGATCAGGTCAAAATGGGACAGGTAATGGTTGAGTGGGATCCTTATACCTTCTCAATCCTTACGGAGATCGGCGGCACGATCCAGTTCAAAGACTTGCAGGAAGGCGTCACTCTGCATGAGGAAGTGGACGAAGTGACAGGCTTGTCGCGACACGTCGTAGCGGATTCACCCGACGAGAAGCGGCAGCCGGCCATCGTGATCAAAGGCAAGAGCAGCAAGCGCTACTTGATGCCTTCACGCGCTCACCTCATGGTGCAGGATGGCGAGCAGACCTTCCCGGGCGATGTGCTGGCGAAGATCCCGCGCGAAACCACCAAGACGAAAGACATCACCGGTGGTCTGCCGCGAGTTGTGGAATTGTTCGAGGCCCGCAAGCCGCACGAGACGGCCGTCATCAGTGAAATTGACGGTACCGTTAAGTTCGGAGAGGTTTCCAAGGGACAGCGCAAAATGTATGTGATCGCCGACAACGGAACCGAGAAAGAATATTCAGTTCCGCGCGGCGTACACATCAACGTGCAGGAAGGCGAGCGCGTCAAGGCGGGAGAACCGCTGATGGACGGCCCGTTGAATCCGCACGATATTCTCGCTGTGCTGGGAGAAAAGGAACTTCAGTCTTACCTGGTGAACGAAATCCAGGAAGTCTACCGTCTACAGGGCGTCAACATCAGCGACAAGCACATCGAGGTGATCGTTCGCCAGATGATGCGCTGGCGCAAAGTGGAAGACGTCGGCGATACCACTTTCTTGCTCGAGCAGCAGGTGGATAAGTTCCGCTTCTCGGAAGAGAACGAGCGGGTGATCAAAGACGGCGGACGTCCGGCAACCGGACGACCGCTGCTTCTCGGTATCACCAAGGCCTCGCTCTCGACCGATTCGTTCATCTCTGCGGCATCGTTCCAGGAGACCACCAGGGTGCTCACCGAAGCCTCCATCAACGGAGCAGTGGACCACCTGCGCGGTCTGAAAGAGAACGTGATCGTCGGACGCCTCATCCCTGCCGGAACCGGCATGGAGTACTATCGCAACGTTCGCCTCTCGCCAGAAATGGAAGAGGCTGCGGCGAAAGTACAAGAGGAAGTTTCGCAAGCCTACGAAGAAGCCGAGCGCGCGCTCGAACTCATGCGTACCGAAGGCGAGACCGAGGAACTAACGGCCGAGTAACCCTGATAATACGAGAGGGCGGGAAACCGCCCTTTTGCTATATTACGGGCAAGCTTTCCAGTTCCCATGCATGCCAACCCCCAACGATTGCTGGATCGGGAACGCGGCACGATTTCCCAGTTGCGTCCCGTCCCGCAGCGCAATACTCTTGGGCGATTGATACCTCGCTTTATATATCTTCTTCGCATGGCGCTTTGGCGGTCGTTTGAACATGACGCTTTCGCTATTGCGAAAGCGTCCGCCTATTCATCGATTCTTACTTTTTTCCCTTCCCTCCTGGTAGTTGGCTCAGTACTGGCGGCATCGCGAAGGACGGGTATTTTCCTGCGGGAAATTTCTTATGCACTCGATAGCATACTTCCGGCGGGCAGCGCCTCCGCCTTGGATTTCCTTAAGGGAAATTCGCCGAGGCCGGTGGGATTGCTGGTCTCGACCACTCTACTCACCGTGTGGACGGCTTCCGGCGTAATGATTTCCTGGATGGAAGGCTTTCGCAACGCCTACCAGTTGCCCAAGATTTGGGGACTGGTGAAAGAGCGGCTGGTCGCCTTTTCGCTGGTCATCCTTGCCGGCATCCCGCTCAGTTTTGCGACCATGCTGGTGGCATTCGGAACTCGCATTGAGGCCATCGTCCTATTTCGCTTGAACCACGAATTCGGTTTTTACATTCTCCTGATGTGGACCGCACTACGCTGGATCATCGCCACTCTGACCAGCATCGCCGTGATCGCTCTCATTTACCACAATGCCGTGCCGCGCACGCAACCCTGGCACAGCGTGCTGCCGGGCGCTACCCTCGCCACTGCCATGTGGTTTGCAACCACTTTGCTTTTTGGCTGGTACCTGCAAAACTATGCGAATTACAGTTTGATTTATGGCTCGCTGGGGGCCGGCATCGCGCTTCTGGTGTGGATGTACATGATCTCGCTCGTCATCCTAGTCGGTGCAGAATTCAATGCCATGCTCTTCCCGCGCGCTATGCTGGGACGAGAGCTGCGCGAAATGGTCAAGCGGCGCGAGGCGACACAATAAAGATTTTCAGCAGGCGATAACCCGCATTTACCCGTACTTCCCAAAGAGATTGAGGTTAATTTGAAACTCAGCACTTCGGCGACTCCGGCATTTCCCGATTCCAATTCAGAAGGCCCTTCCTCCGATGCCGCTTCCCGATCGCGACGCGCAAAAATTATCTGCACTATCGGACCATCCTGCAACTCTGCCGAGGGGATTCGCGACCTCATGCGAATTGGCATGGACGTAGCGCGTCTGAACTTTTCTCACGGAACGCACGAAGACCATGCAGGCAATATCGCAAAGTTGCGCGCAGCCGCCGAAGAAGCCAGCCGCACCATATGCATCTTGCAGGATCTGCAAGGGCCCAAGATTCGCACCGGGCGGCTGGAGAATCACATTCCGGTCACGTTAACAACAGGGTCGAGGGTAACCATCACGCCACAGGACGTCGTCGGCACGCCCACATTAATTTCCACGACCTTCAAAAGCCTTGCGAAAGAGATGAAGTCCGGCTCCCGCGTGTTATTGTCCGATGGACTGATAGAACTTCGCATCGTTGCGATCAACGGTGATGACGTGGAATGCGAAGTCATCAACGGCGGTACTCTGGCGGAACACCAGGGCATTAATCTGCCGGGCGCGGCGCTGTCTATTCCCGCTTTGACTGACAAAGATCGCAGAGATCTTGAATTTGGTCTGAAAAATGGCGTCGACGTGGTAGCTATTTCTTTTGTTCGATCTGCCGCCGACGTGCGCGAGGTAAAGCAAATCATTTCCGATCACCAAAGCAAAGTCCAAGTCATCGCCAAGCTGGAAAAGCCTCAAGCACTAGAACAACTCGAAGAAATCCTCGAAGCCTCTGACGGCGTCATGGTGGCTCGCGGAGACTTGGGCGTGGAGATGCCTCCCGAAAAAGTGCCGGTCATCCAGAAACACGTAATTTGCCGGGCAGCCGAATGGCGTAAGCCAGTGATCATCGCGACGCAAATGCTGGAATCCATGATCGAGAATCCTCGGCCTACGCGCGCTGAAGCCAGCGACGTTGCCAATGCGGTGTTCGACGGCACCGATGCGGTCATGCTCTCCGGAGAGACCGCCAGCGGCCTCTATCCTCGCGAAGCGGTCACCATCATGGCAAAGATCATCATCGAGGCCGAAGGCAGCATGGGCGATTCCATCCAACCCAGGCGCAGACGCGAGCGCACTGGATTGTCTATCGCAGAAGCGATCTGCGAGTCAGTTGCCCACGCAGCCGAAGACCTTCACATGTGCGCCATCGCCGTTTTTACCGACACTGGAAATACCGCGCGCCTGATTTCGAAATATCGCCCTCGGACAGTGATTCATGCTTTCAGCCATGTGCCTGCTGTTTGCAACCGGATGAACCTTCTCTGGGGAGTGCGTCCAGTTCCGCACGCTCAAACCAGGTCGGTGGAAGAGATGGTGACTGCCGCCGAGGAACAATTGCTCGAGCAGGGACAGGTAAAACTGGACGACATCATGGGCGTGGTTGGCGGGACGCGGATGTCCACCGGCTCAACAAATTTCATGCGGCTGCAAATCGTGGGCGCCGGACGGGTAAAAAAGCCCTCGTAGTTTTTCGATCGTAAGCAACAGCAGGTCTCTCCACTCCGCTGCTCTCCGGTCGAGATGACCAAGCAAAGTGGTCGAATGATGACAAATTGAGGTCGGTTGGGGCGAATGCGAAGGCCAGCGCTACGTTAAATAGCTCCACCAAATAAATAAACCTGTCATCTCGACCGGAGCGAAGCGGAGTGGAGAGACCTGCTTCATGCCCGTAGTATGAAAAGCAATGTCGAACCCTGCACTCATTGAACTTTGCAACGACCTTTCCGTTGACCCTCCCGTTTGGGGACACATTCATCGCCCCGAAAATTCAACCAACGACGGCATTACCCTCACCCACGGCGCAGGATCAAATTCCAACTCTCCGTTATTAATTGCACTCGCGGATTCCTTCGCTGGCGAGGGTTTCACGGTGCTACGGTACGATCTTCCCTTCCGGCAAAATAGACCGTTTGGACCTCCACGACCCGGCGATGCTGCCCGAGATCGCGAAGGATTGAAGCGAGCGATCAAGTTGCTTCGTGGTCAGATTTCAGGTCGTATTTTTCTCGGGGGGCATTCTTATGGAGGACGTCAGGCGAGCATGTTGTGTGCCAGTGAGCCTGCCCTTGTGGATGGATTACTTCTGTTTTCCTACCCGCTGCACCCTCCGCGCAAGCCGGCGCAACTTCGAACTCAGCATTTCCCTGAACTGAAAACACCCGCGCTGTTTGTGCATGGCACGAGAGATCCGTTTGGATCTATCCATGAATTAGAGGCGGCTGTGGAATTGATTCCGGCGAAGACCTTTCTGACGCCAATTTTAGGTGCCGGGCATGACTTGGGATTTAAGGGAAAAGCGCGGGCGGAATCTTTAATCCTGAATGTGCTGGAGAAGTTTGGCTCCTTCTTTCAGCACAAGTAGCTGGAGAACCTCAGCGGCTAAAGCCGCAAGTCTCAGTAGACTTTTATCGCAGCGCTGAAGCGCTGCGCCACCCAGAATCAAACACCTCTTCTGCATTCGAAGATGTCAACGCCTCTTCTGGACCCGAAGTGTCGGGCAAAATAAGCGGAATCCTGTCATCTCGACCGGAGCGAAGCGTAGTGGAGATATCCGTTTTGCCATCCCCCACCGCCGAAATCACCTAGTTCACCCAGCCCGACTTGGATCCGCCATTCTTTTTGCCTGGATCAACCTCCTCAGGCGGGACGTAGTTTCCATGCTCATCGAAAGTTACATCGCGATTGTGCTGGCGCATGTATACCTCGAATTTTCTGGCAGCGCGGCGGCGTTTCCACCGGTAATACGCATTGCGGATTCCAAAAAAACGCTCCGAAACATTGACAGAGGGTTTCTTGTTAAGAAATGCCGCGTACCAGATGTATCCGGCACCCAACCCCAGCAGCAGGATGAAATAGAAAAGCGCGAAGTGACTGAGCAGAAGATATGCGACTTCGATAGCTGCGGT
>JBDUDA010000125.1:0-8993 GCA_040003205.1 Acidobacteriaceae bacterium | reverse complement strand
TGAAACTGTTGTATTTGCCGGCCTCGCCAGGTCTCTTCGTGTCCGAGTTCTCGCGCCATTATCGCAGCGACCGGGACGGCCATTTCGCATGCAGCGCGTGCGTTCAAAAAAAGCGCTCGCGTGCGGCGCGCAAGAACATCCTCTATCGTCCGGGCCATTTCCACTTGAGTCGCCCATAGGACTTCGGCGCCGCAATATGGCAACGCCGGATGCAGTGGCTCCCCCAGACTAGGGTCATCGTGAATCAACTCTTCAAGGGCATTGGCATCTGATCCGTAATGTGCGAATCTTCCGCGATGCAAATTTTGAAAGCCGTGAATTTTTAAATCGGAAGTCACCACCGGCACGCTCGGCAAGTTCGCAAGCGTGGCTGCCTGATTGATACAGTCTTCAGCCATCTGGCGATAGGTGGTCCACTTACCGCCCGCGATGGTCACAAGACCTGCCCCGTCAGTTCGGATGGTGTGATCGCGGGAAAGCAGCGCAGTATCACTGCCGCCATCTTCCTCGTTTACAAGAGGACGAATTCCGACGAAGACGCTCAGCACGTCCGCCCGTGTTGGGACCTTGCAAAGATAGCGGCTCGCTGTCTCGAGGACGAAATCAACTTCCTCGGGAAGAGCCCGCGGCTCGACAGAAATATCGTTAATAGGAGTATCGGTCGTTCCCACGAGCGTGTGGCCGTTCCATGGAATGGCGAACATTACGCGCCCGTCTTTCGTATGGGGCACCATGATTGCCGCGTCACCGGGAAGAAACGAGCGGTTGAAAACCAGATGGATACCCTGGCTGGGGCTGATCATCGCAACTGCTTCGGGATCCGCCATCCGTCGCACGCTATCGCAATAGGGGCCGGTCGCGTTGATTACCACTTTGCCCAGAACCTGAAAACATTCGCCTGATTCGATTTCGCGGATCTCTACTCCTGCGATGGCATCGCTTCGATTCTTAATAAGTCCTACGACGTCGCAGTAATTCAGCAGCGTTCCGCCATGGGCAACCGCCGTTTGCACCAGATTGATGAGCAAGCGAGTGTCATCAAACTGCCCATCGTAATAAATTATTCCGCCTCGCAAGCCTTCCGGATTAATCGTGGGCAGTCGTCGCAGCGTTTCCTCGCGCGAAAGTAATTGTGAATGCCCGAATCCGTACTTTCCCGCGAGCAGGTCATACACTTTCAGTCCAAGACCGTAGAACGGCGCTTCCCACCAGTCGTAGCGAGGGACAACGAAAGCAAGATCGCTCACCAGATGTGGGGCGTTTTGACGGAGCAAGCCGCGCTCTCGCAATGACTCGGTCACCAGGGAAATATGGCCTTGCCCGAGGTAGCGGACGCCTCCATGCACCAGCTTGGTGCTGCGGCTGGAAGTGCCGCTACCGAAATCGCAGCGCTCCAGCAGCAGGACTGAATAGTCCCGCGAAGCTGCATCCACAGCGCAACCTACGCCGGTCGCCCCGCCGCCGATGATAATTATGTCCCAGGGTTGCGACCGCTTGGAAACGCGATCGAGCATTTCCTGCCGCGTCATTCCTTGACTTTCATTTCCCATGTCTTGGAGCGCGACACGGCTTCATCCCATCGCCCACGCAACGCGGTTGCTTGCGAGGGTTTCATCTGTGGCTCGAATCGTTGTTCATCCCGAGGCAGGGTGGCGATCTCGGCTGCGTCGCGCCAGAACTTCACCGCGATTCCGGCTAAATATGCTGCGCCCAGTGCGGTGGTCTCGGTGACGACGGGACGCACGATGGGAATTCCTAAAATGTCCGCTTGAAATTGCATAAGCGCATCGTTCGCGGAAGCTCCGCCGTCCACGCGCAACTCCGGGACAGGTGTGCCGGAATCATTTTTGATTGCATCCAGCAAATCTGCCACCTGATAAGCGATGCTTTCAATCGCGGCGCGAGCCAGGTGTCCGGCGTTGCTTCCTCGCGTGAGTCCAAAAATCGAGCCGCGCGCGTACGGATCCCAGTGGGGCGCTCCCAAGCCCACGAATGCGGGGACAAAGTAGACTCCGCCATTGTCCGCGACGGACTTCGCCAGCGTCTCAACTTCTCCCGACGTTCGAATGATCCCCAACCCGTCGCGCAACCACTGCACTACGGCGCCTCCGACGAACACGCTTCCTTCGAGCGCGTAGTCGTAAGTTTCGCCCATCTTCCAAGCCACCGTGGTTACCAAACGATGGGACGAGGAGACTGCGACACGCCCAGTGTTTTGCAGCGCGAAGCAACCGGTACCGTAGGTATTTTTGGTAAGACCGGCGGACGTGCATCGTTGTCCAAATAGAGATGCCTGCTGATCGCCCGCGATTCCGGCAATAGGGATGCCCCCCAGCCCGAGCGTGGTGGTAACTTCTCCGTAAAGTTGATTGGACGCTCCGACCGCAGGGAGCATGGAGGATGGCACGCGGAAGATTTTCAAAAGCTCCCCGTCCCATTGGCCAGTGTGAATATTGAACAGCATGGTCCGCGAAGCATTGCTGGCGTCGGTCACGTGAGTCTTCCCGCCCGTCAGCTTCCAGACCAGCCAGCTATCGACGGTTCCAAAAGCAAGCTTACCCGCGTCAGCCAGGGCGCGTGCTCCCGGTACGTGTTCAAGGATCCATGAAATTTTGCTGGCCGAAAAATACGAATCTATCAACAGGCCGGTGCGTTCCTGGACCAGTTCTTCGTATCCATCCGCCTTAAGTTGGTCGCAGAAAGCGGCCGTCCGCCGGTCCTGCCACACGATCGCGTTGTAGACGGGCTTCCCGGTTTCCCGGTTCCACACAATCGTAGTTTCGCGCTGGTTGGTGATACCGAGAGCGGCGATGTCGCGGGGACGTAACTCAGCTCGACTCAGCGCCTCGATCGCGACGCTGATTTGCGAACTCCAAATTTCTTCCGGGTCGTGCTCAACCCAACCCGGACGCGGGAAAATTTGCTGAAATTCACGCTGTGCCACGCTCTTCACGGCGCTCCCGTGGTCGAACACGAGGGCCCGCGAACTCGTAGTTCCCTGATCGAGCGCTAGAATGTGTTGCAAACGGCTGCTCCCTAACTTTCTTTTTTACTTTCTTGGAAACGCGGCATGAATCGCCGGATGCCGAAATCATAGACCCCGGCCCCAATCAATCCGCCCACCAGGGGCGCGAAAACCGGCACCCACCACACCGTCCTGCCATCCGTAATACCGTTATTGTGAAAACCCGCGACGGCGGTGAATAGCCGTGGACCGAAATCGCGCGCGGGATTGATGGCATAGCCATGTATGCCTCCGAAGCTCATCCCGATTGCTACCACCACAAGTCCGATCATCAGCGGCATCAGAGCCGGTCCCGGAGGCGAGTTGTATTCATCCGTGATGGCGAAAATTAGAAATAGCAGCAAAGCGGTACCAATTACCTGGTCGAGAAAGCCGGCTAACGGTATTCCAGGAAAAGTAGGGAAAGTCGTGAACACGGATGCCGTGTGCATCATTTGCGGATCAAACTGGTGGAAGGCGGGCAAATAATTTTTGTAGACTAACGCCGCCGCCACGAATGCTCCCACCGTCTGCGCCAGCGAATATGGAACGACCTTCTTCCACGGAAAGCCCCGAAACACAGCCAGCGCAAGCGTGACTGCCGGGTTCAAGTGTGCTCCTGAAATCGATCCCGCCACGTAAATCCCCATGGTCACGGCCAATCCCCAAGCCAGCGTAAGGTTTGTATAACCGCCATGAATCAGTTCTCCAGGCGTGCCCGACGGGAACAACACGACCATGGCAACCACTCCTATGCCGAACGTGATGAGCACAAACGTTCCAAGAAATTCGGCGAGAAGCTCTGCCGCGAGAGAAGATTTCGAATTCATAGATTGAGAAGTTTCGGTTCGGTGTTAAGGCCCGTAGTGTAACGCGCCACCCACCGTCGCGAAAACTTTGTGCCATCAAACTCGGCTTCAGTTATCCTCGTCAGTTCGGCGAAAATACTTCGCCGCCTTTTTGGTTGAGGAGACTCGTGATCATGAAGCAATCCCGCACCATAGCGACGTTCTTGTTTGCGCTCGTTCTTGCCTCCGTTTTCGTTCAGGCGGAGCAGTCTTCGGCAAATCCCTCCTCAGTCAACGCATTTTCAGAAAAACTCTTCCAGGACTTACGGTGGAGAATGATCGGCCCTTTTCGAGGAGGGCGTACGCGCGCCGCGGTGGGCATCCCCAATCAGCCGAATGTGTTTTACATCGGCGTCGTCAATGGCGGCGTCTGGAAGTCGGACGACTATGGACGAACGTGGAATCCGATATTCGACCAGCAGCCGACGCAATCCATCGGCTCGATTGCGATTGCTCCCTCCGACCCGAACATCATTTACGTCGGCAGTGGAGAAGGCTTGCATCGTCCCGATTTGTCGGTCGGCGACGGAATTTATAAATCTATCGACTCGGGAAAGACCTGGACTCACCTTGGGCTGCGCGATGCGCAACAAATTCCTGCTCTAGCGGTAGATCCTCACGACCCCAAGCGCCTGTTCGCGGCCGTGCTGGGACATCCCTACGGCGCGAACGAAGAGCGCGGAGTCTTTCGCTCCGTTGACGGCGGTCAGAGTTGGCAGAAGGTTTTATATAAGGACGGAAACACAGGCGCATCGGACGTCGAAGTCGATCCCTCCAACCCCAACATTGTTTATGCATCTCTCTGGGAGGCGCGTGAGGGTCCGTGGGAAGACAACAACGTATTCAACGGGACTGGCGGCGGACTTTTCAAATCAACCGACGGCGGGACTACCTGGCGCGCGTTGCAAAATGGCCTGCCGAAGAATGTCACGGAAATCAATGTAACCATCGCACCCAGCCAGCCCCGCCGCCTGTACGCAGTGGTTGGCACAAATGAGAAAGGCGAATACGGGTCGGGCAAGGGTTTGGGATTCTTTCGCTCCGACGATTCAGGAGAAAGCTGGTACGCGACTACAACCGATCCTCGTCCCGCCCTGCGAATTGGTGGTGGCGATCTCGCCATGCCGAAGGTTGATCCCAAAAATCCTGACATCGTCTACAGCGCCAGCATCGTCACCGTCCGCTCCACCGACGGCGGCAAGACCTGGACGGGCATTCGCGGCGCTCCCGGCGGCGATGACTATCAGAACCTCTGGATCAATCCGGAGAACCCCAGCATTATTCTGCTGGTCGGTGATCAAGGCGCGATCGTCACCGTGAATGGCGGACAGACCTGGAGTTCATGGTTCAACCAGCCCGCGGCCCAGCTTTACCACGCCGCGGTCACGAACACTTTCCCTTATAAGGTGTGCGGTGGTCAGCAGGAGAGCGGCTCGGTTTGCATCTCCAGCCGCGGCAACGATGGCGAAATCAATTTCCGCGACTGGCATCCCGTGGGGGTAATTGAGTACGGATATGTAGCGCCCGATCCAAGTGATCCCGACATTATTTTTGGGGCGGGGAGAAATGAGGTATCGAAATTTCACTGGTCCACTGGGCAGGTCGAGAACGTAACGCCAATTCCTGTGCGTGGAAAGTTCCGCGCGGAACGTACGGAACCAATCGTCTTTTCTACGCTGGATCCGCACACCATGTATTACGCCGCCAACTTCATCTTCAAGACGGTGGATGGAGGGCAGTCGTGGGAAACCATCAGCCCCGATCTCACCCGCAAACAGCCGGAAGTTCCCGCCAGCGTGGGTCTGCTCAAGAATCCTAAGATCGAGCAGCAGCGCGGAGCGGTCTATGCGCTCGCGACATCTTTTAAAAATATCAATACCTTATGGGCGGGCACGGACGACGGTTTGATTTGGATTACTCGCGACGGCGGCAAAAAATGGGACGATATTACTCCGCCGCAATTGACCGCCTGGAGCAAAGTCACGCAAATTTCCGCCTCGCATTTCGATGATGAAACTGCTTACGCTTCCGTCAGCCGTTTCCGCGTGGATGATCTTCATCCATATATCTACCGCACTCGCGATGGCGGAAAGAACTGGCAACTCATCACTGCCGGACTTCCGAACTCTCCGGTTGATACCGTGCGCACAGACACAGTCGCACAAAATCTCTTATTCGCCGGAACGGAAACTGGAGTCTGGGTTTCTTTCGATACCGGCGATCACTGGCAACCGCTGCAACTAAATTTGCCGCGCACCTCGGCCCGCGATCTTTGGGTCCGGGACGATGATCTGATTGTGGCCACACACGGCAGATCGTTTTGGATACTGGACGACATAACACCCCTGCGCCAGTTCACGAAGTCTGTGGCCGAATCCAGCGCATTTCTTTTCCAGCCAGCCGTGGCCTATCGCGTCCGCAGAAACACCAATACCGACACTCCGATACCACCGGATGAACCGCACGCGCAAAATCCTCCCGACGGACTGATACTCGATTACTTCCTTGGAAAGCCAGCTTCCGGCCCTGTGGGCTTCCAGATAATGGTAGGCGAAAATGCACTGTTTCGACGTTACTCCAGCGCCGACAAACCTGATGTCACAGAAGATTCCCTTACCAAACAACTCATCCCGCTTTATTGGATTCGGCCCTTCAAAAGTCTTTCCACCGACGCCGGCATGCACCGCTGGGTGTGGGACATGCGTTTGCCGCCGCCGACGGTAACGAAACATGAGTATCCCATTGCTGCGGTTCCAGGTGACACCCCGCGATCTCCTCTGGGCCCACTGGCGCCTCCCGGAAAGTACATCGCGCGCCTGACCGTGGATGGCCAAAGTTATACAGCCCCTTTCGAAGTGAAAATGGACCCGCGCGTGAAGGCCACTCCGGAAGCAATGCAACAGCAGTTCGCTCAGCAGATGCATTTAAGCGAAATGCTCACCCGCAGCTCGCAAGCAGTTTTACAGGCGCGGACGATTCAATCCCAGCTCAAAGATTTCTCTTCCCGAAACAGCAGCGGGTCGTTAAAAGATGCGTTAGACGCGGCGACCCACAATCTCGGCGGCATTTTAGAAAAGGCCCCTGAGACAGATGCCGATGCCCCCCAGCGTGCGCTGGAGCCGCTCAACAACGACATCGCAACTTTGTATGGCATTCTCAACGCCGCGGATGGTCAGCCGTCAAAAGCTGCACTAGAGGCGATCGGCGCGGCCGATAACGAGCTTTTGACCCGCATGAAGCAATGGGAGCAATTTAAGACTGTCGAGCTGCCAGAACTCAATCGCAAGTTGCGAGCGGCGAATACTCCTGAAATCCGGCTCGACTCTACCCTGCTTCCGGACGACGGAGGGATGGATATCAACGAAGAATAGTGCGCCTTGCAAGACTGGCTTAAATAACCGTCTGACGCATTGACCGGCGCGGGGTTTAGACCTAACATTCCCGCAAATGGCCTCTTCCCCCACCATGGTCGGCCAAATTCTGGGTCACTACCGCATTGTGGAGCAGATCGGCCAGGGTGGGATGGGCGTCGTCTACCGCGCCAACGACGAGCAACTTGACCGCGAAGTAGCTATCAAGGTTCTTCCCTCCCATGTAATGGACCCGGCGGCGCGCAAGCAATTTCGCAAAGAAGCGCTTGCCGTAGCCAAACTGAATCATCCCAACGTCGCCACTATTCATGAGTTCGGGACCCAGGGTTCCACGGATTTCCTGGTGACCGAATATGTACGCGGACTCACCCTGGACGCAAAACTTGCCGCCGGTCCTCTTCCGGAAAAAGACCTGTTACGTCTGGGTGCGCAGCTTGCCGACGGACTCGAAGCGGCCCATCAGCACGGTATCGTTCACTGCGATCTCAAGCCCGGCAATCTTCGAGTCACTCCCTCTGGCCAGCTTAAAATTCTCGATTTCGGCCTTGCTCGCCTTTTTAATCCGTCCGCCGAACCTGTCCTGACCGAGACTGTCAGTTCTGCAAACGTCGTAAGGGGCACTCTGCCGTATATGTCTCCTGAACAATTGCGCGGCGATTGCCTCGACAAAAGATGTGACATTTGGGCGTCAGGCGCGATCCTCTACGAGATGGCTACCGGACGGTGTCCTTTCACTGAAAAGATCGCAGCGCGATTGGTGGATTCGATTCTGCATGACATGCCGCCAACTCCCCGCGCCCTCAATGCCCGGATTTCTCCGCCGCTCGAACAGGTGGTTTTGAAAGCGCTCGATAAGGATCCAGATCGCAGATATCAGTCTGCCAGAGAGCTATGCGTAGACTTGACGCGACTGCTTGCGGCCTCGGATTCCAGCGCGATCGCTCGCGATTCAGAGCGCCAGCACCGCATCGATCTGATGGCGTCACGGTCATTTCCTGTCCGGATGGCGCATAGTTGGAAAGCTCGACTTCTTTTGGCCTCCGTACTCTTGCTGGGCATTTGGATTGGCTTTCACAACCGTCACACTCTTTTAACCAACGACGCTGCGTCTCGACAGAGACTGCTCGCTGTCCTGCCCTTTACTTCCATCGCGAAGGACGCGGAAACCACCGCACTGGGCGCCGGCATGAGCGAGACGCTGACTGCAAAGCTATCGCAACTCAGTAACGCAAACGCTCTCCAGTTGGTGTCAACTCGCGAACTGGAAGCTCAGCGAGTCTCAACCGCCGACGAAGCCCGGCGGGAGTTCGGTGTGGACCTGGTGCTGGAAGGCAGTCTGCAACACTCCGGAGACATGGTGCGAATCAATTGCATTCTGGTAGATCCTCGCACGCACCGGCAATTGCGGGCCACCACCATCACCGCCGCCGCCAACGACATCTTCGGACTCGAGGACCGCGTGGTGGACGAAGCGATGAACATTCTGCAATTTGAAGTCGAGCCGGAACAACGGCGCAGGCTACAGAATCATCCTGCGATCGCGCCCGCTGCCTATGAGCATTACCTTCGCGGACGCGGATACCTGGAGGAATATCAGAAGACCGAAAACATCCAAAGCGCGATCACCGAATTTGGATATCGCAGCAACTATCGCGGAGTGTTTCCGATCAAGGTTAACCAACTCCGGGAGGTGATTGAGGAGATTGTGGATGCCGGTCTGCAGTTTCACTTTGGTTTGGAAGCGGGGAGCAAACCGGAGCTCGTCGCCGC
>JBDUDA010000124.1:0-9021 GCA_040003205.1 Acidobacteriaceae bacterium | reverse complement strand
GCAAAGCCAAAGGCTTTGCTTCGCTCGAGATGACAACCTCGGGTTGTAGCTTTTAAATTGAGCCACTACCGAACAATTGGAACCACGGTTGCCTGGAAGAGTTGCCTCAATTCCACATCTGCAAACATCACGAAAGCTTCGCGAATGCTTGCTGGCCTGATCCGGCCCGATTGGCAGCAGACACATCTGTATTCCGATTAATGGGGAGGCGAATTTCAATCATTAACCCACCCTGCGCGCGATTCGAAGCCTTGACCGTTCCTGCATGCAGGCGCACGGCACGTTCTGTTATTGAGAGTCCCAGGCCGGCGCCGCCCGTGCCGCGTTCGCGGGAATCGTCAATGCGGTAAAAAGGACGAAAGAGTTGCGTTAACGATTCCTCGGGAACGCCGGGGCCGCAATCGGTGACACCGAGTACCGCGGAATTTTCGGTCGAAGATCTTTCACACTCCAGCCGCACCTCGACGTGCGTACCTTCGTCGGTGTAACGCATCGCGTTGCGGACAACATTCTCGACGGCACTCTGCAAGAGCCCGTATTCGCCGCTCACGACGCATTCCTCCGCGATGTCGCAGTCGATCTGACAGCGCCGACTTTGCGCCTCAAAGCTGGCGTCTTTTACCACTTCTCTCACCAAATCGCCCAGATTGACTGGAGCGTTCTCGATCGTGCTCTCCCCGCTTTCAAGGCGCGCGACCGTGAGCAGCCTGCCTATCAGGTCGTTGAGGCGACTGGATTCACGGTCTATTCGCTGAAGGGCGCTGCTGGCTTCGCTACCGCTCCGCTGACGTGCCAGCTCCAGCGCCACGTTCAATCGCGCCAGCGGAGATCGCAGTTCGTGCGAGATGTCAGTCAGCAGGCGGTTCTGAGCGTTAACCAGATTTTCAAGGCGCCCTGCCATGAGATCGAAGTCGCGTACCAGTTCCGCCATTTCGTCGTGGCGATTTGCGCGCGGCACTCCGGCTCGCGCTGTGAGATCCCCGGCGGCCAGTCTCTGTGTCGCAGCACGCAGTTTAACGATGGGAGTAGTGAGATATTTTGCCAGCACCGAACACACCAGTCCAGACGATAAGACTGCGATCAGAATTCCCAGCCATGGGGTTCCGTGCGGTCCAAAAATAGTGTGTTCTGGAGGCAGCGCGATCACCAAATTGTAGTGGTGGCCATCGCTCCCTTCCATCGAGGGCCGCGCAAACTGCACCGGGCCCAAGCGTCCCCACATGCTTTCAATACCGTGGCTTTCTCCACGTTGGGCACGTTCTATCCATTCCGGTGGTTTGCGACCGGTGACTTCCTGTCCCCCATCTCTGTAGAGAAACGCCCATGCATGTTCGGATTCATGCAGGCCCAAAAGATAATTGCGGGCCCCCTCCGGCCCTCCAGATTGATAGGCCTTGACCGCTTCACTAAGAAACTTCGCCTGCTGCGCTTCAACGACTGCGCTCGCCCTGGGAGGGCGCATTACCAACGTAAACAGAATTGCGAACACCAGACACAAGGCGAGTGTCAGCCAGTACGACAGAAAGATCTTAAGAAAAAGACTTCTCACTTCGCCTTGCTCCCCGTCTCTTCACGCGCGTGAGCGAATATGTACCCCACTCCGCGAATCGTCTTGATGAGGTCGTTTCCGTTATCGGAATCCCCAAGCTTTCTCCGCACCTTGCTGACGTGCATATCAATGCTGCGATCAAACGGTGAAAATTTGCGGCCGAGAACGATGTCCACGAGTTGCTCGCGGGTCACAACGCGTCCGGCCTCGAGCAGCAGTGTTTGCAGAAGATTGAATTCCACCGAGGTAAGCTCCACCGGCTTGCCCTTTTGCCGGACTGCTCTGGTTGCCGGATCGAGTTCCACATCGCCCACGCGAATTACATCAGGAATCGATGCTTTACCCTGGAAATCGGCTCCCCTGGTGCGGCGCAACACCGCCCGGATGCGAGCCACTAGCTCGCGGGGATTGAAGGGCTTGGGCAAATAGTCATCCGCGCCGATCTCGAGTCCTACGATCCGATCAACGTCTTCTCCCCTTGCAGTCAGCAGCAATACCGGAATTCTGGAAGACTTTCGCAACTGCCGGAGAACGTCGAAACCATTCAGTCCCGGCAACATCACATCCAGAACGACGATCAGATGTTCTTCCGCAAGTGCACGGGCAAGCCCTCGCCTGCCGTCATAAACAGCTTCGATCTCAAAGCCTTCGGGCTGCAAATACTCCGCCACCAGGCTACAAAGTTCCACGTCGTCGTCAATTACCAGAATACGGTCCACAGCACCCCACTCTGTTGTATAACTTCGTTCCGCAAACAGCGGTAAAGAATTGTCAATGTTGAGGGTAAACCACTTTACAAATCTTTACTCCGGTTGACTGACTCTTTACCTCTGTTGCCGGCCAAAGGTGTTTACATGTGCAAAGCGGAGATACCGCTTTTAGAGACAGGAGAAATGATGAAAATTACACGCTTGAAATGGATGACCACGATTTTCGCGCTGGTCTTATCGTCCGCGCTAGCCTTCGCTCAAGGTGGTCACGGAGGACCGCATCGCGGGGGAATGTTCGGCGGACCAGACATGGAATTCTTTGCCGATTATCTCGACCTGACAGCCGCGCAGCAGACGCAGATGAAAGAGACTCTGGCCAGGGAGAAGCCTGCCTTGAAACCACTGATGGACCAGGAATTTCAAAGCCATCAGCAGATGATGCAGCTGATTCAAAGCGGCAGCTTCGACGAAGCCAAAGCGCAGCAGATCGCGACCCAGGGGTCCGCCGCCCACATCCAGATGGAAGTTCAAAAAGCTCGTATCCATGCAGAGCTCTATCAGATGTTGACTCCTGAACAGAAAACTAAGATGAACCAATTTCTGGCCAAACACGAGCAGAGGATGCAACAACACATGCAGGAACCAGCAGAAACTCCGAACCAGTAGGAGTAAAGCCCCAGTCAGGGAGGGTTTGATCCTCCCTGATATTTCACCCAGACGAAAAGAGGAATAGCTATCTGGCGAGCACAGCGAAAAGTAAAAATGACTTTGTAGACCTTGTGGCCGCAGAAATGGCGGCTGGAATCGAATGCGCCGTGGAGTCGTGGCTTGAGAGGATTGAACGTGTCCTCAACGATAAACGTCTAACTACCCTCGGCCGCCTCCACGCCGTTCAGGAAGTGCTCCGCAACTACAAAAACATCTCGGGCAAGAATCAAGTTAAGTCCGCCGCTGCGTAGCCTTCAGGAGGCGACTATGAATATCGAAGCCGTCTTCTTCGACCTGGTGAGTACCGGCTGGTTCTTTCTGGCCGGATGGATCATCATCCTGCTGGTTGCCTCGGGAATTACTTTTGGCGACGATTTGTCTTAAGGTGCTGTGAACGCTTGGTGGTTTTTTCACTCGAGCAACAGATGGCGAAGCTGCTGGTAGAATCGAGTATGCCAGAAGCACATGCTACCTAAAAGCCTGCATTCCCTCCTGCCCTATATGAAGAAGTATAGGGGCAGCTTTTTGCTGGGAATGATTTGCGTTTTTTTTAATAACGGCATCTGGATCTTTTTCCCGCAAGTCATCCGCCGGGCCGTTGACGATCTGCACCTAGGGGTTACCCGCCACAAACTCATCTCTTATTCTCTCCTGCTACTCCTCATCGCGGCCACCAAAGGGATATTCCAGTTTCTAACCAGGTGGGTGGTGATCGGAATTTCACGCGAGATTGAATTCGACCTTCGCAACGATCTCTTCAAACATCTAGAAACTCTTTCCACTTCCTTTTATCAGCGAACCCGCACCGGGGACATCATGGCGCGCGCCACGAATGACCTGAATGCTGTCCGCATGTTGCTTGGTCCTGCGATTATGTACACCGCCAATACGCTGGTTTTCACCGCCGGTGCTCTGGCTTTCATGCTCTCAATCAGTCCCCGGTTGACGTTGTACGCCTTCCTGCCTCTGCCGGTCGTCAGCATCGTGGTGCAATACTTCGGACGGCGCATTCACGAACGCTTTGAGCGAATTCAGGCGATGTTTTCAGACATCTCAGCGAAGGCACAGGAAAACTTCTCTGGCGCACGTGTCATTCGCGCCTACGTGCAAGAGGAAGCTCAGATCGCATCGTTCGAAGCTTCCAATGAGGAATATATTGCCCGGAGCCTAAGGCTTGTCCGACTTATGGGCATGTTGTGGCCAACCCTCGAGACCATGCTTGGCCTCGCCATAGTTTTAGTGCTCTGGTTGGGCGGAAGGGAAGTCATCCATCGCCAGATTACCGTGGGAGAGTTTGTAGCTTTCAACACCTACATGGTCCAACTCACGTGGCCAATTATTGCCCTGGGATGGGTTATCAACCTTTTTCAGCGGGGAACGGCGTCCATGGGCCGCATCAACGAAATTCTCATCGAGCGACCTGAGATTGAAGACAGCGACGAAGCTCGCGCTGCGCTTTCGACAAAGGGCGCAACCCATATCGAGATTCTCGGCGAGATCGAATTCCGTAACCTGGACTTCGGCTACAACGACGTGCCGGTCTTGCATAACATCAATTTGCGCATCCCCGCTGGCAGCAGCCTCGCTATTGTGGGGCCGACTGGCTCGGGCAAAACTACGCTCGTCAGCTTAATTCCCAGAATTTACGATTCCGCTGCCGGGACGGTGCTGATTGATGGCAGGCCGCTTCGCGATTATCCATTACAAACACTTCGCCAGGCGGTTGGCTTCGTTCCACAAGAGACATTTCTGTTCAGCGAAAGTGTTCGCGGCAACATTGCGTTCGGCAGAGAAAATGCCAGCGACGATGAGATACACGCCGCGGCACGCGCTGCGAGCATTGCCGAAGACATCGAGGGATTTCCGGAACAATATCGTACGCTGGTGGGCGAACGTGGCATCACGCTTTCTGGCGGACAAAAACAGCGCACCGCGATCGCCCGCGCCCTGATTCGCAATCCTCGGATTTTGATCCTGGATGACGCGCTCTCAAGTGTGGACACCCATACCGAAGACAAGATCCTCAACCAACTTCGAGAAATCATGCACGGTCGCACGACCATTTTCATTTCTCACCGGGTGTCGACCGTGCGCAATGCCGACAAAATTGCCGTGCTGCATGCCGGGCGGATCGTCGAACTCGGCTCCCATGGAGAGTTGCTGTCTCTGAACGGCTACTACAACGATCTCTATAACAAACAACTGCTGGAAGAAGAATTGCTGGAAGTGTAGCGCTTAAGACTTACTGAGCAATCGACATGGAGAGAAGAGTCAGTGACGAGTTGCTCGATTCGGATTCCGGCAGCGAAGCCGAAATTTCGGACGCCCTGAATGACCTGCGCCACATCAATTCGTGGTTCGGCGGAGTTTCAACTTCGCGAGCGATGATTACAGGTGTGATGCGTGCTCGCCAAAAGCAATCCTCGCCCTCGGCTTTATCCTTGCTTGAGGTCGCGGCGGGTTCGGGATACGTCTCCAGACGGGTCACCGCACAACTGAGCAGAAAAGGCATCCGACTCGAAGTCACCTTCCTGGATCGCGCCTTTTCCCACCTTGGAAATGGCCATATTGCTAACGGCACAAAAGCCTCAGCCCCCCGCAATGTTGTGGGCGACGCCCTGACTCTACCGTTCTCTGATAGCAGCTTTGATCTGGTCAGCTGCAATCTTTTTCTCCATCATCTCGACTCCGGCCAAATCGTCCGGTTCGTGAATGAAGCGTTGCGCTGTTGTCGCATCGCTGTCCTCATCAACGATCTCGTTCGAAGTCCGCTGCATCTTGCTATGGTCTATGCCAGCCTCCCGCTCTATCGCAGCCGGATCACCCGCAACGATGCTCCCGCGTCGGTGAAACAGGCTTATACAGCCAACGAAGTGACAAGACTGCTCCGCCAAACCACGGCTGCAAAGGTCGATGTTAAATATCACTTTCTTTATCGCATGGGCATTGTTGCCTGGAAGCACGAGTCCAAGTGTTTGATTTCATCGTGGTCGGCGCCGGCCCGGCGGGCACGTCGGCTGCGATTTCCGCGGCTCGTCTCGGGGCAAAAGTCAAGCTGCTGGAGAGCACAGCTTTTCCTCGACAAAAAGTATGCGGAGAGTTCGTATCGGCGGAATCTCTGGAACTGCTAGAGACTCTTCTCAATGGCTCAAGCGAAGCCTTGCTGAGGGGCGCGCCGCGAATCCCGCGAGCACGCATTTTTGTGGATGGACGGAAACTCGAGGCCGCGATCGATTCTCCCGCCGCCAGCATCGCGCGCTTTGATATGGATCTGGCTCTGTGGCGGGCGGCTGAAAAATGCTGCGTGGTGGCCCAGCAGCAAACCATGGTTCGCAAAATCGAGGGCACGGGTCCGTTCACATTGCTGACGTCCAAGGGAGAATTCCACTCTCGAGCCGTGATCAACACGTCCGGCCGCTGGTCCAACCTCAACGCAGCGCTCGACAGCCATCCCGGAAACCCCCGCGAGAAATGGCTGGGGATCAAAGCACATTTTTCTGAACCCTCTCCCTCCTGTTCAGTGGATTTGTATTTCTTCGAGGGAGGTTATTGCGGGGTTCAGCCGGTGAATGTTTTGGGCGAGTCTCAAGGCGGACGCGTTAACGCCTGTGCGATGGTGAAGGCTAATGTCGCCAGCACACTGCCGGAAATTTTCGCGCAGCATCCGGCTTTGCAGGCGAGGGCCCGGGGGTGGCAGACGCTTACCCATCCGGTGACCACCTCGCCCCTGATTTTTCGCCAGCCACAACCGGTAGCTGGTGGCATCTTGATGGCTGGGGATGCCGCCGGCTTCGTAGACCCGTTCGTCGGCGATGGTATTTCTCTCGCTTTGCGCAGTGGAAGATTAGCGGCAGAGAGCCTGGCGCCCTTGTTTCTCGATGACATTTCGCTGGCGCAGGCGGGGGAGGCGTACCAAGACCTCTACCAGCAGAAACTCGCTTCCGTCTTCAGGGCATCCTCGAAAATCCGTCGCATGCTGACGCTGCCGAAACTCATTCGAGCTCCCATGCTTATGCTTTTAGAAAAAGTTCCAGCTGGCACCCGTTACATGGTAAGCAAGACCAGATGAGATGAAATGAGCTTACGTGAGAATTCGCGGAGGTTAGCCTGTCAACGCAAGTGTCTGGCGATCAGATTATTTCTAGACTGAGAAGAGATTCAGCGAATGACCAGCACTTCGCGGATGTTGTCGCGGCTGAGAAAAAATTTGATTGAGGCGAAGTCGCGAAACAAATTTTCTATGTGGCGGTTATTAAATACCCGCTGCAGCCGGAAGCCGGTCAGGCCACGGCTGTTGCGGCTGTCACCCTGTGTGTCCAGCGCCTGGATTTCCAGGCTATCCGGGGTCACGATATGGTAGCGGGAACAAATTGCGTCAGGACCCGCTTCCTGGGTATGGAAGAACGCCAGCAATGCTCCGCCAGGCTTCAGAATTGACCACAGCCGTCCAACCACAGGTTTGACCAGGGTTTCATCCAGATAGTCAGCCAGGTTCCAGCACAGCACAACGTCGAACTGGGCCTGGTTGAATACCAGGTTTTCGGCCAGGAAACGCTTGCTGTCTAACGTCGGCTTGCCTTCTTCATCCTGTATTGCGAGTTGCGGATCGGTAGATGCCCCCAAAAGGTCTTCGCTATAAATGCGATGTCCCATCGCAGTGAAATAGCGAATATTGGCGGCGGATGTCGCCCCAATATCCAGAATACTGAGTGGCTGTTCGGACTTAAGCACTCGTCCCACTTCGGCCAACCCGCTCGACCGGCGGGTGACTTTCTGCGTGGGTTGAGCTGGCTTGCGGGCTTGACCTTCTGCCGAGGGCGATGAACGAAATAGCTTCATGAAAATATTATGAGTTGATACCTGGAACTTCGCTTCTGTCGCACTTGAATGGATCGTCTAATCGCGTGAAAAGCTTAATATTTCTTAATTTCCGTCAATGGCGTCTTCTCCGGCACGCCTATGCCGGAACTGCTTGCAGAAGTAACGGTGCTTGCGGCCGGGACTTGGGTGGCAGGCGTACCTACTTCCAATTTTTGTGCAAACTTATTCTCCGGCTGCGAAGCTGATTGGGTGCCGAGGGCTGCTTTTTGAATTTCCACCCTGCCCTTAAAAAACGCACCCTCTTCAATGGATATTCGTTGCGTGAATATGTCTCCTGTAGCTACGGCCGATTTCCTTAATTCGGTGCGGTCGCTCGACCGTATATTGCCCTCGATTTTGCCATGCACCACTACCGTCTTCGCATTAACGTTGGCATGCACATGCCCGTTTGGGCCGATCGTCAGGCCGTTGCCCGGCAAGTCGAGGGTACCCTCGACTTGACCGTCCACATAGAGGTCTTCGCTGCCAGAGAGCTCACCCTTGATACACACCGATCTGCCTACGCGCGCCAAATCACCAGTCTTGGAATCCATACGATGAACCTCCTGCCGCGAACACTGGATTCTAAACCATCTCGGCCTTTTGCCGCTCTCATCCCACCAAGAAGCGCTTAAATTCCTGTTTCGGCGCGCCGCATGCTTTTCTGGTAGCACTGCGACAACAGGATCGAGACTCCGATTATCTGTCCCCGGAGGTTATTCAGTAAATATCAGCGCAAGACAACGGTCTTCTCCTCGCAATCGTCTAAGCTGGGATGGATATGGCAAATCTCAGCGGCCGCCATTTAACCCTAGCAGGAAAACTGCTACGCTCGCCTTTCGCCTGGACCATATGCGTGGTTCTCGGGTCGGCTTCCGCGCTTGGACAATCGCCGTCGCAATCGCCCGTGGATTTGGTTCGACAGACTGTCCAGTACGAAATTCAGACCGCCCAAGATAGTCCTAAATTCTTTTTCCGCGAGCGCAAGCAAACCCAGAATGGCTCGCAAACAAAACTCATAGTGGAAACTCGTGACTTGATGGCGGGCATGCTGGTTGCGGTGAACGACCAAGCGCTGTCACCGGAGCAGCGTCAGGCGGAATACGCGCGCGTAGAACGTATTGTGAACGATCCGGCAGAGCGAAGAAGGCGTGAGCGGCAGGACAAAGAAGACACCGACCGTACCAAACGTAT
>JBDUDA010000123.1:0-9034 GCA_040003205.1 Acidobacteriaceae bacterium | reverse complement strand
GCTAAGACCCTCGCCGACCTTCTCCGCTTCATCTTGCGATGTTACCGAGTGATCTGACTTGAGCCCCGGACGCGGCGCCAACCGGGAAAACTTAGAACGTGTCAAAGAACGATTCTTTTTTTACGCTTTCTATCCTTGCAGTCAACAAAAAAAGCTGCCTGCTATCTGCTCTGAATGCAACGGAGTGCAGCCTATCCACAAGTGGGTGACTGAATTTAGTGCAAATTGAAAATCCCCATCGCTTAGCCTTCATGATCTAAAGACTTTTTTGGGATTTAACAAGGAAATGCGCCAGCCCACCCAGAGGTAGCAACTGTGGAAAACTCGCCATCGTCTCTGTTAGCGCGCTCCCGATGAGAGCCGCAATTTGCCAGCCGGCCACTGCTAACATGGTTACATGCTGCCGCTGTTGGACGTCCGCCACCTGACTGTCGAATTCCCCTCAAGCGACGAGCAAGCGACGCGCGCACAGACGTTGACCGCCGTCCGCGACCTCAGCTTCGTGCTTGCTCCGGGTGAAGTGCTTGGTCTGGTGGGTGAATCCGGCTCGGGAAAGTCCGTTACTTCACTCGCTTTGATGAGGCTGCTACCGCCTCAGGCAAAAGTTTCCGGAGAGATTCTTTTAGCTGAGACCGCCACATCCGCGCGAGACCTCATGCATCTTGATAGCGAAAGAATTCGCCGGCTGCGCGGAACGAAGATGGCAATGATTTTCCAGGAACCTATGACCGCCCTGAATCCGGTTATGTCCGTGGGCGCACAAATCGCTGAAGCGGTAACCGCCCATGAAGATATTCCCTCAAAAGAGGCATGGGATCGAGCGATCGAGGCGATGAATAACGTTGCCATCACCGACGCCAGCCGGAGAGCGCGAGCTTATCCTCACCAGCTTTCCGGCGGGATGCGCCAGCGCATCATGATTGCCATGGCTATCGTGAATCGTCCTCAACTTCTAATTGCGGATGAACCCACTACTGCCTTGGACGTGACCATCCAGGCACAGATTCTGAAACTGCTGGCAGACCTGCGCTCAAAATTTGGACTCACCATGCTTTTCATATCTCACGATCTTGCGGTCGTATCGCAAGTCGCGGATCGTGTCGCGGTAATGTACGCGGGCAACCTCGTGGAGCTGGGATCGAAGCACGATATATTCAGCGTACCCGGCCATCCTTACACTCGTGGACTGCTTCAGGCAGTGCCAACGCTCAGGAGCGATCGCGCTCGGCCTTTACAAACGATTGAGGGGACAGTTCCACCGTTGCATCGACTTCCCCCGGGATGCCCCTTCGAACCGAGATGTGAATATCGGATTGAGCAATGCAGCCGCGAACGCCCGGCACTCATCGAAATTGACTCCGGCCACTTCGCGAGATGCCCGGTGCTGAATCCTGCCGCTCCGGCACGATTTAATTAGTCTGTTTCTGCCTGCGATCATCGACTCAGGCTATAATCGCGAGTTTGCTGGGGAGCCTTTGCGCCTACTTCTTTTAAGCGATATTCACGGGAATCTCGAGGCCCTGGAAGCGTGCATCGCCGCCGCTCCGGCCCATGATCTGGTAGTGAATCTCGGAGACATTGTCGGATACGGGGCAAGCCCCAACGAGGTCGTGGAAAAATCCCGCGAATTAGGGCATCTCTTCGTTCGGGGAAATCATGATCGGGCGGTCAGTGGACTCACCGATTTAAAAGACTTTAATCCAGTTGCAGGTATAGCCGCTCTTTGGACTCGTGAACAACTATCTGCCGAAAAGATGGACTGGCTCCGCTCATTGCCGCATGGCCCGATTCAGCTCGAGCAATTGGACGACGTTCAATTTGTACACGGTTCTCCCCTTGACGAAGACGAGTATGTGGTCAGCGCCGACGATGCCCTCATTTCGGTGCGCGCCTCCTCGGCATCGCTGACGTTCTTCGGACATACCCACCTGCAAGGAGCGTTCGCCGTGAACAAAGCGGGTGGACACGAATCTTATCCCCCCTATAAAACCGCAGGCCAAAATGAGACTTACGATTTTCCGCTTGCGCCGGGACTGCGATACATGGTGAATCCGGGTTCAGTTGGCCAGCCGCGCGACGGGGATTGGCGCGCGGCCTTCGCGCTGTTCGATTCGGATAAGAAGATTGTTACTTTTTGCCGCGTGCCTTACGCTCTAAAAAGTTCTCAAGACCGCATACTGGCGGCGAATTTGCCCGCGCGCTTGGCTACCCGTTTGGCGGCCGGGCGATAGACGCGCCTTCGGCGAACCCATCAACTCGCGCGGAAAATGAGTGCTAAACTTTTTCCTATGTCCGTCAGCAAATCAATTTCTCCTCCCCTGCCCGAGCGTTACCTGATTGCTTACAGCGACGGCGGAGCTCGAGGCAATCCTGGTCCAGCTGGGTATGGAGTTGTTATTCAAGACCAGGCGGGCAAGAAAGTCGCAGCCCTGAGCCAGTATCTCGGTCACCAGACGAACAACGTCGCCGAATATCAGGGCCTGATCGCGGCCCTCGAATATGCGGTTGAAAACGGTCACAAATCCTTGAAAGTTATCAGCGATTCGGAACTGCTTGTCCGGCAGATTAAAGGGATTTACAAAGTCAAAAATCTTGCCCTGCAGAACCTGCACGCCCGCGCCAAAGAGCTGATGGCGCAACTCACATGGTTTTCTATTGGCCACGTTTTGCGGGGGCACAACCAGGAGGCGGACGATCTGGCCAACGCCGCTATGGACAAAGGAATGGGGCGGGTGGCGAAATTCGTCGAGCCTAAGCCACGAGAAGCTGCTACGTCGTCGGTACAGCGCAGGGAATTCGACGGCCTGGTGCGCGACGGAAAAATTCAGTTGCTCGATGGAGATCTGCCGGAAGGAACCAAAGTTCAGGTACGGATTAAAAACTAGTCCTCCAATGTGCGCTCCACATCCTAAGGAACGCTTTCACTGGCTGGTTCCGAGCGGGCGCTTTCATTGCCTCGCACATCCACCGCAGAAACGAAATACGAATATTTGTCGCCCGCGGAAATTGCAAAATCGCGATATGCCGGAACTCGCACCAACTCTGAGTTGAGCCTTCTTACTGCTTCGCCTTCCCGGAGCCGATAAACGTTATATCCAGCAAGATCGGCGTCGGTGTCAGGGGTCCAGATCAAATCCACGAATGATTGCGGAGCGGCATTCGTGAAGACAGCTTCCAATCCGGAAGGCACAGCCGGCGGGAAAGTGTCATGGGCCAGCACGGGCAGCGGATTAGTGTCGTCGCCTTCGACTTCAGCGTTGCTTGCCCCATCGTTAACCGCAGTGACGACTGTTACGCGATAGAGATATTTCTTTTCCCATTCGAGATTTCGGTCCAACAGATGTGGTGCTCCTGACTCAGGGAGCGGAAGTTCGCCTACCACGGTATCGGCCGAAGTTCCGTCCGCACGGCGGTAGACGCGGTATTTAAACAATAATCCGGGGATGGCTTGGCCCTGCGACTTTTCCCAAGTGAGCAGAATTCCTTCTACCTGCACCTCTGCGCGCAAGCCGCCCGGAGCCGACAGCGTAGGAGCAGACGGAACCGTCACCTGGTTCGACAGTCCAGCACTCCGGCCGCTGTCGTTCAAAACAGAGAGTGCGTAGACAATTTGGCCTGTGGGATTTTCGCGTTGCAACGACTCAGGAATCGTATCCTCGAAACTGCCCTGGACCTTCGCATTCAGGCTGGGTCTTTTCTTTTCTTTTTCTCTCAGGTCAGACGTACCGGCGAGAATGTCGCCCACATAATGCTGGCAATCCCCGACAAGTGCCCGTAGATCGCGGCAGATTTTTGTGCGTCCAATCTGGCGGAGTCGTTGGTGATCGGTGCTCTCGCTGGGGGACGTCCACGAGAACATGACTTTGCCCGCTTTGCGAATAGCATGAAGATCGCTGACCGGACGAGGCAAATTCAACGAAGGTGGAAGGGGAGCGCCGGGAGACCCGCATCCTACCAAGCCCGCTAGAACTGACAGAACAAGTTTAGGTAGGTGTGGCCGCATGCGCGCAGCAACAGCGTAACAGAAGAAACCGTTCGAATCGCTGCGCCCCAGCCGGGCAAATCACAGAATGTAGCGCGACAGGTCTTGATCTTTCACGATATCGGTCAAACGCGCACTGACATAAGCTGCGTCGATTTTAATCTCTTCGCCTTTTTTCTCGGGAGCGTCAAAGCTGATTTCGTCGAGCACGCGTTCTAGAATCGTATGCAGGCGGCGTGCGCCAATGTTCTCTGTCCCTTCGTTGACTCGGAAGGCGAAGCGCGCGATTTCTTCCAAAGCGTCCTGAGTAAATTCCAGCTTCACACTCTCAGTTTCCAGCAGCGCGGTGTATTGCTTTACCAATGAAGACTTCGGCTCAGTCAATATCCGCACAAAATCTTCCATGGTGAGAGATTGCAACTCCACGCGAATGGGGAACCGTCCCTGCAATTCGGGGATCAAATCGCTCGGCTTGGAAACGTGAAATGCTCCGGCGGCGATGAACAGAATGTGGTCGGTGCGTACCATCCCGTAGCGCGTGCTTACGTTGGTGCCTTCCACGATGGGCAGAATGTCGCGCTGCACGCCTTCGCGTGAAACGTCTGGACCATGTCCGCCTTCTCGGCCGGCAATCTTGTCAATTTCATCGAGAAAAATTATTCCGGAATCTTCGACGCGATCAATCGCCAGGCGCGTCACCTGGTCCATATCAATCAGGCGCTGCTCTTCTTCCTGAATCAAATATTCGAAGGCCTCGTTCACCTTCATCTTCCGCTTCTTGGTGCGCTGTCCGAAGAGACTGGGCAGCATGTCTTTCATATTGACGTCCATCTCCTCAACGCCCTGGTTGGAGATGATTTCAAAAGATGGAAAATTTCTTTCGCGAACGTCAATTTCTACCGTGCGGTCATCGAGCTTGCCTTCACGCAACTGTTGCCGCAGCTTTTCGCGTGTGCGCGACTGCGAATCCGTGCCGGCGGTAGTCGTCCCTTCCAGCACAATCCCTCCGCTGGAGGTGTCGGAAGACTTCGGAGGAGAAACCGGCGGCAATAAAATATCGAGTAGCCGCTCTTCGGCATTGAGCTCTGCTTTGTCGGAGACGTCCTCAAGCTTCTCTTCGCGCACATTCTCGATCGCAGTTTCGACTAAGTCGCGAATCATGGACTCGACGTCACGTCCTACATAGCCGACTTCGGTAAATTTCGACGCTTCCACTTTGAGGAATGGAGAATTTGCAAGCTTGGCAAGGCGGCGAGCGATTTCCGTTTTGCCCACTCCAGTGGGACCGATCATGATGATGTTCTTCGGAATCACGTCTTCCGCGAGTTCGGGCGTCAGCTTTTGGCGACGCATGCGGTTGCGCAGCGCTATCGCCACCGCGCGTTTGGCGTCTTTCTGTCCAATCACGTGCTTATCGAGCTCGGCCACGATCTCACGGGGAGTGAGCTCGTCCAAAGCAATCTGTTCTTCTTCCGCAACACCCGGTAAATAAATAGCCATAGATAAACTTAAAAAACTTCCTACAACTCTTCGATCGTTACTTTGTCATTGGTATAGATGCACATTCTGCCCGCAACCTTCATCGCTTCTTCGGCAATCTGGCGCGCGGTTAGCTGCGTGTGTTCCGCCAAAGCTTGTGCCGCCGCTTGAGCATAAGGGCCTCCGCTGCCGATGGCGGCAATGCCGCCGTCAGGCTCGATCACATCACCCTGACCGCTTAACAGAAATGTCTGCTCTTTGTCTGAGACCAGGAGCAAAGCTTCAAGATGCCGCAAAAATTTGTCGGTGCGCCAGTCTTTCGCCAGCTCGACGGCAGCGCGTCCGACGTTGCCGTGATATTGCTCGAGCTTGGCTTCGAAGCGGCTAAAAAGTGAAAACGCGTCGGCGGTAGAGCCCGCAAACCCCGCGAGAATTTTCTCCTGATAAAGACGCCGAATCTTCTTGGCAGTATGTTTGATGACCCCTTCGCCTAGCGTGACCTGGCCATCGCCAGCCATCACAACGCTACCGTTGCGGCGTATGCACAATACGGTGGTGGAACGTATTAATCTCTTTGGACTCATGAGGGCGAACCCTGATTATATCAGTGGATGAACAGCCGAGCTTTGCGCGGAACCTGCTGCGCGATGGCCTTTATGCGTCCACGGTTTGCGGACGCGCCTTGCTGGCAAGCAGTTGCCGCAAAACATATTGCAGGATGCCGCCATTGGCGTAGTACTGCGCTTCCTGTGGCGTATCAATTCGGACGAGCGCCTCAAATTCGGTCGTCTTTTCCTTCGTTCTCGCAAAGACTTTCAGCGTACGCCCGGCCGTAAAGTTTTCCACCAACTCGCGGACGGCTCCGAAATCGAATATCTCTTCACCAGTCAGAGTCAGCGATTGCGCGTTCTCTCCGTTGACAAACTGTAGTGGCAGGATGCCCATACCAACGAGATTTGAGCGGTGAATGCGTTCATAACTTTCCGCAATCACTACACGTACGCCGAGCAAACGAGGGCCTTTCGCGGCCCAGTCGCGCGATGAGCCGGAACCGTATTCCTTGCCGGCAACAATCACCAGAGGAACACCGCCGGCAATATATTTTTCGGAAGCGTCGAAGATGGACATCTCGTCTCCGTCCGGCAGATGGCGCGTAAATCCGCCTTCAAGATTCGGCACCATCTTGTTTCGCAGGCGGACGTTGGCAAAGGTTCCACGCACCATGACTTCGTGGTTGCCGCGCCGCGATCCGTAAGAATTAAAGTCGGCGGGCTTTACTCCATGCTCGATCAAATATTTTCCCGCAGGACTGTCTTTCTTAATCGAACCTGCCGGAGAAATATGGTCAGTGGTGACGCTGTCTCCTAAGACGGCCAGCACCCGAGACTGCTTGATCTCAGCCACGGACGCGGGTTTCACGGTCATATCATCGAAATATGGAGCGCGCCGAATGTAAGTGGAGTCTGTTTCCCAGACGTAAGTATCGCCCTTCGGCACCGGCAGCGAGCGCCAGCGCTGATCTCCCTCGTAAACTCCGGCGTAGCTGTCGCGAAACATGTCGGACGAAATTGATTTCCGCATGGCGTTTTCGACTTCCTGCTGCGACGGCCAAATGTCAGCGAGAAACACCGGCTTCCCACTCTTATCTTTGCCGAGTGCATCACTTTTTAGGTCGAGATCTATACGTCCGGCCAACGCGAACGCGACCACCAGAGGAGGAGACATCAAATAATTCGCTCGCACCTCGGAATTGATACGTCCTTCGAAATTGCGGTTTCCCGACAATACCGAGGCGACGACCAAATTCTTCTCCTCAATCTCCCGCGAAACTTCTTCCGGAAGCGGACCGGAGTTGCCGATGCAGGTCGTGCATCCATAGCCGACGATGTGGAATTTTAGTGTTTCGAGATAGGGGATGAGACCGGCACGCTCCAGATAGTCCCGCACTACTTTTGATCCGGGCGCCAGCGAGGTCTTCACCGAGTGCGGCACCTGCAATCCGCGCTCGACCGCTTTCTTCGCCAGCAATCCGGCGGCAATCATTACCGACGGATTTGAAGTGTTGGTGCAACTGGTGATCGCCGCAATCACTACGCTTCCGTGATGAAGATTTCCGTTGCTGGCAGTAGTTGCGCTCGCGTCTCCGCCTTTACTCGTCTTGATCAGTCCGGGCAAGGCCTTTTCGAATGACTCCCCCGCCTTCGAGAGCGCAACTCGATCTTGCGGACGCTTCGGTCCGGCGATGCTCGGCTCGACTTCGGATAAATCCAGCGCCAGCAACTCGGAATATTCCGCTTCCGGAGTGTTTTCGTCGTGGAACAATCCTTGTTCGCGGCAATAGGCTTCCACCAAGGCGATCTGTTCTTCACTGCGTCCGGTGAGGCGAAGGTAGGCGAGTGTTTCTTTGTCCACGGGGAAAATCCCGCAGGTCGCTCCGTACTCCGGAGACATGTTTCCAATCGTCGCGCGATCGGCGAGCGGCAGCTCCGGCAATCCAGGGCCGAAATATTCCACAAATTTACCGACTACGCCATGCATGCGAAGCATCTCGGTAATGGTGAGGACCAGATCGGTCGCGGTCGCGCCTTCGCGCAATTTGCCGCTGAGCTTCACTCCGACAACTTGCGGAATCAGCATCGAAACGGGCTGCCCGAGCATGGCCGCCTCAGCTTCGATTCCCCCGACTCCCCATCCTAGGACGCCTAATCCATTAACCATGGTGGTATGCGAATCCGTTCCCACGAGCGTGTCGGGATAAGCCGCACTTTTTCCATCTGCTTCCTGCACGAAGACTACGCGTGCCAGAAATTCCAGATTCACCTGGTGGACGATGCCCGTGTCCGGCGGCACGATTGCAAGATTGCGAAAGGCAGTCTGTCCCCAGCGCAGAAATGCGTAGCGCTCCTTGTTGCGGATGAATTCCAGTTCCGCGTTCAAGCCGAAAGCTTCGCGAGTGCCGAATTCATCTACCTGCACAGAGTGATCAATCACGAGTTCCGCGGGCTGAAGCGGATTGATCAATGCTGGATCGCCGGATAAACGCTCCATCGCATCGCGCATGGCGGCGAGGTCTACGACTGCGGGCACGCCGGTGAAGTCCTGAAGCAACACGCGGCTGGGAGTAAACGCTATTTCCTGCTCGGGCTTCGACTTGCTGTTCCACGCCGCCAGGGCGCGAATGTCATTGCTCGAAACATTGCGTCCATCTTCGGTGCGCAGCAGGTTCTCCAGCAGGATTCGCAGCGAGAATGGCAGATGCCGGGTTGAAACTCCCTGCTGGTCGAGAGCAGAAATGCGGTAGATTTCGTAATCGCGCTTGCCCACTTTGAGGGTCGAGCGGCTTCCAAAGCTGTTCATAAAATGGCCTTCATTTCGATCGCGCTGCGGTATTTTGCGCGCCCCTCACTGTCAGTGCGGCGGCATCACCTCAACCTTCTAGTGTAAACCTGTCGAGCGAGATTCTGGAACACTGACTCGCCGCTGCCCCTAATTCAGTGACGAAATATCTGCACTAACAGCCAGACATTCAAAGCTGCGATAAACACACCTGTTGTCCACGACAGGATTTTTAGC
>JBDUDA010000122.1:0-9104 GCA_040003205.1 Acidobacteriaceae bacterium | reverse complement strand
GTGTCCGAGATCAACTTTGCACGAGGGAATCAAAAAGTGCCGGTGGATCAGATCGGCAATGCGATACGCGAGATTGCCGGGAAAATACGGCCCATAGTAGCCGCTGCCGTCCTTCCTTAAGCGCCGTGTCACGTAGATGCGGGGAAATCGTTCCGCCAGGGTCAGCTTTAAATATGGATAAGTCTTGTCGTCCCGCAGCAGAATATTGAAGCGAGGCTGCTTGTCTTTAATGAGGTGGTTTTCAAGTGCCAATGCCTCTTTTTCGTTGGCGACCACGATGTAATCCACATCGGCGGCCTCACGAACCAGGGTGCCGGTTTTGGCATCCTCAGGCCGGCTCTCGCGGAAGTACGATGAAACCCGGCTGCGAAGGTTGATGGCCTTCCCAACATAAATGACCTCGCCTTCTGCGTTCTTGTAGAGATAAACGCCTGCCGACGTAGGTAAAGTCCGGATTTTTGCCTGAATATCCATTAAGTGGGCTTCACTATTTTATGCGATAGAAGTTTACTTATTAGATATCGAGACAAGGGATTCGATCTCACTAGCTGCGTCGCCGCTGGGCGTTTGTTTAACAATGGGTAAAAGGATGAACGCTTTTGCCATATAAAATTTCCTCGCTTTCCTCGACAGCCCAGATGTGGTCGGGGTTACTCGACTCTAACTCCTTTAAAATTAACGTTTTCTAATGTTGTCGCGGTATTTACGGTTGGCACTGCTCGTGCTCAGTTAGAATGTGTACGCTCGTCGGATAAACCCGGCAATTTAAGGTGCATCTAATGAGACGGTAAGCCGCTAAGTTTGGAAGGAGCCCGCTACGATGAATCGCACTTCGTTAATCACTGCACTGGCCATAAGCCTGGTCGCCTCTGTGGGGTGTTCCAGCAAAAATTATGTTCGTCAACAGACTACCCCGCTCATTAATAAGACAAATGAGTTGGACGACCTAGCTGCTAAGAACACCCGGGAAATCAAGGACGTTGATTCGCGCGCCCAAGCTGGCATTCAGCAGGTACAAGCCAAAGCTGCTGAAGTGGATCAGAAGGCGCAGGCTGCTAACCAGCAGGCCGCCCAAGCGCAAACGCTCGCCGATAATGCAGTTCACCGCGTTGACTCGCTTCAGAACACGGTGGCGAATCTTGATAACTATCGTGTGATCAGCGAAACAGCGGTGCATTTTGGTTTTGATCGCGACAATCTGACGAAAGATTCAAAGGCAGAACTCGACCAGCTTGCCACCAATGTGCAAAGCACTAAGGGCTATATCATCACGGTGGAAGGCGCGACCGATTCGGTGGGCGATTCGAATTACAACTACAATCTCAGCCAGCGCCGAGCGGACTCCGTCATCCAATATCTGGCCGCCGAGCACCAGATTCCCGCTCACAAAATTTATCTGATCGGCTTAGGCAAAGACAAACCAGCGGAGCCGAATAACACGCGAGCAGGACGTGCGGCAAACCGACGTGTGAATATTCGGTTGATGAGCAACACTGCGGATGCCGCAGCGCCAGCGGGACAGCCTGCTAGTGGCCAGCCCGCATCCCCGGCCGCAACTCAGCCGGCGCCTCCGTCGCTCTAAGATATTGAGTTTCCTCCTCTCGGAGGATTTATAGCTAAAGGCCGGTTCGCCCCCACGGATCGGCCTATTTTTTTGTCCGCCGAACGCGCTAGAATAAAACTGTGAAACAACTCTTACTGGCGGCAGTTTTTTTATTTGTAGCTCCCATAACTTGGGCCCAGATGGAGCAAGTACCGTCGTCCGACAACGGACCCGGCCAAAGTCAGGCTCCTCCTCGCTACGAGCGGGACAAGGAGGCTGGGGAAAGCTCCAGCCGCGATACTAAGATCGATATAAGTCCTCCCAAAGATGACGCGAAGAATCATCCCAATGGCGACATTTCATCCTCAGAAGCGACCGAAGATGCCAATGGAGATGTCCAGGAACTTCATCCATGGGATCCGCATAAGGCTGCGAAAGATCTCGAGGTAGGAGATTTTTATTACAGGAAGAAAAATTATCGGGCAGCACTGGCTCGCTACCAAGACGCGCTCATCTGGAAGAACAATTACGCGGACGCCAACTTCCGGATGGCCCAGTGTTTTGAAAAGCTGAATAATCCCGACGAAGCTGCAGCGCATTATCAGGAGTATCTGAAGATATTGCCGCACGGGCCATTTTCAGCGGAAGCACAGAAGGCGGTTGTGCGCTTGAAACCAAAAACTGCCGCTCAAGGATCGGCCACGCCGGTTTCGCAGTGAATTGCCCTTGCGTACCAGACTTCTAACATTGCGGTGCTTCAACTCGTCCCTGCAACACATTTCCACACATTCTCCTCTGCTAGACTTCGCCGAGATGAAAAAGACCCCGGGTGTTGTTGCACTGATCGTTCTTGTTTCGGTTTCAATTTTTTCTTCGGCCCAGAAGGCTCGCAGCAATCAACCCAGAGTAATGACTGGATCCGCCGCCAGAGGAGCTCTATCGGCCGGCATGCAGGTAGTGCCAGACCTCTCTGCGCGGCTCGACAGATTTCGCGCGGTCCAGATGCCATTTCATTCCGCTGGCTTTTCTTCTCGTGAAGTGAGGATGGTTGGGAAATTGGTGGCTGCCTCGCGCTATCTGGAACAAATTTACTGGCGGCAAATGGATCTGGAGGGCCTCACTCTCTACCAGTCTCTGGCTCCGAGCCGAAATCCTCGAGACCGAAAACTGCATCGCTATCTCGACATCAATGCGTCACGCTACGACCTGCTCGACGAAAATAAGCCGTTCGTCGGGACTACGCCCATGCCACCGGGGCGCGGCTTCTATCCTCAATCGCTGACTCGCGATCAGGTCGAGAAGTACGTTCAAGAGCATCCTGAAAAGAAAGGTGAGATTTACAGTTCGACCACGGTCGTCCGTTGGCATGGCGAAGATCTGGAAGGGCTGCCTTATCACATCGCCTACCGTTCATTTCTGGAGCCCGCAGCACGCAATCTGCGCGAAGCAGCAAAGCTCAGCACTAATGCGGCTTTCGCTGAATTCTTGCGCCTTCGCGCCGACGCTCTTTTGACGGATGATTATCTGAAGAGTGATATTGCATGGCTCGCTCTCAAAGATAATAAGTTTGATGTGATCTTCGCTCCCTATGAAACCTACGACGACGGCCTTCTGGGGGTGAAAGCGACCTATGGAGCGGCGGTGATGGTGCGAAATGCGGGAGAGAGCCAAAAGCTTGCCATGTTCCAAAAATATGTTCCCGAAATTCAGGACGCATTGCCCCTGCAAGCGGAGGACAGGCCTTCGAAGCGTGGCTTGGAAACTCCCATGGAAGTGATGGACGTCCCATTTCGCGCCGGCGATCTGGACCATGGCTACCAGGCGGTGGCCGACAACTTGCCCAACGATCCTCGTGTCCACGAAGAACACGGCAGCAAAAAAATCTTCTTCAAGAACTTTATGGACGCGCGTGTGAATTACGTGATCCTGCCGGTTGCGAAGCACATGATGCTGCCCGAGCAAGCGGCAAAGGCATCCGGCGAAGGTTACCTCTTGGGAACCATCATGCACGAGATCGCCCACGGGTTGGGTCCAGCCTTCGCACGAACTGCATCAGGCCAGCTGGAAATTCGCGAGGCGATTGGACCGGTGTTTGGCGGACTCGAAGAAGCCAAGGCGGATGTAGCCGGAATGTTCGGACTCAAATGGTTGGTGGACCGCGATGTTCTGCCGAAGGAAAAGCTCGAAGAATACTATGCTTCGTACATCGCAGGAATTTTTCGAACGGTCCGCTTCGGCATCGGAGAGGCTCATGGCCAGGCCGAGATGATGGAATTCAATTATCTCCTCGAACATCAGGCAATTCAGCGTCAGCAGTCAGGAAGATATGCGATTGACTATGCGCGCATGCCCGAAGTCCTGGCTGCCTTAACCAAAGAGCTGTTGGATATCGAAGCAAAGGGAGCTCGCGAGCGGGCTGAAAATTGGTTCAAGAAGTACGATGTCATGCCGGCAGACTTGCAGGAATCTCTGAAGTCTACCTCGGATCTGCCCGTGGATATTGATCCGATATTTTCTTTTCGAGAGACCGTGAAGTAGCAGGAAAGAGTCTGGAACGGGTTTGGCGTTAGAAGCTGCTGCCAACGAAATCCAGCCCAAACTTCGCTTGGTGGGTAAAAACGGATAGTCCCACCAATACACTAGCCGACGAACTCTACCTTGGGCTCTTGCGGAATAATGCCAGCCTTGTGGCCCATATCCAAAAGCCGCCGTACCGCTTCGCGGCCATCGTTCCCATAGTCCAGCGTGCGCTCATTGACGTACATGCCCACAAACCTGTCAGCGAGCTGGGAATCGAGATCGCGCGCGAACTGCATGGAATAAGCAAGCGCTTCCTCACGATGGTCCAGCGCGTACCGAATGCTGGTCGAGAGAGCGGTCGAGACATTCGCGATGAGTTCAGGTCCGAGGTCGCGGCGGATGACATTTCCCCCGAGCGGTAGCGGAAGCCCGGTGACTTTCTGCCACCACTTGCCGAGGTCCACGATGCGATGCAGTCCAGACTTGTCGTAAGTCAACTGGCCCTCATGAATAATGAGTCCAGCCTCGAATTTGCCCTCCAACACTTGAGGAATGATCTGGTCGAATGGGACGACCTCCGTCTCAATGCCGGGCGCAAAAAGCCGTAGCACCAGATTCGCCGTCGTCAGGGTCCCAGGAATAGCAATTCGTTTTCCTTTAATCTGATTTTCAGTGAATGGACGACTCGCAACCAGCATCGGTCCATAACCTTCACCCACGCTGGCACCGCTGGGTAGCAACGCATACTTGTCCTGAATATAAGGATAAGCGTGGAAAGAAATCGCTGTCACATCGTAGACTCCGTCACCCTCCATCGCTTTGCGATTCAAGCTCTCGATATCGCTCAAAGTATGCGTGAACCGCAGTCCGGACGCCCGTACTTTATTGGTCGCGAGAGCGTAGAACATGAAAGCGTCGTCGGAATCTGGACTGTGTGCGATGGATATTTCGCGCGTATGAAGGGGAGCACCACTTGGATCTGCGACTTCGGGATGAATGATCTGCGTAGACATTTAAAAACTTACTCCTGTGACTTATGAGCAAACTGCCATCCGGCGGAAATGGCCGCCGCCATCATGATCTTTATGATCTCGGCGAAGATAAACCAGTAAAGTCCGAAGCGCACGGCTTGCGCCAGGGAATGGGTTAACACAGCAAGCCATGCAATTCCGCTGGCAAACAGCAAAATTTCGGCAACTAACCCAGCGACAGCGGATCGCACAAAAGTTGTCCGTCCTCGTTCAACAATCCAACCCGCTAGCGCGGCGACGAACGGATAAGCGAGCAGGAATCCGCCTGTAGGTCCGAGTAACTGCGCAAGTCCACCCGGCCCGGTTGGGCTGAACACCGGCATTCCCGCCGAGCCTTCGAGAAGGTACAGCGCCAGTGCAGCGAAACCGCGACGACTTCCAAGTGTAAGTCCAACCAGCAGCACCGCGAAGTTCCCAAGCGTCAGCGGTACCGGGGTGAACGGAAGTGGAAGCACGACCCGGGCGCACAATGCAACAAACAAGCTCGCGGCAATCACAATTGCAACCTGCTCCGAGACCGCTGTGATCCGAGGATGGGGCAGCGCTTGAGTTGTCGTTTTTGCCATGTTGTTCAGCTCCGTGAGCTAGCGACTGTCGGCTTCTGTCCGCGTGGTTTCATCGCGGTCTTCGATGTTTGAGGCTTTCACATGCGGGCGAATCCGCAGGTAGAGCGCAAGACCTACCCCTGATATGGCGGCCACGGCAAAAGCCAGAATGATGAACCACCACATCATTCGCACGATTACTTAGGATACCAAAGGAACTCGCCTGCGGTACCGGGGTTGGAAGGATTATTTCCCGGGAATTATTTTGCTGGACACTATCGCCAGCACCTACTTACCAGACATCGCCCGCTCCACGTCATCCGCGACATGGGGAAGAGATTCGGTAAGGTTGATCAGCTTTCCACTGCGATCCACGTAGAAGTCATCCTCAATCCGAACGCCCAACTTCTCTTCCGGGATGTATATCCCCGGTTCAATCGTAAAAACAGCGCCTGGCCCTAGAGGGACGTCATAATCGCCGTCGTCATGCACGTTTAAGCCGAGGTAATGACTCAGCCCATGAATGAAGTATTTTCCCAATGGTTCCCCGTGTGAATCTTTGCCGTGGGAGTTGATGTAGTCAAAGGCAACCTTGTACAGCGAATTAGGAGAAGTGCGCTTGAGCGAGGATTGCCCCGAACGGAACGCATCAATAGCCGCTTTCTGCGCAGCCAGCACTATGTCGTAGATTTCCCGTTGCCGGGGAGTAAATTTGCCCGAGGCAGGGAGCGTGCGCGTGATGTCGGACGCATACATTGAGTATTCTCCGGCCGCGTCAATCACAACTAGATCGCCTGCTCGAATGGAACCGGAATCGTCGGAATAATGCAACACTGTGGAATTCAGTCCGGACCCCACGATCGGCGCGTAGGCCGGGCGCTCGCATCCGCGTTTTCCCCATTCGTATTGCAGCAAGGCGGATATTTCGCGCTCGCTCATCCCGGGCTTCATAGCGCGCATCGCTGACAACTGGGCAGCAATCGAAGCATTCGTGGCTTTGCGAATCAGTTCGATCTCGCCGTCATCCTTGAAGGTTCTCAGGGAGGTAAGCAGAGGTTTGACGTCCTGAAACGACGCTCCCACAGGGAAGGCGTTGGCCCGCTTCAGCCATTGGAGGGGAGCAGTCGAGGCGGGAGTCGAATCGGCAGCGCCCATGTCTGTGTAAATCGGGCCTCCCGCAATTTTAACCAGCTCGGATCGCAAATTATCCAAGGCCTCGACGCGGTCAAAGCCAGTAACTCGAGCGGCATCGGTGCTGTCCGGCCCTAATTTCGGACCAGTCCATTTTTCCTGGGAAGAATTGCGGCTCGGCAGAAATAAGACTTCAGAATAAGGATGTGCGGGCAAATTGTCTTTGGCCGCCGCCTCCGCAATGATCAGGATCGCTGCACCCGGCTCAGGCCATCCCGAAAGATAATAAAAGCTGTCGTCCGGACGATAACCGTAAATGTCGTTCGGCCCTTCCGCCTCTACCGTCGCGAACAGCAGGATGGCGCCACCCTTAGCCTTAGCGGCGAGCGATTGTCGACGCGCCTTGTAGTCGGCGCCTGGCTGACGTTCCAGGGCCAGGGCCAGCGCGCCTGAAAACACGGCGACTGCGATCAGTACGTTCAGCAGACTCTGCCGCCGCATCAATTGCTCGTACTCGTCGCGGATTTATTAGCGGTCTGAAACGCATCCAGGTTGCCTTTATCGATCAACGACGCGCCGGTATCGACGAACGCGGGCAAGGGAGCGAAACTGTCGTTTGCCCAGTCCTTATCGAGGGAGGAAATCTTCTGATGGTGGAGGTTATCCAAGATCCGCAAGCCAAAAGTAGCCATCGTATACGGCTTTTGCGAGATGGTAGCCGCAATCACTCCCTTCTGAATCCAGTCCAAAGTCTCGGGGTCCACATCCATGGCAATCACCACTTTATCCTTTACCTTTGAGTTATCGAGCACGGTGGCCACTTCTTTGCCCGCCTGGGCCTCGAGACACACAAAGGCATTGATCTTGTCTTTCTGCTTACCCATCATCTGAGTGGTCGTGTCGAAGGCGACTCGCGGGTCTCCGTGAATATCAATGACGTCGGTAATTTTGATTTGCGGATGGGCCTCCAGCGCGTCATGATATCCATGCAAACGCTCCTTCAGATTGACCTGTTCCGGCATAGTAAAGACAACCACGTTCCCCTTGCCCTTCAGTTCCTTGGCGAGACGCTCGCCGCCGATAAGCCCTGCTTGATAGTTATTGGTCCCGATAGAGAAAAGCCGCTTGCTGGCGGGAGCATCAGAATCAATCGTGATCACCGGGATGCCGGCAGCGACAGCTTTATCGATGTCGTCCTTCATAAGATTCGGATCGGCCACCGAAACTAAAATGCCGGTCGGCTTCTGCTGCATGGCATCGCGGAAAGCTTGTAGCTCTGCCTTGGGATCGTAGGTCGCCGGTCCGACAAATTGCGCGCGAACCTTCCATTGCTGCGCCTCTTGGACGAATCCCGCCCCAGCCGCATGCCAGTAAGGGACCTGAATATTGGTTGATATGAGGTAGTAATTTTCATCGGTGTCATGGCGTCCGCCGCAATTCAGCAAGAGTGATGCCAGGGCGATTACGGTGCCAAGAGAGAGCAGTCTTCTTCGTGTGGACACAGAGTTCCTCCGTCGCAAAAATCGCTCAAGCACGGATAGCGTAAGCGAGGACGGCAGCGATTCTAGCGCAGTATGTCAGCAAAAGAAAAGGCCTTGGCTGAAATGACGAGGAAGATGCAGCCGCTGAGTGCGTCTAAATATCATTATTAGACCTGTCACCCTTGAAGAAGGCCGAGCCTCGTGCGACTCGGTGAGATTGACGAAGTATCCCTATATTCGGGTCGGAATTGATAGTCGAGAGGTGGCATCCAAGGCGCGCCGAGCTTGGGTCTCAAACGCCCACAGGAAAAGGCTTGGTATGAGAATCCGCGCTCAGCGACATCGAAGTAAATCGTCCCTGTAGCAGGGACATCAGCCCCGTATACCAATATCCGAGGACAAAAAGCAGAAGAAAAGGCACAGTAATATAATTCTCATTGTCGAGCGCGTAGTAGACGGTTAACGCGAAGTAGCCGCCAATCAGCAATTCGATCCAGGGGACCCACCCCAAACGCCTTCGGTAAGTGCGGGTACGCACCATGTCTTTTTTCGATTCCAGACGATACTTGGGGGTGCGTGCGAAAGGCGTCTGCTTGCCAACCAGGGCTTCCAGCACAGCGCGCGTGTTTGTGACGGTAAGTCCGATTCCGAGCGCCATCAGAAAAGGTATGTATAGAAGCGCCCTCGGCCAGCGTCGTGGAAACAACTCCCGCTGCGAAACCAGATAGAAACTCGAAATCGAGAAACTGGACGCCACGAACAAGGGCAAGTCAATGCACACCATCTGAAACCACCCCTGATAAAAGCGAATGATCATGGCCGGAAGCAGCAAAACCGAAAGCACGATCATCAG
>JBDUDA010000121.1:0-9164 GCA_040003205.1 Acidobacteriaceae bacterium | reverse complement strand
GTGGGCTACGCTGAGACATTCGCCTCCGCCAGTTTTATTTGGGGCCATATTTATAGTGTCAGCCACAGTGTTAGAGTTCGCTTAAACCGACCTCAGCGGCTGAAGCCTCTTTGCATGCAGTCTCAATGCAGGCCTGAAGGCCTGCTCAACCCCAGACCCGACGACGGTTCAGAACGGCAGCTTTGCGCGGTCGCGGGAACTGCTGGCGCGTCACTTCGCGTTACAATCTACAGCCGAGGCTCACGAATGAAAGCTCTTGTGAAAAGCCGCGACAGCCAGGGTTTATGGCTGGAGGACGTAGCGGAGCCCGAAATTGGCATAAACGACGTTAAGGTTCGCGTTCTGCTCACCGGAATTTGCGGCACCGATCTTCATATTTATGACTGGGATGCATGGGCGAAATCCGCCGTGACCGTGCCCACGATCATCGGGCACGAATTTGTTGGCGAAATTGTCGCGGTAGGCTCCAACGTTTCTGACTTCGAGCCCGGAGAACTGGTGAGCGGCGAAGGCCACGTCGTTTGTGGGCGTTGCCGAAACTGCCTCGCAGGTCGCCGTCATTTGTGCGCTCACACGCAGGGTGTGGGCGTCAGCCGTTCCGGCGCCTTTGCCGAATTAATCGTGCTCCCTATGACGAACATCTGGAAGCACAGTCCAAAGATTCCACTCGAAATCGCCGCGATTTTTGATCCCTTCGGAAACGCCGTGCACACCGCGCTGTCATTTCCTGTCCTGGGTGAAGACGTGATTGTGACAGGCGCCGGGCCGATTGGAATTATGGCCGCGGCGGTGGTACGGCATGCGGGCGCGCGTCACGTGGTGGTTACCGACGTGAATCCATACCGTTTGGCGCTGGCTGAGAAGATGGGCGCAACGGTGGCTGCGAATCCCCAAAAAACGCCGCTCTCTCAGGTGCAGAAGCAGCTTGGAATGATGGAAGGCTTCGACGTGGGACTGGAAATGTCGGGCGCGCCCGCCGCCTTCCGCGAGATGCTGGAAAATATGAGCCACGGTGGACGCATCGCCATGCTCGGCATTCCCTCCAAGGAAATGGCCATTGACTGGCACGGCATCATCTTCAACATGCTGACTATCAAGGGTATTTACGGCCGCGAAATGTATGAAACCTGGTACAAAATGACGGTCATGATCGAGTCTGGCCTCGACATTTCTCCCGTTATTACTCATCGCTTCCCGTGGCAGGACTTCGAGCAGGGTTTTGAAGTCATGCGTTCCGGAGAATCCGGCAAGGTTCTATTGGACTGGCGCAGCCTCAATTAGAGATTAGGAATTAGAGGTCGAAATCATGAATGCGGCCGAATCCACGCGAGTTCTTTTATTGTTCTGCGCCACGTGCTTCGCCTTCACTTCCCCGTTCGCAACCGAGAAATCTGATTCCGCAAATAGCGACGTCGTTCAGGTACAGATGCAAAACGTGATGTATCACTATAGCGAAGCGACGGCGGTCCATATCGTACGTCTGCAAGGGGAGCTGATTCCCACCAAAAAAGATAGCTTCCCGATTTTTGACGACCGCATGTCATTTGTACTCTCGATCCACGCCGCTGAAATTTCGATCAACGTTAGCGCTCTTGCAAGTGTTCTCAACCAATATGCGTTCGCAGCCTCTGACGCGCCCCTGAAGAATATTTCGCTTTCGGTCGAGAACAAGCTCTTGAAAATTAAAGGCCGCCTGCATTCGAAAGCCGGTCTTCCTTTCGAAATGTATGGCACGCTCTCTGCAACCCCTCAAGGCGAGATCAGGATTCACGCGGAAAAGATCAAAGCCGCGCATCTGCCGGTAAAGGGTTTGATGGATTTGTTCGACGTAAGCATTGCAAAAGTCACCGAGGCCGGACAGGTCAAAGGCATTCGGGCGGAAGGAAATGACTTATTTCTGGATCCGGCGCAAATCCTGCCTCCCCCCAAAATTCAGGGAAAGATCACAGCCGTTGAGTTACGGGGAAACGAAATCGTGCAAATTTTTGGCGGCGGTGTTCCCGCAAACATCCCTAAGCGCACCGGAAACTTCATGGCTTACCACGGCGCCCAGCTTCGATTCAACAAATTGACAATGAGCGATACCGATCTCGTCATCCTTGATATGGACCCGCGCGATCCGTTCGATTTTTTTCTGGACCGTTACATACAGCAGCTCGCCGCCGGTTATAGCAAGACCACGCTTGCTTATGGACTCCGCGTTTTCATGCGTGATTACGATAAACTTCAGCCCCCGGCGAACCGTGTCCCGGCGTCTAAGTAGCAGCTTTATGCTGGTAGTGTCATCCCATCCAAATAACGTTGGGATTTTCCCGCACCGCTCTCGACTCTGCTCGTCACCACGTTACTGATAACCTTCTTGTAGGCCGCCTGAAAAGTTTCCATCTCTGGGGCGGTGCCAATCGTGATGCGAGTGTACGTCGGCATCAATGGCCAGATGCGTCCTATAAAAACGTTTTGCTTCGCCATTGCCGCAATTACTTCTTTCGCATCGCGTTTCGTATCCAGCATGAAACAATTTGACTGCGATGGAATGTAGCTATATCCATTTTGATCGAGCCAATGGAAGACGGATTCTCGCACTCGCGCATTCACGCGCTTGCGCTCGCTGACCAGCAGCGGCTCTTTCAGGCTAGCGCTGGCAGCGACAAGAGCGGTGACTGGCATGGCGTTCCAGCCAACGTAGTTCTCCAATTTTGCCAGCAGGTCAGGTCTGGCGATCGCAAAGCCGCAACGCAATCCCGCCATGCCATAAAGCTTTGAGAAAGTGCGCAGTACAATTACGTCCTTATCCGACTTCACCAGATCGATCGCCGACTCTCCCTCAGAAAAGTGGATGTAGGCCTCGTCCACCAGCACGATCGATCCTTTAGGCTTATTCTCCACCAAATATTCAATGTCGGAATGGCTGGTAAGAGTCCCTGTCGGATTGTTAGGCGAGCAAATATAAAACACTCCCGCATCAGTTCCCGCAGCCAGCATCGCTTTTACATCGTGCGCATAAGTCTTCGTGAGCGGAACTTTCACCACCCGCGCACCCGCTATCTCAGCAGCAAACATTCCAGCCTCGTACCCAGGATCAGCAGTAACGTAACTTTTCTTGTTCGACGTGAACGCGATCACGCTAAAGTGCAGCGGTTCGCTTGATCCTGGATAAGTCTTAACGTATTCCGGCTTCAACCCTTCCAGCTGGGCGAAGGTAGCAATCAGGTCTTTCGTCAGTCCATCGAGATAGCGTCCGCCCTGCGGAATGATTGCCGTGACCGCATCGCGAGCGCCGGCCGATGGGCCCAGCGGATTCTCATTCGCGTCAATCATCACTCCTCCCCCAGGGCTAATTTGACGATTGGCGTGAGCGAGCATGGGCTCGCTGACGATGCGTAATCCAGCCACGGTTGCCGCAATCGCCGACGCTTGCAAAAATGAGCGGCGGGAATGTGGGAAGAACTTTGTATCGAGAGTCATCTCTCGACCTCCATTTTCTCTAAATGTATATGTTTGACAGCTGAGTAGCGACCACTTGGCGCGCAAACTGATTGTTGCCCCAACAGCTATTTTGGAACTTAGTAGCTCTCCGCACCATCCAAGCCTCATGTCCTGCCGGATAGAAGACTACGCTCTCATCGGCGATTGCGAAACTGCGGCGTTGGTGGGAAATGATGGCTGCATCGATTGGCTCTGCTGGCCGCGTTTTGATTCGAGCGCGTGTTTCGCTTCGCTCCTCGGCACCGATGAAAACGGCTGCTGGAGGATTGCACCTGCCGACGCCGTCAAACATACCTCCAGACGTTACCGCGATAAGACCCTGATTCTTGAAACTGATTTCGAGACCGAGACAGGCACCGTAACGCTTATAGATTTCATGCCCGTGCGTGGCAAACATTCGAATCTCGTCCGCCTGGTGCGCGGAAAGCGCGGAACTGTTTCCATGGCAATGGAGCTCACCATCCGCTTCGATTACGGCCGCTCCATCCCCTGGGTCACGCGCACCGAAGACCAGTCGCTGCGCGCTATCGCCGGGCCGGATATGACAATTCTCCGCACGCAGGCGCCTCTGCGCGGCGAGAATATGAAAACCGTCAGCGACTTTACTGTCAGTGAAGGAGAGACTGTCGCCTTTGTGTTGAGCTATGGACGATCGCATGGCGCTCTTCCCGAAGCGATTGACGCCGAGAAAGCGCTGGAGGAAACCGAGGGTTTCTGGCAGGAGTGGACGTCCCGCTGCACCTATCACGGCCACTGGTCGAAGGCAGTGGAACGATCTCTAATCGCACTTAAAGCACTCACTTACGCTCCCACCGGTGGAATTCTCGCCGCCGCCACGACCTCCCTGCCCGAGAAGCCGCAGGGTCCGCGTAACTGGGACTATCGTTTCTGCTGGCTGCGGGACGCTACTTTTACCCTCCTAACGCTTATGCACGCGGGATATTACGATGAGGCGGCAGAATGGCAAAACTGGTTGCTGCGCGCCGTCGCCGGCAGCCCCGATCAGGTTCAAATCATGTACGGTGTAGCGGGCGAGCGCCATTTGCCTGAATGGGAGATCCCATGGCTGTCGGGATATCAAGGTTCCTTGCCGGTTCGGGTCGGCAATGCTGCATCCGATCAATTGCAGTTGGATATCTACGGAGAAGTAGCTGACGCTCTGTATCAGGCCCGCAAGGGTGGACTGCCGAAGAGTGATTACGCAATCAATCTCCAGCGCGCTTTGCTGGAACACCTGGCAAAGATCTGGCAGCAGCCGGATGAAGGCATCTGGGAGGTTCGCGGCCCTCGCCGCCATTTCACGCATTCAAAAGTCATGGCGTGGGTTGCATTTGACCGCGGCATCAAGAGCATTCAGGAGTTTGATGTGGATGGCCCGCTGGACGAGTGGATCGCGATCCGGCACCAGATTCACGCAGAAATATGTGAGCAGGCATTCAACAAAAAATTGGGAAGTTTCGTGCAATCGTACGGTTCAACCAACCTTGACGCCAGCCTGCTTCAAATACCGCTAGTGGGCTTTTTACCCGCCGACGACCCCCGTGTTCGTGGCACCATCCGGGCGATCGAGCGCGAGCTTATGTGGAACGGATTCGTTCGCCGCTACAATACTGGGACCGTGAATGACGGCCTTCCCCCGGGAGAAGGTGTGTTTCTCGCCTGTAGTTTCTGGCTGGTTGATAATTTCATCTTGCTCGACCGCCATGCCGATGCCGACCGACTCCTCCATAAGCTAATGGCTTTACGTAACGACGTTGGCCTATTGGCGGAGGAATACGATCCCGAGGCAAAACGCCTGGTGGGAAATTTTCCGCAGGCATTCTCTCACGTGGCATTGGTCAACGCGGTCCTGAATATCAGCCGCCAAGCCGGCCCGGTTCACCAGCGCGCAAAAGATTTACATCCAAAAAAGTAATCTATGTCCTATCACGTGATGTCATTAACGATGGCGGAAGTCAGACAGGGTGGCCTCACCTTTCAGCGTGAGCTGTCAGCCAGCCTGAAGGAATGCCGTGACCTCAAGGTTTATTCGCCGAGTCCATTCGATCTCGATGGGCGCAAGCGCGCCAAAGATCTTTTCGGAGGCGATGTAGTTTATTTCTTCAACGAAGCGGCGCGTTTGGAATGCATCCAGTTGGGTATCGAAATTAACTTCCTAGCCGAGATTCCGGACGATCAATTGCCCCGCAGAAAAACACTGGTCGTAGGAATTCCAGAATAGTTCGGAAGAAACTTGACGAGTCAGGAGAGCACAAAATGTCACGTATGAAAGCAGTTCAAATCAGCAAAGCAGGCGGCAACTTCGAAGTAGTGGAGCGGGAAGTCCCTGCGCCACAACGCAGACAAGTACGTATTAAGGTCGAGGCCTGCGGCATCTGTCACAGTGATGCCTTGGTCAAAGAGGGCCACTGGCCTGGAATTCAGTATCCTCGTGTCCCCGGACACGAGATCGCCGGACGAGTAGACGCAGTGGGCGCGGACGTTACCCAATGGAAGGAGGGGGAGCGTGTAGGCGTGGGATGGCATGGAGGCCATTGCTTCATATGTGATCCCTGCCGTCGCGGAGATTTCGTTCTTTGCCAAAACGGCAAAATCACCGGCATCAGTTTTGACGGAGGCTACGCCGAATACGTCGTCGTCCCCTCGGAGGCGGTCGCCGCCATACCTGAGGATCTGCCTGCTGCAGAAGCCGCACCGCTGCTTTGCGCTGGTATCACGGTGTTCAACTCCCTTCGCCACTCGGGAGCTGTGGCCGGCGACCTCGTGGCCGTACAAGGTATTGGAGGGTTGGGCCACCTCGGCATTCAGTATGCCCGCCAGATGGGCTTTCGTACCGTCGCCATCGGACGCGGAAAAGATAAAGAACCGCTCGCCCGGAAACTCGGTGCGCACGATTACATTGACGCGAGCTCCGGTTCTCCAGCGGCAGCTCTGCAAAAATTGGGAGGCGCACGAGTCGTTCTCGCTACCGCGCCCGATTCCAAATCAATCTCATCCGTAGTCGATGGTCTGGGAGTGAATGGAAGACTCGTCATTGTTGGCGCTACGGCTGATTCGCTAACCGTAACTCCACTCCAGTTGATCCCCAACAGGCGAGCACTTCAAGGCTGGCCGTCGGGAACCGCCAAAGACTCCGAAGACACCATGCGTTTCAGCACACTGTCAGGAGTTCGTCCCATGATTGAACAGTATCCACTTGAAAAAGCGGCAGAGGCATTCCAACAAATGATCAGCGGGAAAGCCCGCTTCAGGGTGGTATTAACGACGACCAGGTGATAGTCCGGTGAGGCACCCTCTCAGGTTTTTCTGTCATCCTGAGCAAGCAAACTGGTTCGCTGGCGGATCAGTTACGCCGTCGAACGATCCCTATCCCAACTAATGGGAGGCATAGGATTTTGGTACCCGGGGTGCCCCATTCTTGCGCGGCACTTTGCACAAGGGTGGGGGAAATTCAACCCGCACCAAAATCAAAAAGCCCCACGCAATCGCGTGGGGCTCTTAGATCTAAACTTCTAGTTCGATCCCACTCCTGCCGAAGCGCTCCGCGCCTCGTTCTCCGGCTGCACAATTACCCCATCGAACGGAGTAGACGCCACGAAGTGTCCGTGAACAACGTGAACATTACGCAGCGTGTATCCCGAGTCTGGACCACGTCTCCAACTACGTCCGCCATCCTGGCTCTCGAAAATCACGCCGGTAGCAGTGCTGGTTGCAAGCAGGCGGCTAGTGCTTTCATCGTAGGAGATCGAATTGATGTCTTTGTCCGGCAGTCCATTGAGGATTCGCTGCCAAGTCGCGCCTGAATCCGTGCTGCGGAAAGCGCCTTCGCGGGAAGCGACCACCGCCTCCGACTCGGGAGTTACCGTTACGCTACGGATGCTCGTCACGAACGACGGCAGGCTGCCCTGCTGCCAGGTGTTTCCCCCATTCACCGAAGCCATCACGTTGGTTCTGGTAGCGGCCACCACTAGTTCTCCGCGTGCCTGGACGGAAACGAAATCCTGTTTCCCTGCCACCGGCCCGCCGCTCCAGCTCTTTCCTTCATTCGAGCTGGCAAATAATCCTGCCGAGGTCGCTGCGTACCAGGTCTTCTTCGTGATTTCAATTTCGTTCACGCGCGCTTCCAACACTGATTTTGAAGCTGTGCTGGCTGCGGGAGCTTTTCGCGAACCTTTTTTCCCGCGAGCTGAAGAGCTCTTTATATTGATGATGGTATTAATCGGTTTCCACTGGCTGCCGTTATGCGCCAACAGAAAAATGCCACGATTGGTGCCCGCGACAACGTCTCCGTTGCTGGCCTGCCTTAAAGTGAGCACGTCGCGGCCGCCCAATCCGTCACTCTTCTGTGACCAGTGCTGTCCGCCGTCATGGGTAGCAAACACCCCGCCCCATTCGCGGTCGTTGGAGAGCCCGGCGAACATGGTTTCAGGATCATTCTTGTCGGCCACAATCGCCGTTACGAAACGATGAGTATAGCCATGATTCGAGGCAGCAAAAGTCTGTGCCCCATCTTCGCTCGCCAGAACGCCGCCACGATCGGTCGCCAGCAACACACGCTTCGAGTCCCGTGGATCAATCGAGACATCGTTGACCACAATCTCAGATCCGCTGGCATGCTTCCAGCTCTTGCCCAGATCGGTTGACTTCCACAAACCCTCGGTCGTTCCCGCATACACAATCGATGGATCGCTGGGATCCTGCTTCAACACTCGTGTGCGTCGTGCGGTAAATGGAATCCCCTGAATCTTCGCGAACAGATCGCCTGCCGTTTCGCTCTTGTAGATGCCGGAGCAGGCGCTCGCAAATACCACAGAAGGGTCACTGGAGCTGACGATCACCGAAAAAACATCCGAATCGTCAATCATCCCTTTGTTGATGTGCTGCCAACTCACTCCGCCGTCCGCGGTCTTCCACGCCAAATGCCAGGTGCCCGCATAAATCACATTCGGATTCTTAGGGTCAATCGCGATCGACTCAACGTTCTTAACTTCCGGGGTGAGTGCAGAAATCCTTTGCCATCCGTTGCCGCTATTCTGGGTGCGGAATACTCCATCCAGCGCACCCGCTACCAGAACCTTACTGTCGGAAGCGGACATCGCCAGCGCGCGCACAGACTTTCCGTGGACTTCGGGAAGCGTCTGCCAGGACTTGCCGCCATCCTTGGAACGAAACACGTCGCCGGACTGCTGATTATTCACGCTCCAGGCGGAAACAAAAATCGTATTGGGATTTTTAGGGTCAATCACGATGTGATCAAGAACGTAATCGTCGCTATCGCCAAGATGCGCAAAACGCGACCAGTTGTGGCCGCCATCCTGCGAGAGGAAGAGTGTGCTGGTGCTGGTGCCTAGCAGAATGCGATCAGGATTGCGCGGGTCATAGCCGAGGCTTCGAACGTCTCCGCCATCCGGCCCTGAAACCGGCCATTGCGCTGCCCTCGCGCCAGTCGCCGAAATCAATGCGAAGAGAGAAAGAGCTGTCACCGCCGTCAGCCAGCGCAACGAAATTGCCTGAATTTTCGTGGATTTCATGAACAATTATCCCCCGGCACAGAAATAGCTTCCCGGCTCAGACTGCCAGCCCACTGTGGTCCAATCAAGTTACTTAAGTGCCGACCAAAAAAGGCCGGTCAGGACTAAGCCTGACCGGCCATATCTGCATTGATGTTACTACTGTGC
>JBDUDA010000120.1:0-9169 GCA_040003205.1 Acidobacteriaceae bacterium | reverse complement strand
AGAATAATAAGAGCGCAATTGGGTGTAAACAAGACACAGCGGCATGCAGTTTCGTCTCCCACCCTTCACAGAACGAAGGGTGGGGCACCCTGAGCTTCAATTTTGTTTCTGCTCCAGCTCCGCCCAGCGTTTGTATAGCTCATCTACCGTTTGCCCGGCTGCCTCGAACTCCGCATTTGCCTTGATCAGCGCAGGCGCGTCACTCACGATTTTCGGATCATCCAATGTGGCGGTTTTCGATTGCAGTACTTCTTCCGCCGCGGCGACTCTTTCTTCAATGCTGGAAAGTTCGCGCACCTCGAGATACGAAAGCTTCTTTGCGGATTTGCCGGAGAACGATTTCCCGCCATTCGACGCCGCATCTTTAGAGGACCCTAGTCTCGAATTGCTCGCGGGCTTTCCTCCTCGCTCGCGTTCCGCCTGCCAGAGCTCCCATTGCGAATAGTCTGCAAAACTCTCTGCTTCGCCGTTGCCATCAAGTCCTAAGACGACCGTCGAGACTCGATCCAATAGATAGCGGTCGTGCGTAACGAGCACCAGCGCGCCGGGATATTCGAGCAAACTTTCTTCCAGTATTTCGAGCGTGGGAATATCCAAGTCATTCGTCGGCTCATCGAGCAACAACACGTCGGCGGACTGGAGCATCAGGAGAGCAATCAATACGCGCGCCTTTTCTCCGCCGGACAATCTTTCCACGGGCTGATTGAGTTGTTCGCTGGTAAATAAAAACCGCGCCGCCCACGATGCCACGTGGATTACGCGGTCCTGATAAATAACCGAATCGCTGTCAGGGGCGAGCGCGCGGCGCAGAGTAACACCCTCGTCGAGCTGGCGGTTCTGATCGAAATAAACGATTCGCAACGTAGGAGCATGTTGAATCGTGCCGGAGGCTGGCTCGGTCTCTCCGCGCAGCAGGCGCAACAAAGTTGTCTTGCCGCTTCCATTAGGACCGACGAGGCCAACTCTCATCCCCGCGGTGATGACGAAATCGAGATTAGAAAACAGCGGACGGCCTTCGATCTCGTAATGAAGCCCCTCGATCGCAATCAGACGCTTCGTCTGCCGCTCAGTGGCGTTGAAATCGATGTTGGCGCTGGCGGTGCGAGTGCGGCTGTTCAAGTCTGACAATTCGCCTATCAGGTCTTTCGCTTTGCTGATGCGGGCTTTCGATTTAGTCGTGCGCGCCTTCGGACCTCGCCGCAGCCATTCGATCTCACGCTTGACGCGATTTTCCAGGGAATCCTGCCGCTTCGCCTGGCTCTCGAGGAACGCCTCTTTTTTCTCCAGAAACGCACTATAGTTTCCCACCACGCGCAGTATGCCTTCGGGATACGTACGGTTCAACTCCGCGACCTCAGTTGCGACGTTTTCTAGAAAATAGCGATCGTGACTAACGATCACGCAGGCGAATGGAGCGTTGCGTAGAATGTCTTCCAACCACTCGATGCCCGCGAGGTCGAGATGATTTGTGGGCTCATCCAGCAGGAGCACGTCGGGCGCACGCACCAACGCTTCGACGATAGCGAGCCGCTTGCGCCATCCTCCAGAAAGCGATGAGGCCTCGGCTTCGAGATCAATGAAGCCCGCGCGCCCAAGCGTTTCCCCGATGCGGGTTCCGCGCTCAGCTTGTGGGACTGCGGCCTCGTCGAGAGCGCTCTCGATAATGGAGCGAACGGTCGTGCCGGAGGCAAACTGCGAATCCTGCACCACATAACTGAGACGAGCGCGCTTGCGGGCCGCTACGTTGCCGCTGTCCGGCTCGACACGATTGGCGAGAATTTCGAGCAGGGTTGATTTGCCCGCGCCGTTCGGCCCAATCAGTCCGATACGATCGCCTTCTGAAATTGTGAAAGAAATATCTTCGAACAGCGGCTTCGCTCCATATCGTTTGGAGAGGCCCTGAGCATTGAGAATCGGCGGCAAGTTTGCGATGTACTCCTTTGTTAGTGTTCTTTCAGGATATCAGGCAGGAAAGAGTCTGGAGAGAGGCAGGCCGAGCCAGAGTTAAGCGACGTTCAGAGCTTCAAGCAGATCGGCCTTCAAAGTGTTCTGATGGCCAGCAGTAAGTTTCGCGCCATTCGAGGTCAGATAAAAAACGTCAATCGCCATCTGGCCTTCGGTATCAATCAAAGCAATTTCGATATTGCAATTCTGATGAGAAAAACGTGAGCTGATGTTGTGCAGAAGTCCAAGGCGATCGCGCGCGATGATCTGAACGAGTGTACTGCTGGAAGAAGCTTCATCATCGAAGTCAATCCGCGTTTCCACTTTTACTTTCGTGACTTTCTTCTTTTCCGAATGCAGGCGGTCGTGCAAAAGACGGTCGAGACTGTCTTTTCCGGTCAAGACATCGGCAACGCTGCGACGGAAACGGTCCCACTCGGGGAGATTTAATTCCAGGGTACGAAACGGATCAGTAAAAAACACTGTATCCACGACCAGTCCCGCCTGATTGGAGGCGGCATCCGCCTTCACGATGTTCATGCCCCACGCCGCCAGGACTCCCGCCAGATTGGAAAATAAAAATGGACGATCAGCAGTGACCAAGGTCAGTTCAAACCAGTGCCGCCCCCGGACCAAGTCGAGCTGCACCGGATCTGCCACCAGCCGCTCAGCCAGGTTGAAATGATGAATGACTTTTTCCGCGGGATAGTTTCGTAGATAACGCACCGGCAATCCTTCTACAAAAGCGCGAAGCTTTTTGCCGGCGATCGGCTTTCCCGCAGCAGCAGCCAAACTTCGCAAGCGCGAAAGATTTTCGTCATTGAGATCGGGATGCAGCCGCTGATCGGCGGACCGTGTGAGATAGTTCGAAGTCGCAATATAGAGCTGCCAGACATTTTCAGCTTTCCACGGGGTCAAAGCTTCGGGGTTTACCGCCTTAATGTCAGCATAAGTCAGCAAGCAAAGCATCTTCAGGCGTTCAATACCGCCCATTTTGTCTGCGAAAACGTGGATGGTCTCGGGATCAAAAATATCCCGCCGTAAAGTCGCCGACATCTCGAGATGATTGCCAATCAGGAAACGAATGATCTCTCGATCTGCCGGCTCGAGATCAAGGCGGTCCATGCAATCTTCGGCCAGGACTAAACTGGTCTGCACATGGTTGTCGCCCGGAACTCCCTTGCCGATGTCATGCAAAAGCAGCGCGAGATAGAGCAATTCCGGACGTTCCAATTCTTCCGCAATCTCTCCGTAGCGCTTATCCCACTCCGAGGAAGACTGGCGCGCTTTATGCAGGCTTTCGATGGCGAGGAAGGAATGTTCGTCCACGGTAAAACGATGATAAAAATCTCGTACCACCAGGGAATCAATGACGGCGAGTTCCGGAAGCAGCAGAGTAAGCAGCCGCAGCGAATGCATGGCGCGCAATGCGTCCGCCGCGTGCGGCTCGATGAGGATGACCTGAAGGTATCGCCACAGCTCAGCGCCCTTGGGAGGAGTCGCGGCTAAAGCAGGGAGCACCTGCTCGACGCGATATTCGGTGGTCGTGCTCAGGCGGAGACCGTGCTGTGCCATGAAGTCAAACATCCCGAGTAAAACTTCAGGGTCTTGCAGCGCCGACGAATCTTGCAGAAAAATAAATCCATCCACCACCGAGAAATCCGAGTTCGACACTCGTGCGCGCCAGTCTTTAAAGTGACGATAAATGGACGACCGCGCAGCGGGAATCTCCTCCAGCAACTGCATGGAAGCACGATGCACGGCACGGGCGTGACCGAAATAAATTCGCATCCAGTCGGCGGAACTGACTGGTCCATCGCTATTGTGAGCGCCGATTTTGCGGATCGCGGCTTCATCCTGCGCCTCCCACAAAAGCATGTTGTCGTCGCGTCCCTGGCGGTAATGGAGAAAGCATCGCACCGCCATAAAAAAGTCGAGGGCAGGTTCGAACTGCTTTCTTACGGAAAGAGGAAGCAGCGTTTTCTGATCAGGCCAATCGTGCAGCTTGTCCATGGAGGAAATCAGCGCCAGCCAGCAGGCTACGTTGTAATCCCGCAAACCTCCCGGAGCCTCTTTAATATTTGGTTCCAGATGGAAAACGGTGTTGCCATACTTGGCGTAACGCATGCGCGTAATCTCGGCCAGGCGATGCACGATCGCCGGCGTTTCGCGCGTAAATAATTTCGACATCACTCTTTCGCGCAGCCGCGAGGCCAGATCCATATCGCCCGCAAGATAACGGCTGTCGAGCAGCGAGATCGTGAATTCCACGTTATTAGGATCGAAGCGCTCGCACTCAGCGAGCGTCCGCGTAGTGGAACTCACTTTCATTCGCAAGTCCCAGAGCTCCTGCGAAAACTGACGTGTGCTGTTTTTGAATGTAGCCTCGGTACCGCCGTCGCCGTGGAGAAACAGCAGATCGACGTCTGAATGCGGGAAAAGCCACTTGCGCCCGAAGCCGCCCAGCGCGACGAGTGCGAAATTCCGCGGCTCCCCTTCACCTTGCGTGATCAATTCTTTCCATAGCTGCTGTGTGACGGTATCAACCAGGTTGGTGCGGCTGCGAACGGCCTTACGCCCATCGCCTGTGACGGCGAATTCTCGTTGTATGCGGGCGGATTCGGCGTTGTAGAGTTGGCTGAGTTCGCTGCTCAGAAGGGTTGCCGTCGTCATTCAGGGATCCGGGTGCCGGACATGCCAGTCCACTTTACCCGTCCCTCAAAGTGGAACGAAATCTAAAGTATTTATGCGCGGCATCACTAATACTTATTCGTTCGATAGGCAGAAATTGCAATTAGGGGCTCACAACAAGAAAACGCCGCCTCGGTGACGGGCGGCCGTAGGGCAGACTTGATTGAATCTTTGCTTGCTAAGCTCTCTTCCCCGCCACCTCTAGTTGCGTATCCGCCAATCTCATCTCAGCCTCCGCCCGAGTGAAATCTTCTTCGCTCTGGCCTTTGGACATATGCTCTTCCGCACGCTGCTTGCCCGTCTGTGCTTTGTTGACGTCAATATCCTGAGGACGATCAGCATTTTCGGCCAGGATTGTGACTCGGTCAGGAAGTACTTCCGCGAATCCCCACGCCACAACAAAGCGATGAGTTTCGCCACCTTTTCGGTAGGTCATCTCACCGACTCCGAGCTCGGTGATGAGCGGCGCGTGCCCGGGCAGGATGCCGAGATATCCACTCTTGCCAGGGATCTGCATCTCTTCTGCATCGTCCTTCACCAGCATTTTCTCTGGGGTGACGATCTCTAAGTGAAAAGTTTCTGCCATAAGAGGTTGCCGGTCTTCTACGCTGCCGTCTTCATTTTCTGCGCGGCTTCCAGCACTTCGTCAATCGTGCCCTTCATATAAAACGCCTGCTCAGGGATGCCGTCGTATTTACCTTCGGTAATTTCCTTAAATCCCTTGACCGTATCTTCGACCTTCACGTAACGGCCCGGCGAGCCAGTGAACTGCTCCGCGACGAAGAAGGGCTGCGACAGGAATCGTTGAATTTTGCGGGCGCGCTGTACGGTCAATTTCTGGTCTTCGCTCAATTCGTCAATGCCGAGAATGGCGATGATGTCTTGTAGATCTTTGTAAGTCTGCAAGGTGCGCTTGACTGCCTGCGCGACGTCGTAGTGTTCATCTCCGACAATACGAGGGTCGAGAATGCGCGATGTAGATCCCAGGGGATCGACCGCAGGATAAATTCCAATCTCGGTCAGAGCACGCGAAAGCACGGTGGTCGCGTCCAGATGAGCGAAGGTGGTGGCGGGCGCGGGATCGGTTAAATCGTCGGCAGGCACGTAAATTGCCTGCACGGAAGTTACCGAGCCTTTTTTCGTGGAGGTAATGCGCTCCTGCAATTCGCCCATTTCCGTTGCCAGATTAGGCTGATATCCGACTGCGCTTGGCATGCGTCCCAGCAGCGCGGAGACTTCCGATCCTGCTTGGGTGAAACGGAAAATGTTATCAATGAATAGCAGCGTGTCCGCGCCTTCAACGTCGCGGAAATATTCCGCAACCGTCAGTCCCGTCAGCGCTACTCGCAGACGGGCCCCTGGGGGTTCGGTCATCTGTCCATAGATAAGCGCAGCTTTGGAGTGCTCCGGATCGCCGGGCTTGATAACGCCCGACTCCGTCATTTCCAGCCAGAGATCGTTGCCTTCACGAGTGCGTTCGCCGACGCCGGCAAATACCGAAAATCCGCCGTGCTGTTTGGCGACGTTGTTAATCAGTTCCATGATGACGACGGTCTTGCCGACGCCCGCGCCACCGAAGAGTCCGATCTTCCCGCCCTTGAGAAATGGCTGGATGAGGTCAATGACTTTTACGCCAGTCTCGAACATCTCAGCAGAAGTCGCCTGCTCGTCAAACAACGGAGCGGGACGATGGATAGGATGCCGCTCTTTGAATTGGATCGGCCCCAGTTGATCTACGGGATCGCCAATCACATTCATCACACGACCGAGCGTTCCATGTCCGACTGGGACAGAGATCGGACCGCCCTGGTCAATCGTCTTCATGCCACGCACCATGCCCTCGGTCGCCTGCATGGCGATGCAGCGCACGCGGCCTTCTCCGAGATGCTGCTGCACTTCGAGCGTGACCTCGAGCGGAGTCGGGACGGTGAAGCCTTCGCTGACAACTTTCAGCGCCTGATAAATCGGCGGCATGTTCTCGGGCGTGAATTGCACGTCCACGGCGGGGCCGGCGATCTGAACTACGTGTCCAACATTTTCTGCCATAAGATCGGTTCGCTCTCTAAGTTATTAAAAAGTCTGCAATCAAGCAGCGGCTGCGGCGCCGCTTACAATCTCGATAATTTCTTTGGTAATTTTCGCCTGCCGCGCCCGGTTCATTGCCAGCGTCAGCGAATCAATCATGTCGGTGGCGTTACTGCTGGCCGCTTCCATCGCAGTCATGCGGGCGGCGTGCTCCGCGGCTACTGATTCCAACATGCCGTGAAAAATCTCGATGGCGATGTACTTTGGCAACAGCGAACGAAATAATTCTTCCGGCGACTGCTCGTAAATGTAGTCCACGGGAGCGGTCGCGAACTTTTCGGCGGCAGCATCAATCTCGCTGGTGTCGGGAGCGCGCAATCCAACTCCAGCGCCGCGCGAGGCCTCGATGGCGCGCTTCTTTTCCTGTAACGACATTTCTTCTGACTGGCATATCTCCGCGCTGCCGATGTGTTCGATGGGAAGAATTTGTTCTACCACCAGGCGCTGCGAAATTACTGACTTAAACTCGTTGTAGACGAGGTAAACAGAATCAATGGCCGCCTGGCTGTAACGTTCGACGACACCATTGGCGATTTCCGACGCCAAAGAATATTGGATGTTGTTCAGCACTCCGACATGTTCGCCGACCAGCGTGACGCCGTGACTTTCAGCGGACTCCGAAGTTCGGGCCTCGGCTACGGGATAGCGACGCTTGGAGAAGTCACGTCCCTTGCGTCCGATGGCTTCAATTTCAACGTTGATGTCTTTTTTAGACAAGAGAAAACGCGTGGCGGCTTTCAGAATGTTGGTATTGAAAGCGCCCGCCAGGCCTTTGTCTCCGGTGATAACGATCAGAAGCGCATTTTTTTCCGGACGCTGCGCGAGTAGCGGATGTCGTGGGCGTCCAGTCTCAGGATCGTAAATGTCCACCCGCGAAACTAGTGACTTCAACACATTCGTTAACATCTGCGCATACGGACGTGCAGACAGAGCGCGGTCCTGCGCCCGCCGCAGCTTCGCCGCCGAAACCATTTTCATGGCCTTGGTGATCTGGCGCGTGTTGATAACGCTGCGAATGCGCCGTCGTATGTCGAGAATGTTTGCCATTTATTTCGCTGCTACCGGCTCCGGACGCTCGACAGCTTTCTGCTGAGGCTTGGCCGTCTCTTTCGTCGCCACCGGCGCTTTCGGAGCCTGCTCGTTTGCTTTGCGGTCGGCGAGGTACGTATCGCGCGCCTCGCGAATGACTTTCGCCATCTCGGATTTTAAATTGTCATCCAGAATCTTCTTCTCCATGATCGTTCGCAGCAGGTCAGGCTTGGTGTTGTCCACGTATTTGTAGAGCGCGGCTTCGAAGTCACGGACCTGATCAATCGCGAGCTCGTCGAGGAATCCGTTGGTGCCGGCGTAAATAATCAGAATCTGTTTGGAAAAGGGAAGCGGTGAAAATTGTTTTTGCTTTAAGACTTCCACCAGACGCTGTCCGCGATTGAGCTGAGATTGCGTAGCTTTGTCGAGATCGCTGCCGAACTGAGCAAAGGCTGCCAGTTCACGATACTGCGCGAGGTCGAGTTTTAGACTTCCCGCAACCTGGCGCATGGCCTTAATCTGCGCGCTGCCACCAACGCGGCTCACGGAGATTCCAACGTTCACAGCCGGACGCACGCCGCTGTTAAACAAATCGGTTTCGAGAAATATCTGGCCATCGGTGATCGAAATTACGTTGGTCGGAATGTAGGCCGAAACGTCGCCCGCCTGGGTTTCAATAATTGGCAACGCAGTGAGCGAACCGCCGCCATTCTTGTCGCTGACTTTGGCGGCACGTTCCAACAACCGGGAGTGAAGATAGAACACGTCTCCGGGATACGCCTCGCGTCCTGGCGGACGACGTAGAAGCAGCGAAATTTCCCGATACGAGGCCGCGTGCTTCGAGAGATCGTCGTAAATCACCAGCGCGTGGCGCTTGGTATCGCGAAAATATTCTCCCATCGCGCACGCCGCATACGGAGAGATGTACTGCATGGGGGCCGGTTCCGACGCTGACGCCGCCACCACGATGGTGTATTCCATCGCGCCATAATCGGTGAGAGTCTTCACCACCTGCGCGATGGAGGAACGTTTCTGTCCGATCGCGTTGTAAATGCAGATCAGGTCGTTACCTTTGTTGTTGATGATGGTGTCGAGCGCGACTGCGGTCTTGCCGGTCTGGCGATCGCCGATGATCAGTTCGCGCTGTCCGCGGCCCACCGGAATCATGCTGTCAATCGCCTTCAACCCAGTAGCCATCGGTTCGCGCACGGGTTGACGATCAATCACGCCGGGAGCAAGCCGTTCAAGGGCGATGAAGTTCTCCGTCGAGATCGGGCCCTTGTCATCAATGGGCCGGCCGAGCGAGTCCACAACGCGGCCTATCATTCCATCTCCCACTGGTACGCTCATGATGCGTCCGGTGCGCTTGACGGGGTCGCCTTCTTTAATTTCGGTGTAGTCGCCCAGCAGCACCACGCCG
>JBDUDA010000119.1:0-9248 GCA_040003205.1 Acidobacteriaceae bacterium | reverse complement strand
GCCGTCGTCGAGGAGAGCGCGGCGTTGCTCCGGTTCGCCACCGTGCATCATGATCTGGAGGGCGAGCCAGTGCGCGATAATGTAGGTGGAGTCGATCCGGTGCGCCGCCGCGATGTCGTCGCTGGCACGCCGGAACCAGTCCTGCATGGCGGCTTTCAACTCCGGCAAGGGTACGTTTGTGCCGACTTCTATAACCCCGTCCGCCACCGGAAGGGTGTCGTCGAAAACGGTGGCATTGGTAAAATTCCGCATGGAAAAACTGTCCAGCCACTTCATCGGGCATGGCACGCGCCGGCCATTCTGTTCGTAATCCACGCGAATGCGGCGGGCAAACATTTATAGGAATGGAAGGACGCTGAAAAGCTGCGAGCCGATAGATCAAAAATGTGGAGAAGAATCTCTCTAGTGGGCTGGAGTTGGGGTCGGCGGCGCTGGAGCTGCGGCGGATGAAGCCGCTCCGCTGTTTACTAAATCCTTCAATTCTTTGCTGGGCTTGAAAAACGGAATCTTTTTGGCTGGGACTTCGACCCGCTCCCCGGTCTTAGGATTGCGTCCCACTCGAGGTTTGCGCTGCCGCGTGCGGAAACTTCCAAAGCCGCGGATCTCGATTTTGTCGCCGACACGTAAAGAACGCACAACGCTGTCGAAAATCGTTTCTACGATGACTTCACTGTCTTTGCGCGTCAATTCCGCGAGGCGCGAAACCTCGTCAATCAAATCAGCTTTGGTCATAAGGCTCTTCGCTCCATGTTCGTGAATAAATCCCGCATCGAAGTCCAAACGGCAGACGCAACGGGTGTGTCGCGATCTGCATAACCTTCTCAAATTTCAGGGGTTGTGCGCAAGTGGCAATTTGGAGAAACCTCTAAACCGGAGTCCGCGACATCCCTAATTCGCTGTTCCTATCTCCAAAGATAGTAAAAGCCAGTTTGCTGCTCCAGAAGCTTCGCCTTGGTCGGGAGGTATTCGGAAATATCTCCAAAAAGCAGATCGAGCAGAGTCTTGCGGTCGGTTTCCGGATGCACCAGCACTGGTTTGCCTGAAATGTGAACTGACTTCGCGGTGTCGTCTACCGCTACCTGAAAATCTCCTAACTGGTCGATCAAATGGAGCGAAAGAGCCTGCTCGCCCGTCCACACTTTTCCATCGGCAATGGAGCGGATATCTTCTGTTTTTGCCTTACGTCCCTCCGCCACCGCCTGGATGAATTGTGTGTGCATGTTATCGATCAGCGACTGCATGTACTTCTGCTCAGCCGGAGTCATATCCCGCGTCGGAGAGCCGGTATCTTTGAATTCACCAGCCTTCATAGTGATGGGCTTGAGTTTGGCCCAGCGCAGCAGATCGCCGTAGTTTACCCACTCGGCAATCACCCCGATGGAACCCACGATACTGCCGTTGTCCGCGTAGATTTTGTTGGTAGCGGACGAAACGTAATACGCTCCGCTGGCCCCCACGGTTTCGATCGCGGCCACGATGCGTTTGTGCTTCTCATCACGCACACGTTTGACCTCACGATAAATTTCTTCGGACGCGGCCACGCCTCCGCCCGGCGAATTTACGTGGAGAATGATGGCCTTGATGGAATCGTCATCCGCGAACTTCTTAAGCTGTTCGACGACAGTTTTGGGCTGGAGGATCACGCCTTCGAGATCCACGACGCCAATCTTGTCACCGAATCCAAGCCCGGCGCTTTGCGTGCCGCGGGCGTGAAGCGTCACATAGACGAGCGTGAATACGGCGAGGACGAAGAGGAAAAATGCTCCTCCGCCAATCAAAATCCAGAGCAGGGTGCGCGATGTTCGAGGCTCAGCCATAGATGTGTGGGTAGTTTAGCACTCAGGGCGCGGCTGGCACGGGCGGAGGCACTTTGCGCAAGCAAACATGCACGATAGCGCGTACCATATGAGTGAGACTGTTAGCAGATGAGCGGGAGGAAACGGTGAAACGCCGAATCTTCATGTGGGCGGGTGCAGGTTTTCTAGTCGCTGCCTTCTGGGCACTTTACGCCCTTGCAGCATTCCCATCTACAAATGAACGAATGCGGGATGTGTGGCCTGTGGTCACGGTCACCTGCCCTATCCTCATAGGCGGAATTCATTACCCCATCAGTCTCTATCAGGCTTTGGCGGCCAATACCTTCACGTACGCGTTGGTTGGCCTGATCGTGGAATCGCTGCGTCGGCTACACTCGCGTCACGCGTGAAGGATCGAAGCCACACCCCGAACTTGAAGCAAAATAGTGTCCGAGAAGGAAGTAGTGGCTCAATTTCAGATAACCTGTCATCTCGACCGGAGTGGTGGCTACGTGCAGCGAAGCCAGCGTGGAGCGGAGAGACCTGTTTTTCCCACGCGAACAGCAGGTCTCTCGACTCCGCAAAGCCTCCGGCTTTGCTTCGCTCGAGATGACAATCCTGGGTCAGCTTTAAATTGAGCCAGTACCGAGAACGACGCCCGCTTGCTCCTATCCCCTTCTGCTGCTTATACTGTGCTGTTTGCCCGACCATCCCAACGCGCTAATTTCGGTGACGGCCCGCATCCCATCGTTGCGCTCACACATCGGAGATTGACTCATGAAGACCGTTTCCCTCGAACAGGAGACTAATCCCTGGGAGGCGCAGGCCGCCCGTTTTGATTACGCCGCGCAAAAACTCAACCTTGACGAAGGCCTGATGAAGGTCCTGCGCTATCCCACGCGCGAAATCATCCTTCACATCCCCGTCGCAATGGACAACGGACGCCTCGAAGTGTTCACAGGCTTTCGCGTGCAACATTCCATCGCGCGCGGACCCAGCAAGGGCGGCATCCGTTATTCTCCTGACGTTACGCTCGACGAAGTCCGCGCTCTCGCCAGCTGGATGACCTGGAAATGCGCGGTGGTGAACATTCCTTTTGGCGGCGCCAAGGGTGGCGTGATTTGTGATCCTCATAAGATGTCGATGGGCGAACTGGAGCGTATGACGCGCCGCTACACTGCGGAGCTGGTGGACTTCATCGGACCAGAGAAAGATGTTCCTGCCCCCGACATCAACACCAACGAACAGACTATGGCGTGGATCATGGACACCTATTCCATGCACATGCGCCAGACGGTGACGGCAGTGGTGACCGGTAAGCCGATCAACATCGGCGGTTCCCGCGGACGCCGCGAAGCCACTGGACGCGGCATCATGATCGTGTGCGAGCAGGCCATTAAAAAACTCGGCCTGTCTAGACAGTCGACCCGCGTCATCGTCCAGGGCTTCGGAAACGTGGGTTCCAATGCCGCGTTACTGATGGCAGAAGCGGGCTACAAAATTATCGGAGTGATCGAAGTCGAAGGCAGTCTCTACAACAAGAATGGAATTAACGTAAAGGCGCTGGCGGAATACCGTCAGAAAAATCGCACGGTGGTCGGATTTCCCGACGCCGACAAAGCCGATCCTGCCGAGCTTTTTCTTACCGAATGCGAAATTCTCATTCCTGCCGCCACCGAAAATCAGATTACGAGCCGCAATGCAGACCGTGTGAAGTGCAAAATTCTCGCGGAGGGTGCGAATGGTCCCACTACTGCCGCCGCAGACGAGATTCTTGCGAACAACGGAGTCTTCGTGATCCCCGACATTCTTTGCAACGCCGGCGGCGTCACCACTTCGTACTTCGAATGGGTGCAAGACCGGCAAGGATATTTCTGGCAGGAGTCGGTCGTGAACGAGCAACTTGAGCACATCATGGTCACTGCGTTCGATGACGTGGTGCGCTATGCCCAGACCCACAACGTGCATAACCGGATCGCAGCTTATATGCTGGCGATTGATCGCGTGGCTTACACCATCCGGCAGCGAGGGATTTACGCCTGACAATAGCTGGCATTCCGTTGCGAGGCATCGTAGAATTCCAACTCAATTCAACCCAGGAGGATATTGCATGCGAAAAAATCTGGTAACACGTCTGTTAACGGCACTCTTTGTGATTGCTTTAATCACTGGCTCTGGAGTCGCTCAAACTGCAACTAAGACCGCCAAGTCTGAGAAGCCCAGCGCCGGAATGGCAAAGGCTGACCAGCTCGATATCAACAGCGCCAGCAAGGAACAACTGGACGCTCTGCCGGGAATTGGCGAAGTTTTTTCGCAGAAGATTATTGACGGACGTCCCTACAAAACTAAGACCGAGCTGGTGAGAAAGAAGATCGTTCCCGCAGCCACCTACAAGAAGATCAAAGAGCAGATCACTGCGAAACAGAAATAGTCCAGCGCCGCCCGCGAAAAGCAGGTCCCTCGACTTCGCTCGGGATGACAGATTTGTTTGTAGGAAGAAGCGGAACTACCGAGTCACGGCGAGGCTCTGTAAGCACTCTGTCATCCCGACCGGTGAGTGGAGGGACCTGCTGTTTCACTCTTTCAGCGGGACCTCAATAGCGCTCAGGATGACAGAACAGTTAATGGCCTACAGCTTTCATTGCTTCCTGCTTTGCACTGGAGGATAATCTGAGCTGGCGTGATTTTGCGACGACGCCTCACTCGATCCGGTGAACCTACCGAACTCCATCACGCTGACTCGAATTTTCAGCATTCCACTGCTGATCTGGATTCTTTCCACCAGCCGCTTTCAGGGCAACGGCGGCGAGAAAGAACTCCTCGCCTCGGCATTATTCATTGCCGCTTCCATCACCGACGGAATTGATGGATACCTCGCCCGCAAGCGCGATCAGATTACAACCATGGGGATCCTGCTCGATCCTCTGGCCGATAAACTCCTCATTGCCGCAGCTTTTATAACACTGGTGCAGTTTAATCCGCGGCTGGTGCCGGCATGGATGGCGGTCGTGATCATCGGACGCGAGTTTCTGGTGAGCGGCCTGCGTTCCATCGCCGCCTCCGAAGGCTTTACCATTGAGGCCAGCGATTTAGGCAAATTCAAGATGCTGGTGCAAATTGTGTCAGTAGTGGCGGTCATCCTCGATCGCCACTGGCAGGTCTGGCCGGTTTATAGTTACTACGTTTTCCCCGTGGATTGGATCGCCCGCCTGGCAATCTGGTTTATGGTCTTTCTGTCGCTGGCATCGGCCGTAGATTATTTCGTCGCGTTCTGGTCGAAGATTGATAAGCGCGTAGTGAAACGCCGTCGACGCGCCTTTGTCCTCAGCCGCCGGAGAAAACGCGATGTGCCCGCAACCTGAAGTCTTCTGCCCGAAGGCAGAGGCTGGCAATGAATTCTCCCCCGCCGAACGCAATCTATTAATCCAAATCGCTCATAAGGCGATTCTCGCGCAGCTCGATGGAGCCAAAATATCATCGGATGCGCCTACTTCTCATCTGACGGAACCCCGCGGAGTCTTCACTACGGTCTATGTGGATGGCAGCTTGCGCGGCTGCGTCGGAAATATCGCTCCGAAAAACTCGCTCTATGAGGCCGTCATCGAAACTGCCCGCTCCGCAGCGTTTGAGGATTCCCGCTTTCCCCCACTATCTCGCGAAGAAGCTGCAAAAATCGAGATTACGCTAAGCGTTCTCTCGCCTTTGGAGTTGATAGATACTGAGAAAATCGAAGTCGGGAAGCACGGGCTGCTCGTCAGCCAGGGCAGCCATCGTGGCCTGCTGCTGCCGCAGGTCGCATCCGAGCAGGGCTGGGACCGCCTGACTTTCCTCGAGCACGCTTGCCGCAAGGCAGGCTTACCGGTAGACGCATGGAAAACTGGCGTCAGAATAGAAGCTTTTACCGCCGAAGTCTTTGCGGACAGAGAGCAAAAAAGATCGGGAGAGGCTAATTTCTCTCCCGTCCAAAGTTCTCTCAAAGTCTGAGTTTTACTGCTCGTCCAGTTCCACTCCGTCTCCGATGTGGACGTCTTCCAAAGCGTAAACAATCATCGCCGTGGCTGTCGTGGGCGTAGTGCCCAACACTACAACTTCCCCAACCGAACGCCGCGGCAGGTCGCGCACATGGACCACGGGGCCCCCGGTTTTGGTGAACATGTGGGGCTCAATCGAAGCTTGCCGTTTCTGGGTGTCCTCACTGCTGGAGGCTTTGAAGGATATCGAATCCACGGAATCTTCCAGGACCGCTCCGTAGGTGCGCACTGCGCGCAAATGGTCGCCAATCTTAAGACCCTGATTTGAACCCATATTCACATACAACTTAACGCCCGGGCCAAGTACGGTGTCGAAATCCTTTGCCATCACAATCCGACCCGAAGGCTTATTGCTGGCCGGAAGATACCGATCGAAGCGCACGGGAGCATGAAACGCAATTTTGGCCTTTTCCACGAAAGGAATGGCATAGTCGCCGGGCACCACGGGATCACAACTAAACTCTACCTTTGCAATCGCCATTTTGCTGCGAGTGTCGATGACTCGAACCCGCGCTTGTTCAGAATAAGGCTGCCCAAGGGCTCTAATCATCTTGCCTTGCCCAGGGAACATTTCGTAACGATTGGGATCCTTCAGTTCTCGGATGACCGAGTATTGCTGGCCTGTCTGATATCCGCCGCCAGTCAAATAAACCATGTCCCCGTTAACGAATTTCGTTTGTTGCGGGGTGTCGAGTCCACCGGCTACGTAATTCGTGTTCGAGGGTAATTGTTTGGTGATGAACCCGGCGCAATAAAGGTCGGCGGCGGTGGGTGCCTGGACCCTCTCGAAGGGAAAGCTTCCATTCGTCAACTCAGTTCCCTGAGGGGCGCTGATGTTTACCTCGTTCGCTGCCGGCGGCATGGATGAGTCTTGCGCAAAAGCTGCGGCGGACAAGGCTAAAATCGCTAGAAATCCTGTTTTCTTCACATTACCTCCCGAACTCAACACCTGAGCAATGCCTTGGATTACCCTAAATGCGGCAAACAAAAGGCTTCCACACCGGACATTAACAAGCAGCTCTGAGGTGGTCAAGGTTACGCAGGTGTTAGGCGCAGAACATAAAAAGTTTCCCCCAGCGACTTAATTTCAATCCCCTGTTGCATCTGCGATTGCACGCCTGTAATATCGCGCCGACTCTCCTTAACGATGACTGCGTCGGCAAACAACCATATTTCGAGGCTTCTGCATTCGCGGCTGCCCCGCGTTTGCGTGGCGGTGACGGGGTCCGATCCGGACGAGCTCATTGAAAAGGCTGAGGTCCTGATCAGAGATAACCCTTTTATTGAGTTCAGGTTAGACTATCTCTCCAAGCCTCTGTCAGCATTGCCGCAGATCAAGTCCTTTTTGGATTACCATCCGCACGTAATCGCCATCGGGACTTGCCGCCGGGCTGCCAGCGGCGGAAAATTTAAGGGTTCCATAGCTTCCCAGATCGAAGTTCTGACGAAAGCTTCGGGGGCCGGGTGCCAGCTTTTAGATCTGGAGATCGAGACTGCCAGCCACTGCAAAGCCGAGCAATTGCAACGACTGCGCGCCAAAGCTGCGCTGATTCTTTCCTTCCATGACTTCCGCGCCACCAGAAATCTGGATCAAACCCTGGAAAAGATGTCAGCCTTCGCCGCTGACATCTACAAACTGGTCTCTACGGCTACGACCCTTCACGACAACGTCACCATGATGAAGTTTCTGGAGAAGAACAGCGACAAGCGAATGCTCGTCGGCATGTGCATGGGAGAGCAGGGGGTTCCCAGCCGCGTTCTCGCGGTTCGCGCGGGGAGCGTATTCACCTTCGCCGCTGTAAGTCCAGACGAGAAAACTGCCCCAGGCCAGCCCACCGCCGAGGAACTGCGCAATACCTATCGCATTGAGCAAATCGACCCTGCAACCCGCGTGTATGGAGTTGCTGGAGACCCGGTCGCGCATTCTTTGTCGCCGGCCATTATGAACGCCGCGCTGCGGCGGGAGAACGTGAACGGAGTTTACGTAGCACTGCATGCCAAAACTTTGAAGGATCTCATGGCATGCGTCCGTGACATTCCAATTCACGGACTCTCCGTCACAATGCCCTACAAGCAGGCGATCATCACGCATCTCGACAACACGGATTCCCACACCACGAAAATCGGCGCATGTAACACAGTCGTGAGAGCCCAGGACAGCAAACTATACGGATTCAACACCGATGCCGCTGGAGTAGTTCGCCCTCTCGAGCAGCGGATCACCATCGAAGGCGCCAAGGTTTTGGTTCTGGGTGCCGGCGGCGCGGCGCGGGCAGCGGTGTTCGGGCTTAAGGAGCGCGGCGCGGAAGTGTACATTTTGAATCGGCATGCCGAGAAAGGGAAAAAGCTGGCGAGGCAAGCGCGTGCCCGCTCCGCCAAGCGCAGCGACCTGAAGAAACTCGCCTTCGATGTGATTATCAACGCCACCCCAGTCGGAATGGGCAACACTCGCGATTCGCCTCTCAATGCAGATGAGATCAAGGCTCGCTACGTTTTTGACATGGTGTACGACCCCGCCGAGACTCGGCTCATGAAGCTGGCGAAAGAGCGCGGGGCGGAAGTCATTGCTGGCGTTGAAATGTTCGTTCACCAGGCGGCCCGACAGTTCGAAATCTGGACGGGGAAACCCGCACCGTGGGACGAAATGCTGCGGGTAGCGACCACAGCCTTGCAGGAGCGCGCAAGAGTCAGAGTCCCTGAAAAGAGTGAAAGGTCGTCGTCCCCTCGAACCAGGTAAATTCGACTTTAGCCGCAATTTCCCTCAAATTTACCCGCCTAGATGCAACGAAATTGTTGCAAATTTCACCCCTTAGTAATAATATGTACATAGAACGTTGAAGTTAAACGTTTCACCTTAGCACTACCGCCCTTTCTTCCTAGGTTCAAGACTTGTAGCGAGTTGTCACGGACGTTCGAGTTGCGCCTCCCGCACCCGGACCAAGTTCGGAGAGACCCTATGTCGTGGTATGCGTACTGCCTTACGGAACAACAAGCCCTCAACGTTAACGGAACACGCTCTCGACGGCCTTTTCTTATGGAAGGCATTCAAGGAGTGAACGGCGCTCCGGTGCTGAGCTATCCGAGTGGCGACTTTGCTGTGATTGTCAGCGAGTATGACCGTGCTGCTGGCAACGGCAAACTGGAAGAGAAGACTGTTCTCGAGCATGCCCACGTTGTTAGCGTCTGCTTCCGTAGCGGCACGGTGTTGCCCTTCCGCTTCGGCACGATTTTCGATACCGACGAGGCGCTGCGCCAGGCCGTGAGAACCAATCGGCGCGCCTTTGGCGTGAGCGTGGAAAGGCTGCGAGGCAAGTCCGAGATGCATTTGAAAGTGCTGGTAAAGGATGGCAGTCTGCGGGGGTCAATGCCCGATGTGCCGCTTCCGGATACCGTCGGCGGAGACTATCTGATTAAATTGCGC
>JBDUDA010000118.1:0-9254 GCA_040003205.1 Acidobacteriaceae bacterium | reverse complement strand
ACCTCAGCTCATTCGTATTCCGTCTGGCGTTCAACGAAGTCTTTACGCAGGCGGTTAACTCGGAAGTCAAGTCACTCGCCTTTCTTTCCAACACCAGCAATGGATACTTTTCCAACGTCTCCGCCGAACGCTACCAAAACTACGAGAATGACACTCTGCCACTTCAGGTGATCACGATCGTCCATGCCCCCAGCTTCGAATTTTCGGGCGTTGATCACCGCATTGGCCACACTCCGCTGTATTGGTCTTACAGCGCGGCGATGGAGGGCCTTTCGCGCGACGAGCCCGGATTCAGCACCGCTCCCCTGCTTGCGCGCCTCGATCTGAATCCCGCGATATCGCTTCCGCTGAACTGGCGCGGGTGGTCTGTCCGGCCTGAGCTTTCGCTGCGCGACACACTCTACTCTCAGCGGCTTATTCCAGCCAGCAGCACTACGGTGGCGACGGGCACCGCGACTTCGAGTCCTATCTCGCGCAAGGCTCTAAAAGCGTCCCTGGACCTTCGGCTGCCGGCGGTGAGCCGAGTTTTTGACGGCCAGCTCGTCGGACGCAAATGGAAGCACGTGATAGAGCCGCGCGTGGCTTATAACTACGTGACGGGCGTGAACAACTTCCCCAATATTTTGCGCTTCGACGAACGCGACATTCTTAGCAACACCAACGAGGTTCAGTACACCATCATCAACCGCCTATACTCGAAACGGGTATCTTCGCAACCGGAAAACTGTGGGCCTCCCGGCATGCCGTCGCTATTTATTGGCGGCCCAGCTCCTCAGAATCGGATTCCCTGGGAGCGGCAGGAAAACCTTAAGGAAGCGTCCTGCGACGCCGGGCCGGAAGTAAGAGAAGTCGTCACCTGGGAGCTTTCACAGAAATATTTCTTTGACCCCACTTTTGGGGGCGCACTGGTTGCGGGACGCCGTAACGTCTTCACCACCACCGCCGATCTCACCGGAATCGCTTTCCTTACCGGGGACCGCCGGCTGTCTCCGCTGATATCGCGCCTGCGAATTCAAACCAGCGCGCGCACCGACGTGGAATGGAACATTGATTACGACTTCCGCCAGAGCCGCATAAACGACAGCACCGCTTTCCTGAACTACCGCCTTGGCCCCGTCACGGTAGGCGGTGGGGACGCCTTTCTTCAGGCTCCGGGAGAGACTCTGGTTTCTCCGGCATTGTTATCGGGCAAGCCGTCACCGGAAATCTTCAATCAGTTCCGCATTCTGCTGGGATACGGCTCTCCTAACAAACGCGGCTTCAGCGGCGCCACCAACATCGGGTTCGACGCCAACCTGGGATTCTTGCAGTACGCGTCAGCGCAGCTTTCTTACAATTGGGATTGTTGCGGCGCCAATGTGGAATACCGCCGCTTTGCACTTGGCTCGGTGCGCAACGAAAATCAGTTCCGCTTCACATTTGCGCTCGCCAACGTAGGCGCTTTTGGAAACCTGCGGCGTCAGGAAAGACTCTTCTAGCCGTGAGATAATCAGTTGTATCTGCAACATACAGATACTTCAGACATAACGGGTGACTTCTATTGGTTTGGCTCCAGAGTTCCTTCATTGCACTCCTATTATTCGGTCTTGGCTGTTCGGCCCAGTCGTCGCCGTCTCCAGAGGTCCTACAGCGGATCGAGCGCCAGGTGCGCGCGCACTACAACGTTCCCCCAGAAGTGAAGGTAGTTATTGGAGCATTAAGGCCCGGCGAATTTCCGGACTACAGCGCACTCACCATCACCTTCGACGGGGGGGAGAAGAAACAAAGCTTCGACTTCCTGCTATCGAAAGATAACAAGTCTTTGATTCGCCTGACAAAGCTAGATTTGAGCAAAGATCCCTACGCCGAAACCATGAAGAAGATCGATCTGAGCGGGCGTCCGCGGCGGGGTGGCAAAGATGCGAAGGTCATCGTTGTCAATTACGACGACTTTCAATGTCCGTTTTGTTCGAGTATGCACCGCACCTTATTTCCTGAGTTGCTAAAGGAATATGGCGATCGCGTGGCTTTCGTTTACAAGGATTTTCCTCTCACTGAAATTCATCCCTGGGCGACGCGCGCGGCGGTTGATGCGAGTTGCCTGGCTTCGCAAAATGGCGATGCGTTTTGGGATTTTGCCGACTACATTCATGGCAACCAGTCGGAAGTGAATTCCGAAAAGAGCCGCGACAGCCAGTTCGCGGCAGTGGACCGGCTTGCCACGCTGCAAGGCCAGAAGCATAGCGTCGATGCGGCGAAGCTTCAATCCTGCATCAAGGCGCAAAATGACAGCTCCGTGAAAGCGTCTGAGCAAGAGGCCTCGATCTTAGGAGTCAGCGCCACTCCGACTTTGTTTATCAACGGACGCGAAGTGGATGGAGCGGTCCCGGCCACTGAGCTGCGCGCAATGCTGGACCAGTCACTGAGAGAAGCCGGGGTTACGCCGCCACAGCATCCGGCGGCCCCGGCCTCGTCAAATCCACACGGACGGAAATAACTTGCTTGATTGCATATCGAGAGTGGAACATACGAAATTGAGGGACACCCTGAAAAAGAAATTGAAATCGCATGGCGAGGTGGCTAGGCCAATCCCTCTTATGCTGGCGGCTGTGCTCGCCGCCGCAGCCGTTGCCGCAATGACCGGATGTGGCGCGAAGCAAGCCGGCGGCGAAGTTGCCGCCACCGTGGATGGAAGGAAGATATATCTCAGCGATCTGGAGAAGTACTACCAGAACCAGGCTACCGCATCGCAACAGCAGCCCGCCGCCGAACAAGCGACCAACCTGCGGATTAATATTCTGAAGGAATTGATTGAGAACGAAATCCTTATGCGGCGCGCCGAGAAGCTGGGGCTGCTCGCCACCGACGACGAGGTAGACCGCAAGCTAAGCGAAATTAAATCTCCTTTCAGCGCCGAGGAGTTCGCCTCCCGTCTGAAGGATAAGAACATCGCTCCTGAAGATTTCAATCGTGACATTCGCCGGTCGCTGACGGTGGATAAGGTCATCAATAAAGAAGTTACCTCTAAAATCAACATCACCGATCAGGACATCAGTGGCTATTACAACGCGCACAAGTCGGAATTTAATTTTATTGAACCGCAGTATCACCTGAAACAGATCTTCGTTACCCCGCTGCCGAATCCGCAGGTTCGCAACCAGAACAATAAGGCGCAAAACGAAGATCAGGCGCGCAAAAAAATTCAGATGATTTTGAACCGGCTCGAGAGTGGAGACGACTTCGACACGCTGGCGATGAATTACTCGGAAGACGCGGAAACTTCGGGCAACGGCGGCGATTTGGGTTTCACGCCGGAATCTTCGCTGAATCGTACAGATCCGGCGACTCGCGATCTGGTGATGAAATTAAAGCCGGGGAAATACAGCCCCATTATTTCTGTTGTAAATCCCATGAGCAAGCAATTGATCGGTTTTCGCATTGTGAAGCTGGTGGCGAAAGAATCAGCGGGACAACGGGAATTCTCCGACCCACGGGTTCAGCAGGCAATTCGGGCTCAATTGCGTGACCATCGCGAGCAATTGCTCAAGGAAGCCTTCTTCGAAGTCTTGCGCAACCAGGCGAAAGTTGAGAACTTCTACGCGGAAAAAGTGCTTCATGACAATGGCACTGTTGCCAACGGTGGCTCGCACTGATGATTTCAGACATCCTGTATAGAGTATAGGGATCCTTCGACTGCAAGACTCATTCGCGAGCGAATAAGTCTTTTCGCTCAGGATGACACTATTGTCATGCTGAGCGAGTGAGCCATTCACGTAGTGAACGGCGAAGGAGTCGAAGTATCCCTATTCGATGATCGCCAGGACGTCTCCGGCATTCACGTTCGTGCCTTCAGTGACAAGAATTTGACGTGCCACGCCCGTTCTTGGAGCTTTAATCTCGTTCTGCATCTTCATCGCTTCAACAACCAAGACTCCGTCTCCCGCTCTAACTTCGTCGCCTTCTCGAACCAGAACCCTGACCACTTTCCCGGGCATAGAGGCGAATAATTTAGTCGGGCCGGTTTCTTGATCAAGGAGCTTCCTCCGGCCACGCCACGAGCGTGGGTCCTGGAGTTCGACATCCCAGCCGGTTTTACCGATCCAGATGCGAATTCCCTGCGCACTGCTGTCCCGATGGACGGTGTAAGAAACGCCGGCGATCAGCAGCGAGAGTGTGCTGTCATCAATCCGCGCAACGTCAATCTGAATCTCACGTCCTTCGACCAGGCAAAGCCATCTGGCCGAGGAGCGGTCGGTATCTGCTGGCTTAAGTTCCAGCCGATAGTTCTTCGCTGCGACCTTGACTTCGTAAATCATAGAACTTCTAAATTTAAAAAAATTACCGGAGCGATTCAGATCGAGCGGCGCGTTTCCAGCCTGACTGAATTCGACTTGAACCGTCGCCACTTCTCGCGGATGGCTTTCTGTCCGATGCCACGGCCGAGCCGGGAACATCGAGCGGCGGCTCAGTATCGTGAGCTGCGAACAGCGCGGCGCCGATAGCGGCGACCTCGGGACCGGCATCCTGTAGGTCACCGTTTTTAGCTGATTTAGTGCGAGAGAGCAGGCCGTCCAGGTAGCCGGTGTGCAAGTCTCCCGCGATAAATTTTTGATCACTTACAATCCTGCGAAAGAGCGGGAGATTTGTCTTGATGCCGCCGACCAGATATTCATCCAGCGCACGCGAGATTCGCGCGGTCGCCATCGCGCGGTCGCTTCCGTACCCAATCAGCTTGGCCAATAGCGGATCGTAGTCAACCGGCACGCTCCAGCCTTCATAAATTCCGGCATCTATGCGAATGCCCGGGCCCGCAGGTTCGCGCAACAGTGTCACCTTCCCCGGACTGGGCATGTACTGGTTGTCCGGGTCTTCCGCATAAAGCCGGCACTCGATTGCGTGCCCGCGAAGTTTTATATCCTGCTGGGAAAAGGGCAGCTTTTCTCCTGCTGCAATATTTATTTGCAAATGCACGAGATCGAGTCCGGTTACGAGTTCGGTCACTGGATGTTCCACCTGAAGCCGCGTGTTCATTTCAAGGAAATAAAAATTCTTCTTCCCGTCCACCAGAAACTCAATCGTGCCCGCATTCGCATAATTCGCCGCTTTGGCCGCTAAGACCGCGACTTCGCCCATCCGCCTTCGCATCTCTTCATCCACCACAGGAGAGGGCGACTCCTCCAGCACCTTCTGATGCCTGCGCTGAATCGAGCACTCGCGCTCCCCCAGGTAAACCGTGTTGCCATGCTCGTCGGCGAGGATCTGCATTTCGATGTGTCGCGGATTAAGAATTGCCTTTTCTATATAGACTTCGCTGTCTCCGAAAGAGCGCTGGGCTTCGCTTTGCGCGGATTGCAGAGCCGACGCCAACTCTTCTTCTGTGTGGACGAGTCGCATTCCCTTGCCTCCGCCGCCCGCCGCTGCCTTCAACATCACCGGATACCCAATGCGAGCCGCCTCCTCCGAAGCTTCGGTCAAAGAAGTGGCCCCCCTCCAGGTTCCAGGCACCATAGGCACGCCGGCTCTCTTCATTTCCGCGCGTGCCCGCGTTTTGGACCCCATCATTTCCATCGAAGATGGCGACGGACCGATGAACTTTACTTTGTCCTCGACGCATGCCTGGGCGAACCTGGGGTTTTCGGAAAGAAAGCCATAACCAGGATGGATAGCGTCAGCCCCGCTGCGCCTTGCTACCGCAAGGATTTTTGGAATGTTCAAGTAAGAGTCAGCGGCATTCGCCAAGCCGATGGGATAGGCTTCATCCGCCTGCAAAACATGCAGAGATGAACGGTCAACGTCTGAATAAACTGCGACCGAAGCAATCCCCAGCTCGCGGCATGCCCGCATGACGCGCACTGCGATCTCGCCCCGGTTGGCAACAAGAATTTTCTTAAACATAGCTCAGGAGTACGATCGGCAACGATGAGAACGCCGAATGCATTTTCCAAGCGGCGGAGGACTGATGCCATACCTCACAAACAAAAACCCCCTTCGCAACGCGAAAGAGGTTTTCCAGACTGACAATCCGGCGATTGATAAATGAGCGAATCTGGCCGAGGCTACTGCTTCGGCTGTTCCATACTCACGCCGTTCGAGGCCGGCTGCTTCTCGGCTTTTGCCTTTTTCGTGGCCATCGTCTTGTTGACCCAGTCGTCCGCAGTCTTCAAGTCCGCCGTACGAGTGGGGAGATCGTCGCACTCGACGTCCGCTTTTTCGCGATACAAAAGGTTCATGTACGCCATGGCATCGTCGTAGTCCGGACGTATCTGAAGAGCCTTGTTCAGTTGTTCGAGCCCATCATTAATGGGATCCCACGCTTTCGCCTTCAGGGCCGCGCAAACCTTCTTGTCTTTCAGAGGTTCTTCCGGCTTAAGACCTATTTTGGCGCGTTCTTCCATGCGGGGTTGATAGCTCTGAGTCCAGTCAATCACGCCGATAGAATAGTAGGGTTCCGGATCATTGGGATCGATTTCCAGCGCTTTGCGATAAAAAGCTTTGGCGTCGTCAAATTTTTTCTGTTGCAGGTAGAGGTAAGCGATTCCCTTCACGCTGTTCACGCTTTTGGGATCCTTCTCCAAGACGGCCTTATATTGTTCAACTGCTTGTTCCGCAAAACGATTGTTGTCGGGAGCATCCACTCCTGGAATGAACTGTTGCGCGTAGGCTGTAGCCAGATAAAGGCGAGCGTTTTCCAGAGTCGGATCAAGTTCCACTGCCTGCTGAAAATGACCGATCGCTTCTTCGTACTTGGCGCTTTTGTAGGCCCCTACTCCCTTATTCAACTGGTCCCGGGCTTTGAGTTTGTTGCAGCCCGTGGCGGAGAATAGCGCCAGACCGGCGGCCAGCACTGCCAGCAGTTGTGCGGTTCGTTTCATCGCCTTTTCAATCTCCCTTACTAGAGGTCCGCGCTACGCAAAAAATCGTTGGCACGGGTCGTTGACCGAGGATTTCTGAGCACCCAACATACTACACCGATGCCCGACAGCAATAAATCCTTTATCAGCGCCCCGTGCCTGAATTTCTATTGGCCCGCTTCGATCTTCGCGGTAATGAGCCCAACCTTGTCGACTCCGGCGGCGTGCGCCAGGTCAATGACGTTGGCAACGTTTGCGAAAGGCACGTTGTCGTCGCCCTTGACGAACATCACTTTTTCAGCGCGTGTCTTAAAGATGTCGGTGAGGCGTTCCTGTAGGTTGTCCCAGGTTGCGTCTTCGTTATTGATCTTTACACCCGGATCGTTGCCCGCTCCTTTGTCAATCAACTGCACGACGATCGTGCGGTCTGGAGTAGTAGTTTTAGGCTGATTGGGAGGTGGAGGCTGAGGTACGAGTGCGTCTAAACCTTTGGGCGTTAGGGGTGTTATCACCATAAAGATGATTAGCAGCACCAGCAGCACGTCAATCAGCGGTGTGACGTTGATATCTGCATTTTGGCCCCCGCCGGCGCCGAGTGACATTGACATATAAATCTCCCTTTATCTCAGGAATCCGACTACCAAGTTATTGACCGCCGGGTGCTCCCGGCGCCTTTGTGGGTGGCGTTCCCGGTGGCGGTGGTTCCTTCCGCTGCTCCGTCAAAAGCCCCAACTGATCCACGCCCGCCGAGCGGACGTTATCCACCACGCCCACGACAGCACCAAACTTGGCGCGCGCATCGGCCTTTACGAAAACTATTTTGGACTGTTTACCGACCAGCTTGTCTTTAACCTTGGCGGTCAGCTGGTCCACGGGAAGCTTGTCGTTGCCGAAGAAAACGCTGCCATCCCGCATCACCGCTACCAGAAGGGCATCTTCTTTGTCGGCGTCCGGCATATTTTCCGGATTATTCACCTTCGCCAGATCGACGCTTACGCCGTGCTGCAACATCGGGGTGATCACCATGAAGATGATCAGCAACACCAGCATCACGTCCACCATCGGAGTAACGTTGATGTTGGAGTTGACCTTCGCCCCTTCATTTCTTACTGAAATAGCCATAATTGTTTTACCTCTCCGGCACTCCGCTTCTCTGCGGCGCCAGCTCAGCACTGCGTGATGGATCCGGCTCCAGAGGCTAACTCGTGGGGCCGGATCTCGCGCAACTCATGTAGTGCGATTCTTAGCCGTGAACGACGCTTAGGGCCGGCGAACTGCTCCGCGACGCTTCAGGAAATAGTCCACCAGCTCGCTGGAGGAGTTATCCATTTCCACGTCGAAAGCTTCCACTCGACTGGTCAGGTAGTTGAACATCATGACGGCGGGAATCGCGACCAGCAACCCGAGCGCGGTCGTAACCAGCGCTTCAGAAATACCGCCGGCGACAGCGCCTAGTCCAGTTTGCTTCTGGGTGGCGATTTCACGGAAAGCGTTCAAGATGCCCATGACGGTCCCGAACAGGCCGACGAACGGCGCCGTGGAACCGATGGTGGCCAGACCGCTAAGTCCGCGCTTCAGTTCAGCATGGACGATGGCCTCGGTGCGCTCCAGAGCGCGCTTGGAGGCTTCGATGGTTTCGCCCGGAATCTCTCCACTCTCTTGATGAGCGCGGAATTCCAGCAACCCTGCTGTAACTACTTTCGCCAGGTGGCTCTTTTTGTTACGTTCCGCTACCTTGATTGCCTCGTCGATTTTGCCATCGCGAAGAGCACCCGCTACGGCGGGCGCGAATGCGCGCGACTGCTTACGGGCTGCGTTGAACGCCATCCAGCGGTCGACCATGACGCCGATTGACCAGCCGGACATGATGAAAAGAATGGCGACCACTAACTTGGCCACGATTCCCATTTGATGCCATAGGGAGAGTGCGTCCCACTGGGCTGTCTGCTCCCCTTGAAAGAACCAGGCTGCCGCGACGGAAGCGTGGGTAAGCGTGTGTGCTGCTAAATTGGCTACGAACATGAGTTGCTTCTCCTCTTCAGAACTGGGTTTCGGAACTGGTGAATCTAAAGCTCAATTGCATTAACCGCCAGCCAGCGTGAAATTCACGGTGATCGTCGTTTCCACTTCCACTGGTTCGCCATTCAGAATGTACGGTTTGTACTTCCACTGCTTTACCGCTTCGATTGCGGATGGTGCCAGCATTGGATGCCCGCTTATCAACCGCAGGTTTTGAATCGACCCGTCTTTGCTGATTTCAGCTTGCAAAGTCACCGACCCTTGGATGCGGGCCTGACGCGCAAGTGGTGGATACGGTGGCTGTACTTTGTGGAGCACCAAGCCCTGCGTCACGCCCTGTGAGACGCGAACGCGCTGAGGGGTGGAAACTTTGGGGACTGCCACCGGGGTAGAATTGATGATTCC
>JBDUDA010000117.1:0-9264 GCA_040003205.1 Acidobacteriaceae bacterium | reverse complement strand
GCGCGTGATTAATGTGGGGACGAATGTGTATCTAAAGCGCCAGCATTTTCCGCCCGAGCAAATCTGGTTCGTCCCATGGTGGCTGATATTGGGGGCGATTGTTTTTGCGATCGTGGTCAGCTTGCTTTCGGGATTGTATCCCGCCAGCCGGGCTGCCCGGCTCGATCCCGTGCAGGCGTTACGCTATGAATAATTGCCAAAATCATTTGTCATGCTGAGCGAAAGAGCCTCTTCGGAACGAAGAGGCTCTGAAGTCGAAGCATCCCTATCGCCATCAGTCTGAGTGAGGATTAGGGGTTCTTCGACGTCAAGAGTCATTCGCCAGCGAATGACTCTTTTGCTCAGGATGACACCTGGGTTGAAGAATGACAGTGGTTTGAAGGATGACACTGGTTTGCAGGATGACACTGGTTTTGCAGGATGACACCTGGTTTGCGGGATTACACCTGTTTCAAGGGATTGAATGGAATCACATGAGCAGCGTTGCACGATTTGAGTTGGACGCGATCCGAGTGAGAACTATCTGGGGCATTATTATTTTTCGCTGGTGTGTTGTGACATTGCTTCTGGCAATCGCCATCCCCGCGTTCGCGGATGGGGGTCAGATCAATTGTGATGCGCTCAAAAGCAAGGTTCTAGCTGAGGACATCCACTACTGCGTTTCGCTTCCCGCAGGCTATGAGACCACAATCGCGGACCATAACTTCCGTGGATATCCGATTCTGTATTTTTTGCACGGGCTGGGTGAGAACGAGCAAACGCTTTTTAAAACCGGAGGCTGGAACCTGGTCGAAGACCTTCGCCAGCAAAAGAAAATTGGAGATTTTGTAATTGTGACCCCTGAGGCGAAGGGCAGCTTCTATATTAACTCCGCCGACGGAAAAGTCCGTTACAGTGACTTTTTTCTGCACGAACTCATGCCTTACATCGAGCAAAAGTATCACGTCCGATCCGAAAGAACCGCGCGAGGCGTCAGTGGGATTTCGATGGGTGGCTACGGCGCTCTGCGCATGGCATTTGCGCATCCAGAGTTATTCTCTTCAGTGAGTGCTGAAGGCGCGGCGCTCATGACCGAAAACCCACAGGAATTGGATGATGCGATTTCCTCTTCCGGTATGCCAGTGAATCATCTAATGGGCCGAGTATTTGGGAACCCGATCAACGTGCGACATTGGAAGGAAAACGACCCTCTCCGGCTGGCCAAACAAAACTCCACGGCGATTCGTAAACTCGCGATCTACTTCAATTGCGGAAAAGACGATGATTTTGGTTTCGAATCCGGAGCGCGCCAACTCGACCGCGAGCTTACCGCTGAAAAAGTGAAGCACGAATTCCACTTGTACCCGGGCGATCATAGTGGCGCATACTTCCTGGCTCATCTAGGAGAAGCCATGGAATTTCATTCTAAGGCTTTTGCGGGCCCGAACTAATTACGCCGGTAGAGAAGCACTACTTCCGCCATGCTGTCTTTGCTCCTCGTAGAGTTGGCAGTTGTTGGGAAGCTATGCGAGGATACTGGTTACCCGGCGAAACGAGGCCAACGGAAGTGCTAGCGCGCAACTGCACAAGTCCTCAACGCTGTGCGGCAGCACAGTGTCAATCTCGGGCCCTTAGCTCAGCGGTTAGAGCAGTGGACTCATAATCCATTGGTCCTAGGTTCAAATCCTAGAGGGCCCACCAAAGATTCTAGTGGCGGCCGGTTTCCAACTCCGAAGAAATATATCTTTAACTGAACGGGGACTATGAAGTATCGCAAACTCGGCCGTACTGGATTTGAAGTCAGTGAGGTCGCGCAGGGTCTATGGGGTATGAGCGGATGGAGCGGCTCGGACGATCGCGAGTCTTTACAGGCGATGCAATCCGCGGTTGATCTCGGATGCAACTTCTTCGATACCGCCTGGGCCTACGGAAATGGCAAGAGTGACGGAATGCTTGGTCAAATTTTGGCCAGCAATAAAGGCAAGCGTATCTATGCGGCTTCGAAAGTTCCGCCGAAGAATCTGAAGTGGCCGGGGTCGTCCAAAGATCGCTACACGGACGTTTTTCCCGTCGACCATGTTTTCAAGTACGCGGAGAAAATTCGCTCGAAGCTGGGCGTGGACGCAATTGACGTCTTGCAATTCCACGTATGGGATGACAATTGGACCGCCGATCCGCAATTCCGCTCGACCGTCGAGAAATTAAAGAGCGACGGGTTGATTCGCTCATTCGGGCTCAGCATCAATCGCTGGGAACCAGAAAACGGCCTCGAAGCTCTTCGCACCGGAGTGGTTGATGTTGTCCAGGTTATCTACAACGTTTTCGACCAGGCTCCAGAAGATAAGCTTTTCTCTCTTTGCCGCGAATTGAACGTTGGCGTGATCGCGCGCGTGCCACTAGATGAAGGCAGTCTGGGTGGGAAGATGACGCTCGAAACAAAGTTCCCTGCGGGCGATTGGAGGGCGGGCTATTTTAATCCAGCGAACCTCGCCGTCACCTTGCAGCGAGTGGACAAGCTAAAAGGCCTGCTGACGGAGTCCGCCACAAAAATGACATTGCCTGAAATGGCGCTGCGATTCATCGTCTCGAATCCCGATGTAAGCACGATCATTGCCGGCATGCGCAAGCCTGAGCATGTGAAGCAGAATATGGCTGTGAGTGACGCAGGCGGGTTAGATGCTCAGTTGCTCCAGGCGCTGAAAGGTCATCGCTGGAACCGTAAACCCGCGCCGTGGTCGGACTGAAAATTCGGGAACAGGCGTAGTGCAGGGAAACCTATACGGCCGTCCAGCACAGTCCTATCAAGCGCAGCGGGCTTCGGGCATACCTAATTTGTCGCTGATGGGAGCGGCTTCGTTAATCATGCCTTCCGTAGTGATGCGTCTCGCTTTGCAGATTTCTTTTCCTACTTTTTCCAACGCTTCATTGACGCGAACGGACTCGTCCGCCGCAATCACGGAACTGGCAGCCAGGGTAAAGCGCAGAGCGTCTTCCTGCTTGTCGAAATAAAGCACAACTTGACTCGCCGCCATAAAGATCATCCTCCCGTTGCTATTGACGGGATCATATAGCGCGCCATTAAGGAAAACAGGATACTTTCTTGGTGCCGGGCACTCGGAAGGGCAAAACCTTCCAGAATGGAACCCGAATGCTGTGAACGAGCCCGTTGGAGACACGAGGCGTCTTCAATCGTCTCATGGGCGCAAGTTGCAGCCAGCGCACTATGGCAAAAAGAGAAATGTCATCCTGAGCGGAGTAAGTTTGCTCGCCTGCGAGCAAACTTGCGGAGTCGAAGGATCCCTCTCCGTCGAACCAGACGCGCCGCACAGAAGCAGGTCCCTCGACTCCGCAAAGCCCAGCTTTGCTGCGCTCGGGATGACAGTTTAATTCCGGTTTCTAAGGATTTTTTCCCACGCCCCTTCCCGGGCACCTCCAACGCGGAAATGCTACATTTGAAAGTTCATGTCCGCCCCCGATTCGATATTCGTAAGAGCGTGTAAGTCGCAGCCTGTGGACCGCACTCCGGTATGGTTCATGCGCCAAGCTGGAAGGTATATGCCTGAGTATCGGGCTGTCAGAAAACAATATTCTTTGATCGAAATATGCAAGAGGCCCGAGCTCGCAGCCGAAGTGACCATCACCGCCGCCGAAGCTCTGGGAGTCGATGCCGCAATTATCTTCGCTGACCTGCTGTTACCTCTTGAAGTCATGGGGCTGCCATTTCATTTCTCCGCTGGGGAAGGTCCGAAGATTGAAAAGCCTTTGCGGACCGTGGAAGACATTGCTGCCCTGCGCACAGATCGAGCGGCAGACCTGGGGTACGTTTCGGAAGCAATACGGCTCGTTTCACGGCACTTTGGAAAAAATCTGCCCGTCATCGGTTTTTGCGGCGCTCCCTTTACGCTTGCCAGCTACATGATTGAAGGCGGAGGCTCACGCAATTACATACACACCAAGAAGTTGATGTATTCCTCTCCGGAGACATGGGACGAACTGTTGCGAAAGCTGGTGGCCACAGTTTCCGAATATGCCGCGGAGCAGGTCGGGGCAGGGGCCGATGTCATCCAAATCTTCGATAGCTGGGTAGGCTGCCTGGCGGTAGAAGACTACCAGCGCTACGTTTTGCCTCGTACTACAGAATTGGTGAAGACTTTGCAGAAGACTGGCGTGCCGATCATTTATTTTGGCACCGATAGTGCCACTTTGCTGCCGTCCATGACCGAGACGGGAGCGCAGGTCATCGGATTGGACTGGCGAATCCCGCTGGACGAAGGCTGGCGCAAGATTGGCTTCAGCCGCGCTGTCCAGGGCAATCTGGACCCGGTGACATTGTTCGCGGATTGGAGCGATATCAAGCCACGGGCAGAAGACATTCTGCGAAGGGCGAACGGGCACTCGGGACATATCTTCAATCTGGGGCATGGCATTCTGCCGGAAACTCCCGTCGACAACGTGAAGGCTCTCGCTAATTTCGTTCGCGACTACTCGCCCAGTTTCAAAGTCGAGATGGCGTCGGAGAAGGAATGAGCGGTTCTTGTCCTCTCGCGGCGATCGCATGAAACGCATCGCCATTGTTGGAGGCGGAATCTCCGGACTCTCCGCCGCATTTGCTCTGGAGCAGCAACGCCGGACCGGGCTTGCGCTGGAATATGTGCTGTTGGAAGACTCCTCTCGCCTGGGGGGCGTCATTCAGACAGAGCAGATCGAAGGCTGCCTAGTGGAAGCCGGACCGGACTCCTTCCTGACCGAAAAATCGTGGGCCGCGCGTCTATGCCAGCAACTCGGCATCGGCGATCAACTCATCGGCTCGAATGACGCGGAGCGCAAGACCTACATATTAAATAACGGGAAATTAGTGCCCTTGCCCGACGGGCTGACGTTCATGGTTCCGACAAAAGTCATGCCGACCGCTCTATCGCCCTTGTTTTCTACTCGGACGAAACTTCGCATGGTTCGCGAACTATTTCAACGTGCTGAGAAGTCAGAAAGCGACGAGTCAGTGGCATCTTTCATCGAGCGTCACTATGGACACGAAATGGTGGAGCGACTGGCTGACCCGCTGCTGGCTGGCGTTTATGGCGGGGAAGCCTCGCAACTCAGTGTTCGGGCCGTGCTACCGCGTTTCGCCGAAATGGAGGCCAAGCACGGCAGTTTGGGTCGCGGCATGATTTCCTCGCGTAGAAAATTAGCAAAGTCCGCCGCGGCTCCGTCCAGCCCACTATTCACATCCTTACGAAATGGCATGCAACAACTGGTGGACGCGATCGAAAGTCAATTGACCAGCTCATCCATCCGCAAGAACACGGCGGTGCAAGCACTTTATCTGGGAGAAAGTACGTGCGAGCTGAGTTCCACGCACGGGACTGAAAGCTTCGACGGGATTATTCTGGCGGTGCCCGCACACCATGCCGCAAAACTTATCGCAGACAGTAGTAGGCCGTTGTCCGACGAACTGAAAGGCATTGCGTACACTTCATCGATCACCGTGGCATTGGGCTACGGGCCGCAGGTGAGGTCGAAGTTGCCGGCGGGATTCGGTTTTCTTGTGCCACGCTCTGAAAATAGACAAATACTTGCTGCAACTTTTGTTCACAACAAGTTTCCTCATCGTGCCCCGCCAGACAAAGCGCTGCTACGTTGTTTTCTCGGAGGAGCTCGCGCAGAATCGATGCTACAGAGTTCCGACGAGGAAATCGTGGCCGGGGTGCGCGATGATCTGCGCGAAATTCTCGGTGTCGCCGACGAGCCTGATTTTTTACGAGTCTATAAATGGAAACAGGCCATGGCGCAGTACGGCGTGGGGCATCTGGAACGGCGCGTCCGAATCGAGTCTCTGCTTCAGCAATTCCCGGCGCTTGCTCTTGCGGGGAACGCATACGAGGGCATTGGAGTTCCCGACTGTATTCGTTCCGGGGAAGCTGCCGTTCAGAAACCGTTGAGTGCCGTAGGCCTTCAACGGGACGTGGCAAAATAGCCTTATCTCGGGGCCATCCGAATCGCTGGATGAAGTCTCAACGCGGCGGATTTCTCCGTCTCTCATATTACAAGCGTAACCCCCACAATATCGACTTCGGTTGCGGAAACAGCAGGCTTCATGCAGGGTTAATGAACTGAGAGGAAACTTCCATGAGCAAACAACATTCCGGCCTGGTGTTTTTGCTGCTTTGTTCGATGGCATGGGCACAACAACCGGTCCCGGCGGATAAATCAAAGGATATGTCAGACATGCCGGGCGTGAGCCAGAACGCGCAAGACAAGGAATCGCCGGAAAAAGCTGCGGTCGAGGAAGAAGCGACTGAAAAAGCGGCGACTGAAAAAAACGCGAATCAGAAAGACGCGCAAGGGAAAGACGAAGCGGAGAAAGCACCTGCGGTCCCAGCCGCGCGCGAGACGCCCGGAACCGCGGAAGGTAGCGCTAGTGCCATGCGATCCATGGAGGATCACCATGTTGACATGGGCCCGCATATGAAGATGACGTCGCTGCGCGAATCCAAAGCCGGAGATCAGGAAAAAGCAGATCGCGTGCTCGAAGTAGCGCGCTCCGTCGCTGCGAAATATGAAGACTACAAAAACGCTTTAGCCGATGGCTACAAAATCTTCCTGCCCAACCTGCCGCAAAAGCAATATCACTTCACCAATTATTGGTATGGCTACGAGGCTGGAGCGCGCTTTAACCCCGAGCATCCTACTTCGCTTCTTTACGAAAAACATGGCGAAGCCTACAAGCTGGTCGGGGTAATGTATACCGCATCTAAAAGCGCTTCGGAAGAAGATCTCAACACTAGAATTCCACTCAGCATCGCGCAATGGCATGCGCACGTTAACCTGTGCCTGGCGCCGCAGGGCAAGCGGCCGCGCACCCCGACTGGGCATCCACAGTTCGGGTTAGGAGGGTCTATCGTGACCAGAGACGCCTGCGACGCTGCCGGCGGCAGATTCCATCCGCAGATTTTCGGATGGATGGTTCACGTATACCCAGCGGAACAGAAGCCGGAAGATATCTGGTCAGTCGAGCGCCAGGCTCACAGCCACATGGATTGATTTCGCGGATTTCGTAAATCCGTGTTCGCCCTGTCCTACCGCGGATTCGTTTCATGAGTCGATTCCTTGATCGCGGTCTCTAACTCTCCCACCGACCAGGCGATCTGCGCTTCTGTAATCACGGCGGGAGGCGCAATCAGAATATGGTCGCCAGTGGTACCGTCGACGCATCCTTGCATGGGATACACCAGCAGTCCTCGCCGCATTGCAGACTGCGCGACCCTTCCAGCGAAGTTGTTAGCCGGAGGAAAAGGACGCTTGGATTCTTTGTCGGCCACAAACTCAACTCCCCATAGCAATCCGATCCCTCGCACGTCTCCCACAAAATCCAAAGTACTGAGCTTGCCAAGTTCTTTTCGCAGCGTCGAGGCGGCGGTGCCAGCCTGATCTGGATTCGCGGCAGTAACCAAGTTGCGCTGCTTAATATATTTCAGGACAGCGCGGCCGGCGGCCGCCGAAATAGGATGCGAGTTGTAGGTAAAGCCATGCAGGAACGCGCCTGATCCGTCGGCGATTGCATCCACAACTTTTCTCGTTACAAGTACCGCGCCCAAAGGCGCGTAGCCGCTGGATAGTCCCTTTGCGGTCACGAGAATGTCGGGCGCAACCTGCCAGTGTTCGATCGCAAACGCGCGTCCGGTGCGCCCTACGCCGGTCATCACTTCATCTGCAATCAGAAGAATGTCGTTTTGTTTGCAGACATTTGAAATGGCGTTAAGGTATCCCGGAGGAGGAACGCACGCACCCAGCGTGGCGCCGCTCACGGGCTCGAGGATGAAAGCGGCGGCTTCTCCAGCGGTAGCCTCAATCGCGATTTCCAACTCCGCCGCGTACTGAAGGCCGCAATTCTCGCAACCATCTTCACACTCGAACACGCAGCGATAGCAGTAGGGAACTCCAATGTGCGCAAACTCCCGCACCATCGGACGATAAATTTCCCGACGCCGTCGGTTGCCCGATACCGATAACGCTCCCAGGGTAGATCCGTGATAGCTCTGGGTGCGGCTGAGAGTCTGATATCGTTTGGGTTTGCCGATTTCAACCTGATACTGGCGCGCCAGCTTCAGGGCGGTTTCCACCGCTTCAGATCCGCCGCAGGTAAAATAAACCGCGCCTCCCGCAAACGCCTCGCCGGCAAACTCCAACAGCTCGCGTGCAAATTCTTCCGCCACAGAAGTTGTGAACTGGCTGGTATGCACGAACTCCACCTGCCTGGCCTGTTGCATCATGGCGGCAGCGATCTCGCTTACACCATGCCCGATGAAGTTCACGGCGGCCGAACCGGAAAAGTCGAGATATTGTTTGCCCTGTGTGTCCCAAATAGTAACGCCCTCGGCGCGTGCGGCAGAGGGGAAAGCTTTCCGGAAAGAGCGGAGCAGCAGCGGCGATCCAGAAGCGCTGCGAACGTGGACAGAGTCCAACACAAGCAAATTATCGAACGCAAGATAGAGCGCTGTCAAAAGATAGTTGGGTTGCGGATGTTAGTTGCTTCAGCCGCTAACGTAGACGACGTGAGTCTTATCCGAATTCTCGCTCCTCACAAGCCGCGCGAACCATCCCGCGTATTCAGAGCAGCGATTTATTGCGTGTAGAATCGCCGTTGCATGGCGGATTCCCTCAATACTCCGGAGTTGAGTCGTGGCGCGGACCTGCGCCGGCGGGCATTCCGGATGTTTCGCCCGTCCCATCAGCACTCCGCCTTTTCCGCCACTCTGCTGTTGATGTCGGCGGTGATGCTCTCCCGCATTATCGGATATTTGCGTGAGTTGTACATCGCATGGCTATTCGGAGCGGGCGCACAGACTGACGCTTACGTTGCCGGCTTCACCATTCCCGATTGGCTGAATTACATCCTTGCCGGCGGGACGGCTTCCATCACGTTTGTTTCGATCTACACCCGTTTTCTCGCCGAGGGAAAAGAGGAGGAAGCGCAGAAAACATTCTCGGTGACCATCACCGTGATGACCGCCGTGCTGGGACTTGGGATCGTGCTAACCGAGATATTCGCTCCACAGATTTCCCGCTGGTGGTTCGCGGGATTCACCCAGGAGCAGTTGGATTTGTGTGTCCACCTCACGCGCATCCTTCTGCCCGCGCAATTATTTTTCTACGTAGGGGGAGTAGTTTCAGCAGTCTTACTGTCGCGCCGGTTGTTTTTGTTTCCCGCATTTGGACCTCTCATCTATAACGCCTTCATCATTCTTGGGGGAGTGTTGCTCGCCAAGCCGCTGGGGATCGCATCAT
>JBDUDA010000116.1:0-9339 GCA_040003205.1 Acidobacteriaceae bacterium | reverse complement strand
AGCGCGTCGTGCACTACGATATTGACGCCACATACGACGCCACAAAACATTCGCTAAATGCCATTGAGACGCTGACCTACCACAACCTCACCGGGCAGGCGCTCGATACTTTTCCATTTCATCTTTACCTGAACGGATTTCAACCGGCTGCGACCTGGCTGAAAGAAGCGAAGCGGGATGGCAGCCGTGACGAAACCTTCAAAAAATGGGACAACAAAAACTACGGCTCTGTAGAAATAAAGAGCCTGGTCGTCGAGGGTCAAGGAGACCTTACATCCCAGCTCCGATTCATCCAGCCGGACGATGGCAATCAAGCCGACCGGACCGTGGTTCAACTCCATCTGTCTAAGCCGGTCGCGCCCGGCGCCTACGTACAATTTAAAATTACCTTCCATGACCAATTTCCGGAGACGTTAGAGCGCAATGGCTGGAAGCGGGACTTCGTTCTCGGCGGGCAATGGTTCCCCAAAGTCGGAGTGTGGTGGCACGGTGCCTGGAATTGCCACCAGTTTCACGCCAACACCGAATTCTTTGCCGACTTCGGAGTCTATGACGTAAAGCTCACGGTTCCGGAATATGAAATCGTCGGCGCCAGCGGAGTCGAGGTCAGCAGCACGAAGAATTCCGACGGCACGAAAACCATGCAGTATCACGGCGAAGACATTCACGATTTTGCCTGGACTGCCAGTCCGCACTACAAAGTTTACGAAGACACGTTCTCTGGCGCCATGGGTCTAGTTAAACTCCGGCTTCTGATGCAGCCGGCTCACTGGGCACAGAGTCAGAGGCACGCAGAGATACTTAAGAACTCGCTCGACCGCTTCGAGCGCTGGTATGGTCCATATCCTTACAAAACTTTGACGCTGGTTGACCCTGAACCCGGCTCCGCCGCGGAAGGTATGGAATATCCAACTTTCATTACCGGCGGTACGACTTGGTGGATGCCGAAAGGATTTTTATTGCCCGAGGTCGTGGTCGAGCATGAGTTCGGACATCAATACTGGTACAGCATGGTGGCCACTAACGAATTTGAGGACGCCTGGCTGGATGAAGGCATCAACAGCTATACCGAAGTCAAAGTGATGGATTCCCTCTTCGGCAAACAGACTTCAGTGCTTAATATGGCCGGAATGACAGCTGGCGAGAACGCGCTGCAGCGGATTTCCTATGTGGGAGCCGCCGACCTGGATCCCATGGTGCGAAAAGGTTACGAGTTTGCCAGTTCGGGGTCCTACGTCGGAGTGACATACGGAAAAACCGCCAGCGTGCTGCTTACGCTCGAAAGTCTTGTTGGAGAAGACAGTCTGCGCAAAGCAATCCAGACATATTTCATGCGCTACCGCTTCACTCATCCGGGTAAAGAAGATTTCTTGAGAACAATCGAAGAAGTTTCGGGCAAGGACTTGCGATGGTATTTCAATCAGGCGGTCTACGGAACCGAGGTGCTGGACTACGAAGTGCTCAAGGTTAATTCGACGCCAACCAACTGGTACCAGCCTGACTTCAAAGAAAAACTACATCAGACTGATTATTCCTCTTATGTACTTGTGCATCGCAAAGGAGACTTTGTCTTTCCCGTGGACGTCGAAATTAAGTTCGACAACGGAGACACAGTTCGAGAGCACTGGGACGGACAGGAACGCTGGGCGAGATATTCCTACCAAAAGAGGGCAAAAGTGGAGTCTGTGGAGATTGACCCCGGGCACAAGATTTTATTGTTGCGCGATAATTTCAAAACCAGTTACCTTGCCGAGCCCAGGAGAGCACCTGCCCGCAAAGTTACCAACTACTGGACGTTTCTTGCCCAATCCCTCGCGCAATTTCTAGGATGGTTTTTAGTTTAGGGAAATGATGATGCAAAAAACAAACCTGCTCGCCTCCGGCGCTCGTATCGCCGGACGTCACAAGCGTTACGTCGTTTGGTTTTACTTGCTCAATCTCATGCTCGCGCTGGCGGGGGGCGCCAGTTTTCGCAGTCATGCACACGCCATCCTCGACCACAGCCTGTACGCGGACAGGTTATTGCACGGTTTTGATGCCGTCGCTTTCTTTGAAATGCTGGCACGTGCGGAGATGAGGCCAGCCAATAGTTCCACTTTGCCGGGGCTCTATTTTGCGTTTTTGTTTCTTTTTTTATCCATGCTGTTGCTGCCGGGAGTATTGCAGGGCTATGCCGTTGAACGCCGGCTTCCGCGGGAAGAGTTCTTTCGTTCTTGCGGACTGAATATCTGGAGATCAATACGCCTGTTCTTATTTTTTCTCGTCGCTGCAGGACTGCCTTCCGGACTTCTGCTGGCCGCCCAAACCGGCATTCTAAAGGCGGCAGAGAATAGCTCTCATGAGCGGCTGCCCTTCCTGATCAAAATCGTTGGCCTTGGAATTATTTTTCTCGTCGTCACATTTGTCCGGATCTGGTTCGATTTGGCACAAACTGACGTGGTGGTTCGCGATCAGGGCGCGGTGAGAAGGTCTATAGCGGAGGGATTCCGTCGCACGAAACAGAATGTCGCGCGGCTGCTGGGAACTTACACGGTCATCGCCGCCGTTGCCGGCGTCGTGCTGGCGTTAGGAATCGTGGTGTGGATCAAGCTGGTTCCGTCAAGCAGCGTGTTCGGCGCATTCCTCGTGGGACAGCTGACTTTGGTTTTCCTGCTCTTTGCGCGCTTCTGGCAGCGGGCTTGCGCGGTTTCTTTTTACCTTCAACAACGAAACGAGCCGATCTTCCAAGCCATTCCCCCCGTCGCTTCCACGGTATTTTCACAATCGCAATCGCAAACCGTGTCCGGGCAATCCGGGGCGGAGCGTGAATCGCCCGACAGCCCACTCGCCCACGAGGGCGGCGGAATTTAGCTTCCTCACCCCAGCGTCGCCACTGGCCGCGAGCCGCGGAATCCGTAATAAAAGATATATAGATAACAGACCGCAGGGACCAGGAATGCGTGATGGATACCCTATGCAGCAACTTGCCACAGCACCCACTGCTTTACGCTACCGCCAGGAAGGCGACGTCACAGGCTGAGTGTAAAGCATCCAGATCGCACGCCCTGCGCGATTCGTCGTTACGTAGGTTTTCTGGGGGTAAACCTCTTTGAAACCATCAAACAGTTTCCGAAAAACTTCGGCACCCAGTGACTTATCTGCGTCCGATGGTCTGGCATCTTGCAGGAATTTGGAGAAGCTCTCGTAATTCCAGAAAACTATCTTCATTGCCCGAAGAATCTCACCGAAGCGCTCTTTGTCTCCTTGCCATTTACTTTTTCTGGAGAGGAAGCCGCTTATGTCGCTTTTACTGAGAGCCTGCTTGAGGTCATCTATCGTGCCGAATTTTTCCTTAAATTGCTTTTCCAATGTGCCACGACCGAGGAGTAGCAAATAATGTTGCTTCTGTTGCTGCTCTCGTTTTTTCATTACAAGTCCAAGCAAAGCATATTTCGTAACCTGATCGATACTGGACTTTGATTTCAGCTTCATCTCAATCGATACAATCGCCACTTCCGATGTGAATAAGAAGTCCGGTTGCAAGAAAAGCGCGGACCGTGTAACACGATCCCAAACCGCGTGCTCGATGCAACGATCTGTATAATTGCGCCCCACGACCAAATCTTGTTGCGAACGTTATGCCTTTCCCTAGCAAAACAACCATCTGGGCTTCGCTGAAGAGACTGGCCCTGGGATTCGGGCTGATCGGGCTGCTCTCGGCGATCCTGCTGCTCACCGATTTGGGACATCGAAAGACGGCCTCCACTGAATACTTGAGCGTCGGTTCTCAAGCCGCTGCATCCGGTAAAGTCTTCAAGGCCGCCATCGTTTACTACGCTCGTAGCGTTACCATCGACCTGTGTATGCAGGGTCTGATTGACGGATTGAAATCTAGCGGGTTCGAGGAAGGCAGGAACCTGGAAATCAGTCGCGGCGATGCCCAGGGAGAAATGATGAATGTTCCCGCCATCCTCCAAAACTACGACAATTCCGACGTCGACCTTATTATGACCGTCACCACTCCGTGCCTCTCGGGAGCGTGCAACCGGGTGAAGCACAAGCACGTGGTTTTCACTTGCGTTACCGATCCCATCGCCGCCGGAGCAGGCAACAGCCGCACTGATCACTTGCCTTTTGTGACCGGGGTCGGGAGTTTTCCGCCGGTTGCTCACACTCTAGACCTCGTGCAAAAGCTGCTTCCGGGATTACGCGAGGTAGGAGTCATCTATAACCCGGCGGAGGCCAACTCATCAAAGGAGGTGTCGTTCGCACGCGAGGTCTACCGCAGGCGCGGCGTGAAGCTCGAGGAGGTTGCGATCGCCGGCTCCAACGAGGTTCTGCAGGCGGTGCAGATTCTGGCAGGACGAAACATCCAGGCGGTGTGGGTTCCCGGGGACAACACAGTCGGCCAGGGATATGAAGGCGCGGTGAAGGGAGCCCAGGATGCGCGGTTGCCGCTGATCACCGACAATTGCGAGATGATTCGCCGTGGCGGCCTAGCCTGTCTTGGCGTGGGATTCCATCCTGCGTCATTCGTTGCCGGAAAGCTGGCAGGCCGGGTCCTGCTTGGCGAGAATCCAAAAGATCTGCCGCTGGAGGAAGTGGCGGTTGAACAAAAGGCCATCAGCCGCAGCAGCGCGGCACAGTTCGGTGTCACCATTCCACCGGAGTTCTCGCAGAACTTGCTTCCCTAGCGACCCTCATGGAGATCGTTACCCAGCCACTCGGAGATGCGCTCGAAGTCAAGGTGAGAGGCCGTCTCGATAACTATTGGACCGAGCACCTGCGCAGCAGCCTCGATGAGTTGATCCGCAGTGGCGCGCACAGCCTTCGGCTCAACCTGTCTGAGGTTTCATATCTCAGCTCCGCCGGTGTGGGCTTGTTGATGTCGGTTTACAACCAACTGACCGGCATCGGGGGCAGCCTGTCGGTCACAAGTCCTTCGGAGCGCGTCAAGCTCGTGTTGGATCTGTGCAGGCTCTCTCCCATCCTGCTCTCCGGAAGCACTCCCGCCGCTCCTCCGATGCACAAAGCCGACGTGCGCCGTTTTTCTTCTCCGGCGGCCTCGTTCGAGGTGTTGGAGTACACGCCAGCAAAGCCCTTGGTCTGCCGACGGTTCGGCGACCCGGGCTTGCTGCAAGGTTGCCGTTTCGGCTCCCAGGACTGCCAGACGGTCGCGTTTCCCTCGGGAAGTTTCGGCTTCGGCCTGGGGGCTTTCGGCCACGGATTCGAAGACGCGCAGTCCCGCTTTGGGGAGTTCCTCGCTGTCGGCGGTTCGGCGGCGTATCTTCCGACCGACGGGACCAACGTGCCCGACTTCATAGTCTCCAGCGGCGAACTTGTGCCGGAAATGAATCTGCTTTACGGCCTTCGGTTCGAGGGCGAATTCACCGTCCTGATGCGATTCGAGGCCGCTGTTGCCGAGAGCCCCGTTCCACTTGCCGAGTTGGTGCGCGCGGCCTTGGAGGTTTCCGGCGCCCAAGCTATCGGAATGGTCATGGTTGCCGAATCGGCTGGGCTGGTCGGAGCCGCTCTTCGCCGCTCGCCCGCTGCGACCGGCGGTCAGCACGACGCCCCTTTCAAATATCCTGAGGCCCGAACCTGGCTGACGTTCAGCACCGAACGGCTTTACTCGCGATCGCTCGCGCTGGTCTCAGGTGTCGCCGCCGCGTCCGAATGTGCGCCGCTCGCTCCGATGCTGCGCCCGGTCGGGGCCCACGCTTGGCCGCAGGGACATTTCCACGCCGCAGCATTTTCCTATCGCCCCTTGAAGAAGGGTGAAATCGACCTGAACGCCACCGTCAAGACCTTGTTCGAGACGGAGAGCCTGCAGGGTGTACTCCACCTGCTCGCCGACGACCGCGAGGTGGCCGGACCGCAGCAGAGCGAGTTTGTCCGCGGCGCATGCTGGATCGCTCCGGCAGCGGAGATCCAATGAGAGGATAACGCACATGAATCTTTTGATTGGCACGTTCACCATAGGGCTGATCCTCTCGCTGCTGGCCCTCGGCGTATTCATCAGCTTCCGGATTTTCGCCTTTCCGGATATCACCGCCGATGGATCGATCACTCTCGGTGCAGCCGTAGCTGCGATGCTTCTGGTGCACAATGTCAACCCGCCCCTGGCCTCGCTCGCCGGTTTCTTCGCCGGCATGCTTGCGGGCGCTTGCACCGGCGTGCTGCACACCCGCTTCAAGATCAACTCTCTGCTTTCCGGCATCTTGGTGATGACCGCTCTGTATTCCATCAACCTTCACATCATGAGCAAGAGCAACATTCCGCTGCTGCGGGTTAACACGCTGGCGACACAATCCGAGCGCATCGGAGTGAATCTCATGGGCGGGGCCACAACCTTCGATCTCGCCGGATGGGCGGTCAGCGTGCGGGATGCTTCCGTGCTGGGCGCCATCGCTTTCGCGGTCACGCTCACGGGCACTCTGTTGTATTGGTTCTTCCGCACGGACCTAGGAATGGCCATGCGGGCCACGGGCGACAACGTGCAGATGATCCGCGCGCTGGGCGTCAACGACGCGAACATGATCGTCTTCGGACTGGCGATTTCCAACGGGCTTGTCGCGTTGTCCGGCGGTTTGCTGGCACAATACCAGGGCTTCGCCGACGTGAGCATGGGAATCGGCATGGTGGTTTGGGGATTGGCCAGCGTCATTATTGGAGAGGCGCTGGTCGGGACGAACCGCGTCGGCATGACGATTGTCGGTGCGGTGATGGGCTCCGTGCTCTTCCGTTTGCTGGTGGCCGTGGCGTTGCGCTGGGGCCTCAGTCCCAACGATTTGAAATTGATCACCGCCGGTTTCGTCTTCGTTGCTCTCATCGTGCCGCAATTCCTTCGCAAAGGGAGGCTGCAGAGCGCTCATGCTTGAGGTCCAGGCGGTATCGAAGACCTTTAATCCCGACACGCCGAATGAGGTGCGCTCACTGCGCGGCGTCAGCCTTGAACTGGAGCTCGGTTCATGGGTGATCATTATCGGGACCAACGGCTCGGGAAAATCGACTCTGCTGAATGCCGTCGCGGGAACGTTCTTTGTGGACAACGGCAGCATTCGGCTGGCCGAACGCGACGTGACGAAGTGGCCCGAGCATGCCCGTGCCGAACTGATCGGGCGCGTATTTCAGAACCCGTTCAGTGGCACATCGCCCAGCCTGACGATTGAAGAAAATCTCAGCCTCGCCGCTCGGCGCGGTCGCAGTCGCGGTCTCGGCTGGGGGCTGAGGGCGTCACTCGTGTCGAGAATGCGCGACGGGATCAGCCGCTTAAACATGGGTCTAGAAGACCGGCTCGAAAACGCGATCGGGAGTCTCTCCGGAGGACAGCGGCAGGCACTCACCCTGCTGATGGCCACCTGGCTACGGCCTGAACTTCTTCTATTGGACGAACACACCGCAGCGCTCGACCCCAAAAGCGCCGATCTCGTCATCGCGCTGACCGAGCAGGTAATCACGCGCGAAAAGCTCACGACCTTAATGGTCACGCACTCGATGCATCAGGCGGCAAGCCTGGGCGACCGCCTCATCATGATGCATCGCGGCCAGATCATCCACGATTTTCAAGGCGCCGAAAAGCGACGCCTGCGGCCCGACGACCTGTTGGCGCGCTTCGAAGAGGTGCGCCGTGCCGAACAGCTCGATGAAAGCGCCGCGCAGATGCTGTCCGAAAAGTACATTTGAGTAAATATCTAACGCCGACTGCAAGGTCGATGGACGTCACCTACCTCTGCGCGGAAATCCCTGTTCAACCGACAGCTTGAGGGAACTTGGACGAGATGACTCAAGGAAGATTCCCAACAGTGATACCGGAATCGAGCGCCGGATAAGCTTGATCCTATTCCGGGGAACGCACAGTGGGCGGAGTTCAAGGTTTACCCTCACTACGTATTCGCAGGAATCGACGTCTCCAACGAGGGACGGGCCGATGCCACAGTGACGATTCATCGTTTCGATATCTGAGCTTGAAGTTATCGCTATAAAATCTGACCTCGACAAAATATGATAGCCATTTGCACGCCCGGTTGGAGCTGATGGTCGCATGGATGTGTACTTGGTCGACGGGACATATGAACTGTTCCGGCACTTTTTCGCCATCCCGGCTGCGCCAGATGAAAATGGCCAGGAAATCGGCGCAGTACGCGGGGTGCTCACATCCGTTCTATCCATGATCGAACGCGGTGCAACCCACCTCGGCGTGGCAACCGATCATGTTGTGGAGTCGTTTCGCAACCAACTCTATCTCGGATACAAGACCAGCGAAGGTGTGCCTCCTGAACTGCTCTCGCAGTTTCCGATTCTTGAGCAAGCATTGGAAGCAATGGGAGTGCTGGTGTGGGCCACGGTCTACTACGAGGCCGATGATGCGCTTGCGTCCGCTGCGGCTAAAGCAGCGCAGGATGACCATGTGAGCCAAGTGCTCATTTGTACGCCGGACAAAGATCTCAGTCAGTGTGTTGTTGGTACGCGAGTCGTTCAACTGGACCGGAGGCGCGACATTTTGCGTGATGAAGCTGGGGTCGTGGCCAAATTCGGTGTGAGGCCGCAATCGATTCCAGACTACCTGGCGTTGGTCGGCGATAGTGCCGACGGTTTCCCCGGTCTGCCTGGATGGGGCATCAAGGCTGCCGCCCAGACCCTGTCTCTGTACCCCCACCTTGAAGACATTCCAAAGCATTGGCAAGCGTGGCATCCGTCAATCCGTAGGGCCCGCCCACTATCCGAAACGCTGTTCAACTCATGGAATGACGCCATGCTTTTTCGCAAACTCGCTACCTTGCGGCTGGATGTGCCTGTGTTTGATACCGTCGAGGATCTTTATTGGAAAGGACCGCGCCCGAACTTTGAAGAACAGTGCCATCGAATGAGGTCCGCTGCTTTACTCAGTCGAGTTAAATCAGCAATGTCGAGCAGATCAGAAAAGGTGCTGTAGTTGAGCTCATTGGCGATAAATCGCCGGTAGGAATTTCGAACAGTACACGATTCTGCCCGGGATATCTGGAACAGTCCATGGAACAATTGTGGAACAGACTACGATTGAACAGGAGCGAGAACCGTGTAACACGAAAGACCTAAGTAATTGAGAAGCAAATACGAGCGATTGCTTGTTTCAGCTCATAACCCAAAGGTCGCTGGTTCAAATCCAGCCCCCGCAACCAGGAATCCTTCCCTTCCTGCGACTTCCTCGGACCTGGCAAGCATCCGAACCGTAGATTTCCAGAGAGACCGGCGACCCTCCATAACAACCAAGTCCTGATTGAACTAAAGACTGTTATTTGTCGTTCTGGGGAAGTGACAACTGTCGGCAGTGGCTCAATTTCAAAATAACCTGTCATCTCGACCGGAGTCGTGGCTTCG
>JBDUDA010000115.1:0-9389 GCA_040003205.1 Acidobacteriaceae bacterium | reverse complement strand
AGGCCCTGAAGGGCTAAGGGGTGTGCGTTGTAACGCGGCCATAAATGGCCGCTCTGCCACACGGCTCTGCAATCACCGGGTACTCCCCAAATGTTACGAAGTACTTCGGAAGCTAACCGCGGCGCCAGCAAAGAGTGCGGGGAATTCGGATCGAGACACCTTCGCATAAATGCGGACATCAAAATAGAAAATAGTTCGAGAATGTTACGATTCTTTAACCGCGGCGATCGCCCTGGTTTCTAGCCTCATGCCTGAATTTTGCGATGTCGCTCTCCCCGTCCCGCTGGATACTGCCTTCACTTATCGAATTCCTGAAGGGATGCATCCGGTCGTCGGAGGGCGTGTGCTGGTGCCATTCCGGCAGCGACGCCTCTCAGGCGTTGTGACTGCGATGCATGATCGCGCTCCGAAAGTGGAAGCTAAAAGTGTTATCAGCGTGCTGGATGCTGCACCTCTGCTCGACGAGCATCTGATTCGCTTAGGACAGTGGATTGCCGATTATTATCTTGCGCCGCTGGGCGATGTGTTTCGCACTATGCTGCCGCTGACCGCGGAGTTCAAGCGCACGATCGCTTATCAAATCACCGAAGCCGGCCACACAGCCCTCTACAACGCAGGTACAACGGGATCATCGGGGCGTTCACGCCGGACGCCCGACGAACACCTGGCGGAGATCCGCGTCCTGGATCATCTAGCGCACCGCGAATCTGTTCGCGAAGAAAGTCTGCGCTCCGCAACCCGAATTTCGAAGGCCGTGCTGGCAGGAATCGTGCGCAAAGGATGGATAACGCGTGAGGATTTATCGAACGTACGTGACGCCCGCCGTTTCGTGAAAATTGCGGTCCTGAAAAATGCCGAGGGCAAGTTCAATTCTAATCAGCGGACAATCATTGAAGCGATTGTTGCAGCTGGAGGCAAAATTGCGGTCGAAGTTCTTAACGATTTAGATGTGCCTCGAACGACTTTGGCAACGCTGGCCAAGCGAGGCCTGGTGGAAATTGTGGAAGAGCCCGCGGTACTCGTGCGTTCGGGGATGAAAGCGCGTCCGTCCGCGCTAAATTTTACGTTTAATCCTGCGCAACAAAAAGCTCTGGAGCGCATGCGCGAGACGGTTTCCACCGCTAAGTTTGCCGGCATTTTGCTGCACGGTGTTACCGGATCGGGCAAAACCGCAGTCTATCTGGCGGCGATGCGTTCGGTGCTGGAAGCGAGACGGTCGGCAATCCTGCTTGTGCCTGAAATCGGATTGACGCCAGCGGTGGCGGCGGATCTACATCAGGTTTTTGGAGACGAAGTCGCCATTTTGCATTCTTCCCTCTCCGACAAAGAGCGAGCAGAGCACTGGCACCGAATTCAGCGCGGCGAGGCCAGAATTGTAGTAGGGACGCGGTCGGCGGTGTTTGCTCCCGTGTCCGACCTCGCGCTCATCATCGTGGACGAGGAGCAGGACTCTTCTTATAAGCAGGAAGAAATGCCCCGCTATAACGCGCGGGATGTCGCCGTGATGCGGGCAAAGATGTCCAATGCGGTGGTAGTGATGGGATCGGCGACACCATCGCTGGAATCGTATTTCAATGCCAAAAAGAATAAATACATTTTGCTCGATATGCCTGACCGGGTGGAGAAGCGTCCGTTACCGGAAGTCGAAGTGATTGACATGAGGCAGGAGTTTCAGGAGACAGGAAACGACCAAGTCATTTCGCGCAAACTCGCGGAAGAGATTCGAGACCGGCTCACGCGCAAAGAGCAAGTGATGGTTCTTCTCAACCGCCGCGGATACTCTCCGGTGGTGCTTTGCCGCACTTGCGGCCAAAAGCTAGAGTGCCAAAATTGCGCTATTGCGCTCACTCATCACAAGCAGTCGCGGCGCATGGAATGCCATTACTGCGGCTACACGGCGGCGGTCCCGAAAGCCTGTGCGCATTGCGGCAGCGAGTACGTCTATTTTCTGGGAACCGGATCCGAGAAACTGGAGGAATTGCTTCACGGCATGTTTCCGCAAGCCCGCATCGCGCGGCTGGATCGCGATACCGTGCGTGGACACGAAGATTTTGAGCGTGCGTTGAATGCGCTCAACGAAGGCGAAATAGACCTGATGGTAGGCACGCAGATGATTGCGAAAGGTCACGACGTTCACGGAGTGACGCTGGTGGGGGTGGTGGGAGCTGACATGGCATTGGGCATGCCCGACTTTCGCGCGGCCGAACGTACCTTCCAATTGCTGACGCAAGTCGCGGGCCGCGCGGGACGAGGCGAAACGCCTGGGAAAGTAATTCTTCAAACTTATTTTCCTGACCACTATGCGGTTCAGTACGCGGCGCAGCACGATTTCACCGGCTTCTACGACAAAGAACTCCAGTTTCGAAGCTGGATGCATTATCCGCCCTACAGCGCTCTCGCCAACGTGCTGGTGCGCAGCGACCGGCTGGACGATGCCATGAAGTGGTCGGGAATGTTGGGACGGTGGTTCGAGAAAACGCGGCATGAGGGTATTCGGGTGTTGGGTCCTGCGGCAGCCCCGATTGTTCGCCTCAAGCGCGACTACCGCTATCACTTCGTGTTGAAATCCGCCAGCCGGGAGAAGCTCAATAAAGTTTTGCGTTCCATGCTGGCTTATGCGGCGACTGAGAAGATTCCTCGCACGCAGGTGATCGTGGACGTGGATGCGATCTGGCTCATGTGAAGCGCAGTTATTTCGTCCGCAGAAATTCCTGTACGACTTCCTTCACGTCGCGATGCTCTCCATCTACCGCGTAATTCAGCTTGCGCATTTCAGCCTCGGAGATTTTGCCGGCTAGACCATCAAGCGCGTGCTCTACTTCCGGATGATGTTCCAGCATCGCTTTCCGCATGATCGCGACCGCTTCATAGGGAGGAAAGTAGTGGCGGTCGTCTTCCAGTACAAAAAGATCGAAGGCGGGAATCAGGCCATCGGTAGTGTTGCCGGCAATCACATCCACCTGCTTGCTTTTTAACGCGCGAGTGAGAAGGCCCAAATCCATGATGCGTGGCGACTCCGCAAACTTCAACCTATAAGTTGAGATCAGTCCCTTGTAACCGTCGGGGCGTTCCATGAATTCGTATCCAAAGCCAGCTCGCCATTTGGGCGCATACACGGCGGCTTGCGTGATGGTCTTGAGGGTGAGTTGCCGGGCATCGTCCCCGCGAATTTCGATAGCGAAGGTGTCGTTGAAACCCAAGGGAGGTCCAAGGGCGAGCGAGAAACGCTTGTCGTATTCGGATTTCACACGCTGGTAAACATCTTCGCGATTCGCTTGCGGAGTTTCTTTCAGAACGGCAGTGAGAGCGGTACCGGTGTATTCAGGATAGATATCAATTCTCCCGCCAAGGATCGCCTGCTGGCAGATGTAAGTGCCGGCGAGATAAAAACGACGCTCCACGGAGAGATGAGTTTTATTTTCAATTTGCTGGGCAAAGATTTCACCGAGGATGAGTTGTTCGGTGAAGTTTTTGGAACCGACGACGATGCGGTTCGCTCGCGAGGGTCCGCAGGCGATGAAAGAAAGCAAAACACACACCAAAATAAAAATGCAGGGAAAAGTTAAAGGCGGCTGGGCTTTCGAGTTGTCCTTCGCAATCAACGCGGCCTCAATCTTTTTTCGAGCCAGCCTAAAGTGACGTCCGCCAGCAAAGCCATGCCGGCAGCAGGAATCGCTCCCGCCAGAATCACCTGATCATTAACCATCGCCAGGCCGCGAAAAATATATTCGCCCAGACCTCCCGCCCCGATTGCGGCAGCGATGGTGGCCAATCCTACGGAAATGACCACGGCCACCCGTACTCCGGCGATGATGACGCCCATCGCGAGTGGAAGCTCGACCTGCCATAACAGTTGGCGGTCGGTCATGCCCATGCCGCGACCGGCCTCGACAACTGAACGGTCCACTCCCGTGATGCCGGCGTAAGTATTGCGAATCAGGGGAAGCAGCGCGTAGAGGGTGAGCGCGAGAATCGCGAGACGGTCGGCGCGTGCTCCCAGCCACGGCACCGGCAGCAGAAATCCAAAAAGCGCCAGGCTAGGGATAGTTTGAATAATATTTGCTCCGCCCAGCACCGGCTTATTAAATTTTGGCCAGCGCGTGATAAGTATGCCCAGGGGAATTCCGATGCATACCGCCAGCAAGGTAGAGACGCCTACCAGCCAGAGATGTTCCAGCGTGAGTTCCAAAACCTCGCTGCGATTGTGAAGCATGAACTGCCAGACATTCATCGGTTCTCTCCCGCCTGATGGTCGAATGTGGTATTGAAGGCGTCGAGATAAGCCTTTACCAGCGGATGCGATGACTGCGAGAACTTTTCACGAGATTCAATGGTGACGAGACAGCCTGACTCCATAAGTCCGATGCGCGTCCCCAGCAATAACGCCTCCCGCAGATCATGAGTCACGAAGACGATGGTCTTTCCCATGCGCCGCTGGAGCGATAGAAATTCGCGTTGCAGTTCGGCGCGAGTGATTGGATCGAGAGCGCCAAAAGGCTCGTCCATCAACAGGACGGGCGGATCGGCGGCGAGCGCGCGGGCCACCCCGACGCGCTGCCGCTGTCCGCCCGAGAGCTGATGCGGATATCTGGCGGCGATGTTCGCATCCAGTCCCACGAGCTGAAGCAATTCCTGCACTCGCGCTTTTATGCGATCGGCGGTCCACTTTTCCAGGGAAGGTACCAGACCGATATTGCGTGCCACGGTGAAATGAGGAAACAATCCAACATCCTGAATTACGTAACCAATTCTTCGCCTCAACTGAATCACATCCCAATCGCGAATGAATCGGCCTTCAACGCTGATGTCGCCGCTGCTGGGAGAAAGAAGACAGTTGATGAGTTTCAGGGTTGTGGTTTTGCCCGATCCGCTGCGACCGAGGAGGACGAGAGTTTCTCCGCGAGTGACATCGAGATATAGATCGTGAAGCAACTCGCAGCCATCGGCGAGGCGATATCCAACTTTACGAAATTCGATGGCGGACCCAGCGTCCGTATTGTTCATGAATGGCAAGTATGGCAGAAGAGCCGAAGGAGGCAGAAGCGGAAAACATCTATTTGTAAGCGGATTCCGGTAGTCCGGTGATGCGCAGGCCGGAATGTGCTTTGAGGCGAATGTTAAATCCAATCAAGAGCGCGGTTATTTCCTCGACAATGCGGGAGTTTTCAAGCTTGCCTCCGTCAATGGCGCGAACGCCGGGCAGTTTCAACGCGAGCGCGCGTACCTCTTTCGCAGCTTCAGGATTATCGCTGCAAACGATCACGTCGCAGTCGATGTCGTCGTCAGAATTCAGAATCTCTGAGGCCACACTGTGAAATGCCGAGACTACCGAAACTCCGTTTGGAACCAGTTCTGCGGTTTGCTGCGCTGCCGAACCTTGCCAGACTCCCAGGGTTCGGGTCGGGCGTCCTCCAACACTCGCTGCCAGAGGGACAGTGGTGTCAATCACAATGCTGCCGGAACGAATCGACGACTTTAGCTGTTTCAACAGTGCTGCGTGTACTTCGAATGGGACGGTAAGCACGAGTAGACCGGCGGCTGCGCAGGCGGCAGAATTTTCCATGCCGGAAACTCTAGCCGCCGCTCCCACTCTTTGCTTAATTTTGTCGGCGGCTTGCTGAGCGCGGCTTGGGTCGCGCGACCCAATAATTACGGTCTCACCTGCACGGGCCCAACGAAGAGCGAGTCCAGAACCTTCAGGGCCAGTGCCGCCGATGATTGCGATCGGTCGGGTCACGCGAATTCCGGCTCCATGGAATATTCAGCGCTGAAATGCTCAATCGGTTGCTTAATACGGATGCGCGTGTAGGCGGTGTTGCGTTCGGCGGGTATGCGGCCTGCTTCTAAAATTAATGACTGGAAGTCTTGCGGACTGGTGTACTGCCCAGCCGTGGCTCCCGCTTCACGGGAGATGTTTTCCTCCATCAGCGTCCCGCCGTAATCGTTAGCACCAGCGTGCAGGCACAATTTGGAGAGATCACGATTCAATTTTACCCACGAGACTTGAATGTTGTTGATCGCGCCGGCCAAGAGGATTCGCGAAAGCGCATGAATTTTAAGATGCTCGGCCAGGGTTGGTCCCGGACGCGATAGTCCCTGCTGAAACAGTAGAGTATTGTGATGCACGAATCCGAGGGGGACAAATTCGGTGAAGCCGCCTGTTTCGTTTTGTATTTCTCGTAGCAGCAGAAGCTGATTCACCCAGTGCGTTGTGGTTTCCATGTGGCCGTACATCAGCGTTGACGTTGTGCGAATGCCGCAGCTATGAGCGGTCCGAACGACGTCTGTCCACTGATTGGTCGAGAGCTTGTTGCGAGAAAGTACATGGCGCACTTCATCGTCCAGAATCTCGGCCGCCGTGCCGGGTAAGGTGTCGAGGCCATTATCCCGCAACATGCTCAGGTAATCTTTCAGCGGCATGCCGGTGAGCTCAACGCCATACATAATCTCCATGGGAGAAAATGCGTGGATGTGCATTCCGGGAACTGATTCTTTTACCGCCCGCAAAATGTCGCGATAGAAGAATTTCGGAAGTCCGTGCGGCAGGCCGCCCTGAATGCAAACCTCGGTGGCCCCAATCTCCCAGGCCTCGACCGCTTTTTGCGCCACCTGCTCAAGAGAAAGAGAGTAAGTGTCCGCTTCGCGAGGACCGCGGCTGAAGGCGCAGAATTTGCAACCGACGAAACAAACATTTGTGAAATTTATGTTTCGATTGACCACATAAGTGATCAGGTTGCCTACCAAGTCGCGACGCAGTGCATCGGCGGCCACCAGCAAGCCGAACAAATCATCGCCTTCAGCATTGGCGAGAAGCAGGCTCTGCTCGCGAGATAACACCGCGCCATCTCGCGACTCAATAACCTGCTCAAGAGCCGCGCGAAAATCAAAACTAAGGCTGCCGCGGATGTCTTCCCAATTGAGGGAAGGAAAGTTTCCCAGTTCAGATTGTGTCAAAATTCGACTCACAAATGCTCCTCTTACTTCCTACTGAAACAAATCTCTCTCGGCAGGACGAATCAATTCTGCCGCGCTTCCCTCCGCCACTTCGTAGGGAAAGCCTCGCACCAGGCAGGCCGGCACACGAGCAAGCTTGCCGCAAACCAGACCGGCGGCGCAAGCCAGTTCGTCGGCGACGGCTTCAAGGCTGACCCGCAGAGGATACCCGTGCGGATCATTGTGTCCCCGATAATCGTGAATGGCTTTCATCCCTGCAACGCCGATCGCAGCTTCTGTTAAACCTTCGCGCCACGGCCTGCCAAATGTGTCAGTGATTATCACTGGAATATGGAGCTTCAAAAGCCGCCGCATCTCACTGTGAATTGTTTTTGCTGACTTGTCAGGGTCGTTGGGCAGCAGCAGCGCGCACCGTCCTCCGTCCACGTTAGAAACATCCACTCCGCTGTTTGCGCAAACAAATCCATGTTTGGTCTGGGTGATGAGAACGCCGCGCTCTTGCCGGACAACTCGCTTGCTTTGCATCAACGCCAACTCAGTGGTACGCGCATCCAGACCGTAACTTTTTGCCCATGCGAGGGAGCTTTCTGAAGGCGTCACGCTGTCGAGTTCGACCAATTGATTCTCGGCTTTGGAGACGATTTTATGCTTCACGATCAGGATGTCACCAGCAATCAAAACAAATCGGGTTTCTTTTATCGCGCTCAGGAGTTTTGCTGTTAAGTCATCTCCCGCGCGAATCTCGCCTTGCACGGGTATCGGGAAGATGGAAAGGGGCTGTGTGCCGTGGTTTGAATCGATCATGCATTTGCCGTCCGCGGTAATTCGGCGAAATTCCATTTTCTTACGAGCAGTTGGGAACGCCTCTCACCCGGCGCGTTCGCGAGATCTTGCAAATCCGGGGGATTGTCAATATCCATCGCGACGCCGGGGAAATTCATCACGATGCATGGTTTCTGCGTTGCGATCGCTTTGGCATGGTGCGGGAAAAAGCTATCGTTTCCGAAACGAAGAGGGAAGAGTCCGCAGGGACTTCTGAAAATTGCGTTTGTACCCCTGCCATCCGCCGCTGGGACCAGCACTGAGCCCTGTGCTGGAGCAGATTCTAAAATCGCGGCCAGCTCTGAGGCTTGGAGTAGAGGAATGTCTCCGGGAATTACCAGGGTACTTTTGGCGCCTCGTGTTTCACAAACAGCGGTGGCCATAGCGATCGCATCACTTTCCCCAGTGTTTCGCAAATCTGTAATTACATCGAAATTGAAATGGCGGGCCATCTCCGTTGCAGAGGGATCGCCGCTCACTAAGCTGACTTCGGGCCGCCCCTGCCATTGTGACAATGTTTCCAGAATATCGAGAAGCATGGCGCGGGCAAGTTGAGTGCGCGCTTCTTGAGTTAGAACTTCCGCCAGCCGTTGCTTGGCGTGGCCCAGATTTTTGATTGGAATCAGGATCATGATGCCACCGAAATCTTTCGCGGCACATTTTTAATAGTGTAGGAAAGCGCTTGTTCCGCCAGACACTTTCTATCGTCCTCAGAGCGCATGATTGTTTTCATTTGCGGGACACGCAATACGTAATGTTCAAGTTTTTCCGCGTCGGATTTGTCCGCGTCGTCCACAATCAAGACGTCGAGAAAATCTTCGTAAGCTTTCGCCACGCCGGCAATAGAAACTGGCAACCCCTGCGCGGCCATCAGGCTTCCGGCTGGTCCGGACACTGCTGCTGTGCCAACGATCGGACTGATGGCAACTACAGGCGCTGGCGTGTCACGCAAAGCCTGGCGGATTTCGGCAACAGCCAAAATGGGTCCAATGCTGGTGACAGGGTTGCTGGGTGCGAGAAAAACCGCTGTCGCTGACATGATTGCGTTGACTACGCCCGGTGCGGCTTTAGCCTTCTCTGCCCCGTTAAAGCTCACACCGTTTACCAAATCCTGATATCGACGCTGCACAAAATATTCCTGAAAACCTATTTCGCCGCTGGGTGTGTTTATACGAGTCTCCACTCTGGAGTTACTCATCGGGAGAACCCTGACTCCAACGCTCAGTTTGGAGGCTATTTCAGCGGTAGCGTCGGTAAGCGTTTTTCCCTGCGCCAATAAATTTGTGCGAATCAGGTGCGTAGCCAAGTCGCGATCTCCTATTTGAAACCACGCCGGTTCGTCCAATTGCTTCATGGTCTGCAAACAGTAGAACGTTTCACCTGCAACGCCCCAGCCGCGCTCTTTGCTGACTCGACCGCTCAACACGTACATTACCGAGTCAATGTCCGGCGAAACGTGAAGTCCCCACCATTGGAAATCGTCTCCGGTGTTTACGATCACGGTGAGTTCTTCCGGATTTATCACTTTGCGGAGCCCATCCAGAAACTTAGCGCCGCCGGTGCCTCCTGTTAGAACGACGATCATGCCGCCATCCGGGCATAGCCGTCGGAGT
>JBDUDA010000114.1:0-9519 GCA_040003205.1 Acidobacteriaceae bacterium | reverse complement strand
TTCGCCAGCGAAAGATCAGCTTCGCTCAGCATGACATATCAAAGTTTATTGTCATCCTGAGCGTAGTCGAAGGATCCCTAGCTTTCGCGATGTCTGCGCTATATCAGCTTTACAGCGGCATATTCCCATGCTTCTTAGCCGGATTCTTATCCCGCTTGGTTTGCAGCATCTCTAAAGCCTGAATCAATTTCTTGCGGGTTTCCCTGGGCTGGATGACAGCGTCCACAAATCCTCGATCGGCGGCTACGTAAGGGTTCGCAAAGCGTTCCCGGAACTCTTCGATTTTTTCTTTGCGTATCTCGTCTTTGTTTTTGGCTTTGTCTAGTTCTCGTTTATAAACGATATCCACCGCGCCTTCGGGACCCATCACCGCAATTTCCGCTGTCGGCCACGCGTAGTTCACGTCGGTACGAATGTGCTTGGACGCCATCACGCAATACGCGCCTCCGTAGGCTTTGCGCGTGATTACCGTGATTTTCGGAACCGTCGCTTCCGCGAATGCGTACAGCAATTTCGCTCCATGCTTGATGATGCCACCATATTCTTGCGTCGTGCCCGGCAGAAATCCCGGGACGTCTTCAAAGACAACTAGCGGGATGTTGAAGCAATCGCAGAAGCGCACGAAGCGCGCTCCTTTTACTGACGCATTAATGTCGAGCGTGCCGGCGAGGAATGCTGGCTGATTTGCAACGATTCCGACGGAGCGTTCGTTAAGGCGCGCGAATCCGACGATGATGTTTTTAGCGTAGTGCTCCTGCACTTCGAAAAAATAGCCGTCGTCCGCGACCGCATGAATAACGTCTTTTATGTCATAGGGCTGATTCGATTGCTCGGGGACGATCTTATCCAACGCTGCATCGGCACGGTCGACGGAATCGGTACAGGCTTTTCTAGGCGCGTCGTCGAGATTGTTGGAAGGAAGAAAACTCAGCAACTCCCGCACCGTGGACAGGCATTCCGCGTCATCATGCGAGAGAAAGTGCGCGACGCCGGAAGTCTCATTGTGCGTCATCGCGCCGCCAAGTTGCTCTTTAGTGACGTCCTCGTGCGTGACCGTCTTGATCACGTCAGGGCCGGTGATGAACATGTAGGAAGTCTTGTCCACCATGACGATGAAGTCGGTAATGGCAGGAGAATAGACGGCACCTCCCGCACAGGGACCCATGATTGCCGAAATCTGCGGAATTACCCCGCTGTATAGAGTGTTGCGCAAAAAGATATCGGCATAGCCCGCGAGCGACATTACGCCTTCCTGAATGCGGGCGCCGCCGGAATCGTTGAGCCCAATGAGTGGCGCGCCCATCTTCGCGGCCAGATCCATGACCTTCACGATTTTTCCAGCGTTGGCTTCAGAGAGTGAACCGCCGAAGACCGTGAAATCCTGCGCGAACACGAATACCAGCCGTCCTTCTATTCGGCCATAGCCGGTGACAAATCCGTCGCCGTAAAACTTTTGCTCGGCCATCCCAAAATCGTTCGATCGATGAGTGACGAACTTGTCGGTTTCTTCAAAGGTGCCGTCATCAAGCAGAAACTCGATGCGCTCCCGCGCGGACATCTTGCCTTCTTTATGCTGCCGTTCGCGGCGTTGGGTTCCGCCTCCTTCTTCCGCAAGGCGATTGCGCTTCTTAAGTTCTGCGAGCTTTTCATCAAGATTCATGGCGGGCTGAATTATAACGGGTGCGAGTTGGAGGCCCAGAATGAGTTCCGAGTCGCGGTTGAAGAGTTCCAGCGAAACCCGGCCTTTGGGCCATGTACTGACGTTCGTTGTGGCACCCAGGCTTCCCGCTTAGCCTTGAGACAGAACCATCCATAAAGGGGATTCAATGAAATCAAATAGATGGCTGCGAACTTTGGCCATTGGAACATTGTCACTCTGCACTACTTTCGCGCTGGCTCACGGCGAAGGCCACGGTAACGGTCGAGGTCACAATAAACACGACGACCAAGGCGATGAGGATAGGGATCGCGGACACTATCGAGACCGCGACGATGGGGATCGCGGTTACAAAGAGCGCGGATACGAAAAGCACGGCGAGCGAGGACATGGGCGCGGACATCGGGGTTTCGATGATCGTGATCACCAGCTCATGCACGTCTGGTACAACGAACATAGAGAGAATCTGCCTCGGGGCCTTGCCTATCGCGATCGTCTGCCTCCAGGATTGGAGCGGCAACTTGAGATGAGAGGGACGCTCCCACCTGGCTTGAGGTCGAGGATTTATGTCGTCCCGGTAGAACTGGAGCGGGAATTGCCGCCTCCGCCGCCGGAGTGCGAACACGCTCTTATCGGAGGCCACATCGTTCTCTTGAACCGCAGAACCTTCCTGGTCGTGGATGTATTTCACTTACAGTTCTAGGCTGGTGGGATTCAGAGCGCACAAGCAAACCTACTGTTCGCAAGGGATGACTCAGATTCTTTTGACTACTAAAAAGAAAGAACTGTCATCCCGAGCGAAGCCGAGGGACCTGCTTTCCCTTTTTTAATACGATAAGTGACGAACCGCAACAGCAGGTCTCTCGACTGCGCAAAGCGTGAGCTTTGCTCCGCTCGAGATGACAGGGTGGTTTTATAGATCGCGCCATTCATGGGCGAATGCACAACATACCCTTAAAAAACTCACTGTCATCCCGAGCGCAGTCGAGGGACCTGCTTTCCCTGAGACTAGGCCTACTCCTGGCTTGAACCCAGCGGCTGATACTTGTAATGCTTGCCATCCCAAAAAATCACTGAGTTCATCTGATCGGAACCGCTCTCCTCTGTAAAGATCGCCATCTGGGCCTTTTTGTTTTTCTTTATCCGCAGCTTCTTCACGGTGACGTGCTTGAACGGCAGATTAAGAATTACGAATTTCGCCTTTGGAGTCTTTGAGCGCCACGCGTCGGGTCCGGCGCCATGGATGACTAAGAGCACTTGCCCGCGTGACGACGGATCTTCAGACGCGAACTGCGAGGTAATCTTGGTGTCTCCGTAACCATAAAAAGTGTTGTAGGGATCTATGACTACGAACTCGTTCTCCGTCTGGTCGATCATGGGATTTTTACAGTGCGCCGCAATCACCATGTCTTGAATGCCGTCGCCGTCCAGGTCCGCGACCAACGGCGTATTGTCGGGAAGTGTGGTGCAGGTGGTGCTGAAGCGTTTTTGAATAAAATCGTTGTCTGCCTCCGGCGAACCCGCGCCCGATGGAGCAGCGGTTTGCTGCGCTCGGGAGGTCCCGCCGATCAGCGTAGCGAAGAGGATAAGAATGATTGCGGTGCGCATGGCTTTACTTTATTCCACCATCAATAAGCAGAATAGGGCTAGATAGGTACCACCTTGCGATCTGAGCTCCTGAATCAATGTTTCTTGAAATGTTCCCAACCCCTGGGTTCGAGGGTCCGAACTCGTCTGCCACTTTGATCAGTCAGGAAGACCTTCTTTCCTCGAACGATACGACCGATTTGCGTGATGGCAACCCCTGCGACCCTGGACTGGATTCGAGTTTCGGGCGCCGCCGTGAAAATCAATTCGTAGTCGTCCCCTCCGTGGAGTGCGAGGTCGAGGGAGACGTGATTCGATGGTGTTTCGCCAAATTGCTTTCCTCTCGGAATGCGCGAGGCTTCGACTTCAGCTCCCACTCCGCTCTCTTCACAAATGTGGGTGAGGTCGGTGGAGAGTCCGTCGCTCACGTCAATCATTGCCGAGGCTTTACGTCGAAGACTCCGCCCGACAGCGATGCGCGGCTCAGGATAAAAGTGAGCGGGAAAATCTCCAGGCCGAAGTTTTCGGCGGCGGCCAGACAAGAGCAGGTCAAGTGCGGCGGCGGAATCGCCCAAGATTCCAGTCACATAAATCAAATCGCCTTGGCGCGCTCCCGAGCGCAGGATGGCCTGGCCCTTTGGAGCCGCGCCTATAACAACAACGTCCGCCAGAATTCCTGCCGGTGATTCGGCAAGGTCCCCGCCGGCCAATGTCACCTTGAAACGACTTGCCAGCGCAAGAAATCCTTTTAAGAATTCATCCACCCACGATTGAGAGAGATTTTTGGGTAACGCAAGCGACAGGAAAGCAGCGATCGGGTCCCCTCCCATGGCGGCGATGTCGCTCAGTCCTCGCGTCAGACAACGGTGACCTACGGAGGCGGGCGGATGCCAGTCTCTTCGAAAATGCACGCCTTCCAAACTGAAATCGGTGGTCGTGAGGGTCTCATGCCCGGAGGGGACGCGCAGGATGGCGCAGTCATCGCCGATCCCCAAACGAGCGGTGGCACTACCGCCCGCCGCCAATTTCCGGATGCGGCCAATCAGCGATTTTTCAGACACAAGCAAGACGGTCAATCATATAGGTGCAATACGAATATGTGAGCCAGCCTTTCCAACAGGGAGCGTCGTTCAGAAAGGGGCAGGCATTTTCAAGGGACCGAATTGGTACTGCCCGAAGACCAAGCCTGTTACCCGTCCTTGGTAATGGGATTTTGAGGCCTCCGTTCGTTGACAGCGGGAACCTACTTTGTTAACGTTGCGAGACTGCGAAGAACACGGCAGGTTGAACTAAGTGCTGTATCCAGTTTGGATTGCGGCCATAGAAGGCCCCGCCAAAGTTCCTGGAAAAGTCGCTAAAACGACACTCGGCTGGAACTCCCATTTTGGGGTTGGCAACCGTCAAGTCTCGAAGACACATCGTTTGGATGTGACATTGGCGGCACAGAGTAACCAATTTCGAAGTTACTAAAGAAGAGGAAAATGCGTAAACGCTTCTACATAGTTTTTGTGAGTCGCGGAGACGACGGCCAGCTACAGAAGATTTCCGTCCCCGGCCACTATTTGTACATTTTCGCGATCGGCACGCTGATTGGCGTTTTGAGCCTGACCGGCATTGCCAGCTCTTATACCCGGATGTTGCTGAAAGTCTCGCGCTTCAACGAGCTGAGTATTCAGAGAGAAGAACTCAAAGTTCAGTATTCGCGTTTGGAGCAGGTAGCTAAAGAGCGAGACATTCAGGTGGCTTCACTGGGCTCGCTGGCGGGAGAGGTTTCGTCGCTTTACGGATTGAAGTCCGATCCCACGCTGGTGACCGCATCGTCGGAAAACATCCGGCAGGAGCAGGTAAGCACCTCCCTCGATCGTTTATACACTTTAAAAACTACTGCCCTGAATGGAGCGGCCAGCACTGGCATTTCGCTCGGTATGACTCGCGACGTCACGCCCGCGGATTGGGTGCGAGCGAATTCGGCCCCCAATCTTTGGCCTATCGAGGGCCCGGTCACAGGATCCTTCGGGGAGCGTACAGATCCGTTCAATGGCGAAGGTGCTTTTCATAGCGGTGTGGATATTGGATCGTCCTACGGGCAGGCGATTGTCGCTCCCGCGGACGGCATTGTGGAATTTGCCGACTTCATGGGCGGCTATGGACGAGCCATCATTCTTGATCACGGCCACGGTATCACCACCCGCTTTGGACATCTCTCGAACTTCTCTATTATTGCGGGTCAGCGTGTTCACCGCGGCGACACTATCGGATACGTTGGGCTCAGCGGACGCAGCACGGGTCCTCACCTCCATTACGAAGTGAGAATCAACGACACTCCAGTGAATCCTTACAAGTATTTGCGGGTAACGGTGGCACACACCGGCGGTTTCGCAGCTGGAAGCTAGCGTTTGACGCGGCCCTGAAGAGCCGCTCTTCCATCGGCGGAGTGCGTCGTTTCGCAAAACTCCCAACGTAAAAGCAGTCCTTAAATGGAGAGAATCCGTGGAAGAGCGGCCATTTATGGCCGCGTTAGGACGCATGGATCGTCAGCCCTTTAGGGCCTGAAATCGCGGGGGCTGAAGCCCGCTAAAATCAAACTAAATTTAACGCGGCCATGAAGAGCCGCTCTTCCACCACATCTCTTAACGCGGCTCTGAGAGCCGCTCTTCCACTGAAAACTCTCCCCTTATTAGCTTGGGCGAAACATATTTCCTATTGCCGCAATCCCATCCAGCGTTCTGAAACCACGATCGAATTTCCCGGATTGTGCGGATCGTAGCGGACCGAACTCTGCACTCCCAGACGGCACGAATGCAAATTGATAAGCTGACGTAAATAAGTCACGTCTTGCGAAGCCTCGTAAGTCACTCCTGCGACGTCGTACTGAAAAATCAGCAAAGTAGAAGTTCTATCGTTTGAAGCCGGCATCTCCTGAACGTCAATCACGGTACCGTCTGTGATGCGCCCACCCTGGTCCAACCATTGGCGACGCTGCTTCTCAAGTTCGTCGGCAGTTTTGGGTTTGCGGCGCAAAAGTAGATAAGCCCCGCCCAATGCGCCGGCCCCGCCTAATATCTCGATGTAGAGCCTCAGTGAAATCATGTTTAAAGATGAATTCTTGAATGGGAGGTAATGGCCGCCGAGTGCGACCGTTCAAGGAACAGAATAAAGCTTGAGTGCGATGTAGGGAAGGCTTTCAGGGTTACGGAAGAGTGACCTGCGATATGCCCATCACCAGCGTTTAGTTCTTTCTGTCCTGCCCACAGCTGTAACCACGCATTTTGACTGACCCGTCCAATCGCAGCCTACCAGAGCTTGTGACCCACGTCACGATCACCCGTGACGCGAATCACCGCAGGGCGGGGATCAAAAAGATCATGATGGCGACGAATTTAGCACGGCACGGTCTGTGAATTCGGAGGAACTAATTGTATGGAAATACCGCGGAAAGCAACTCTCGTCCTTATTCTTTTCGGTGCGCTCCTGGCCGCGCGTGCAGCACAAGCTGGCGACGTGAAAGGGAAGGTATCCGCGCCAGGATTAAAGTCGGTAGAAAACATCGTTCTATACATTGATGCCTCTCCGGGCCAAAATTTCGATCCACCCGTGGAACATACACTGGTCGACCAGCGGAATCAGGCATTCATTCCGCACACCGTGGTTATAGAACGCGGAACTACCGTAGATTTCAAGAACAGCGATCACGTCGCTCACAACGTTTATTGGCCATCAATCAGCGGCAACAAAGCACTCCGGCATAACTTGACGGTGGTTTCGCCGGGACACACAAAACCCTTTCGGTTCGACAACCTTGGCGCGGCACAGCTTCTCTGCAATCTCCACGTCGAAATGGTGGGCTACGTCGTGGTCGTTCCAACGCCGTACTTCGCTTTAACCGGCAATGATGGCACCTTCACGATCAAAAACGTCCCTCCGGGTTCGTACACTCTGAAAACTTGGAGTGAAGATGGCAAGCCCATTGCTCAAACGATTTCGGTCACGGATGCCACGACGAGTGCAGACGTAACTGTAACGAAGTAGGCGTTCGGCCAAAGAAGCAGCAGGCTTTCGATCGGCGAAATGTTTTGGACTTGGCCAGGAGCCAAAATTTCCGTGGGAAAACTTTTTTCTGATTTACAGCTGTGCCGGAAGCGGGTCTCGTGGCGAAAGAAAGATGGGTGCCGCTATCTGATGATCCTCGCGTCAACGCTGACTCTTGCAACCTCGTTGTCGGGCCAGGCTGCGGGAAGTCGAGACACTACGGTGACGGCGGTGCGAGGCGAAAGCTGGATTCGTCATGTCCAGAAACAATTTAACGACACTAACATGGGCAGAAGCTCATGGAACCTCGGGCCAACCCCCGAGGACGCTTCTTCTTTTCAACTGCGACTATCGCCCGGATACAGCAGCCGTCCTATTACTCTACATGGCTCGGACCTGTATCGCTTGAGTTGCCGAGGATGCCACGGTGAGCTCGGCCAGGGTGCGCCTCCAGAGATAAACTCTATTCCGGGGCCAGTTCAAGCCACCTCTTCCGCAGTCATTACCGAACGAATGAAGAAGGCCGGACGTGAAATGAGCCGGTCGGATGTAAACGCCCTAGCAAAGGAATCTCGAGGCCTTTTGTTGCAGCGGCTGCACGCCGGAGGGGAACACATGCTGCCGCCCACCTTAAGCGAAGCAGAGATTCGCTCTCTGGTTCCCTACCTCGAAAAGCTTTCCGATGTCCCTGGAGCTGACAAGAATCCCGTCGCAGTAAAGGAATCATCGAATCGCGTAGGGGAACACATCGTGAAGTCAACTTGCCACGTTTGCCACGACGCGACGGGGGAAAACCCCAACCCTGAACAGATATTGGAGGGAGCGATTCCGCCGCTTTCAACTCTTACGACGCGGGTGAGTCTTCCCGGATTAGTCCGAAAAGTCACCGTTGGAGCCCCTGTCGTCACGGGCGCACCACCAACGCCTCGCAGGGGTAAGATGCCCGTCTTTACTTATTTGAAGCAGGACGAAGCCGCCGCTGTCTACGAATATCTGCTTCTATGCCCGCCGCAGCCATAAGCAGCAAAGCAAGGCAGAACTTTTAGTCTTCGTCCAACCTTGAACCTGCTTGTCCAATTCCTTACACTTAGAGAGTAGTGCACATGCATGCCCATCATCACGGGAACAGCGACAAGACCTCACGGATCTTGCAGGTCTCGCTCTTCGCCACGGCCGCGTATATTGTCCTGCTTGTCGTTGCCGGCATCCGATCTCATTCCCTGGCACTGATTTCGGAGGCGGGTCACAATCTTTCGGATTTTGTCGCGCTGCTGCTCTCGCTGCTGGCGGTTTATCTGCAATCGCGGCCTCCCAGTTCAACCAAGACTTACGGATGGCACCGGGCAGGCGTGCTCGCGGCACTGGTCAACTCAGCGTCTTTAGTGGCGGTGTCGTTTTTTATATTCTACGAAGCATTCAATCGGCTACGGCATCCGGAGCACGTGCATGCGCGTGTGATGATGGCGGTCGCGGCTGCGGGCGTGGTAATGAACGGCGTGATCGCATGGCTGCTTCACCAGTCCGCTAAAGACGTGAATATAAGAAGTGCGTTTCTGCATGAGATCGGCGACACGCTCTCCACAGCGGCGGTCATTGTCGGCGGTTGGGTAATTTTGGCGACCGGGCAATATTGGATTGATTCCGCGCTGTCGTTCGGCATCGGCGCGCTGATTCTGTGGTCGGGCTTCGGAATTGTGCGAGAAACTTTGAACATTCTGCTGGAAGGCACGCCTGCCGGCATCAAGCTTGACTCCGTCGAAGCTGCTATGCGAACGGTCGAAGGCGTGAACGACGTTCACGATCTGCACGTCTGGTGTATTGGATCACAGACACGGGCTCTGTCTTGCCATATCTCTATTGCCGACATTCCGCCTTCCGCCAGTGAAAAAATCCTGCGGGATGTGAAAGCGCGTCTGCATGGCGAGTTCCAGATTGATCACACTACCATTCAGTTTGAACATGCCGAATGCGAGGTCGCTCATGGATGTCTCATTCCCGTGAGTGAGGAAGAGCATGAGCACAGCCATTGATTGGGTTTCGACTCCCTGATTTTCGCCAGAGCCTCGAATTTATATCATCCTGGGCGGAACAGTTCGTTCGCTTGAGAACGAACTTGTGAAGTCGAAGGATCCCCATAGCCGCCTGCACTTCTTTTTGTCCGTATTGAATATAAAACCCGCGTGACGATAGGGATGTTTCGGCTTTCTGATCTTTCGCTAGCGAAAGATCAGCTTCGCTCAACATGA
>JBDUDA010000113.1:0-9534 GCA_040003205.1 Acidobacteriaceae bacterium | reverse complement strand
AGTGCCGCTGATTAAGATCAATAACGCGTATCGAATCTGGGTAAACGAGTCCGTACGCGAAATCAGGACAAACAAAAATCCCAGCGACGCCACTAATGCCGGTACCGGATAGAGCCACATCCGAAACGGCCGTGGAAGATCAGGGCGTCGTATGCGCAGGACGATGATCCCGATCGCCTGCATAAGAAACTGCAGCATGATGCGAATTACTACCAATGCGGCGATGACATCAGCCAACGACAGGAAACAACACAGCGCCGCAACTCCTCCAAGAGCGAGAAGCGAGACGGAGGGAAAGCGGTTTTTCGGATGCACGCGCGCAAACGCACGAAAATAGTTTCCGTCCAGCGCGGCCGCATACGGCACGCGCGAATATCCCAACAGCAAAGAGAAGATGGAAGCGAAAGCCGTCCAGATCACCAGCGCAGTCACCAGATTTGCCGCCCAAGCTCCATAGATTCTCTGCATATAAATAGAAATGAGATAGAGATTGTTGCTGGCGAGTCCTGACGTAATTTCTTGCCAGGGTATGACCGCCAGCACACAAATATTCATCACGATGTACAGACCTGCAACCAGCACAATGGATAGCAACAACGCGCGAGGAATTGTTTTCGCCGGATCTTTGACTTCGTCCCCGAGAAAACTCACGTTGTAGTATCCCCAGTAATCGTAGGTGGCAATCAGCATGGCGGACCCGAGGCCAAGAAAAAAACTGTGAGAGAGAGTGAACGCATTCGTAGGGAAATTGAAAGCCTGCGCTACATTGAAGTGAGAAAGTCCCGCAAAAATAATCCAACCAATCGTGCCCATCACCCCCAGCCAAAGCAATTTCGAGATGCTGCCGATGCTGGTGATCTTGCGATAGAGCATGAGAGTGGCGAGCAGTACCACTCCGATGGCGACGAACGTTTTGCCGGAAACCAGCCAACGAAGCTGCAAGGTGCCCAGCAGAGGGATCGCGAGGCTCCAACTATGATTGGAGTAATTGTGACTGAGCGCGGGCCAGAAATAAGAAGCGTAACTTGCCAATCCAATCGATCCGGACGCAATCGAAAGCGGCGCGCTGAACGAAAGTTGCCAGATAAATAAAAACGACACCAGCCGCCCTAAACTTTTCGCTCCATAAATTTCGCGCAGATAATGGTATGAACCTCCTGAGCCGGGCATCGCTGCCCCTAATTCGGCCCAGACAAGGCCATCACAAATTGCGAAGACCGCGCCCAGCACCCAACCCAGCATCGCCTGCGGACCGCCCATCGCGCCGACAATTAACGGCAGAGTAATGAACGGACCCACGCCGATCATGTCAATCATGTTTAAGGCGGTGGCGCTTCCGAGTCCAACGCCTCGAATCAGCTTGGGAGAATTTTCTTCGGCCTCGATAGGTGGCTGCATTGCCTTATTGCTGATGGCCTGCGCTTAGCAGATTTACGTAGAGGCGAATGGCCCCGGGAACTCCAGCGGGCAACTGGCGAAAGAATGCGTAACCCGTGTAAATGTAAGTCCCCTTGCCGTAGTGAGCCAGCAGCAGTCCGCCCTTGCGCGCAGGCTCGCCCGGGTCATTGGATGAGAGCAGCGGCTTGAAGTTCGCGTCCCACTGATCCATGAAATACAAACCGCGCTCCTGCACCCAGTGTTCGAAATCATGCTGCGTGATTTCGTTCGGAAAGTGGAAGACACTTTCGTCCGGAGCGAGAATTTCGACGGGAGCTTCTTCCACAGATACGCGATCCCGGCTTAGTTGCGCGGAATAGGGAGTAAGGTGCGCGCTGTTAAATTCCGTCACACTCGCGTTGTATTGTGTGACCAGCGTTCCGCCGCTAGAAACATAATCGAGCAGCGCCTTGTTACCAGAGACCAGATTATTCTGCGTATCGTAAGCGCGGATGCCCAGCACGATAGTCCCATACTGACTCAAATTTGCGGCTGTTATCTTGTCGGAGGAAAGACTGTCCGAGCCAATCACAGTCACGTTCATGCCAATTTGCTGTAGTACGGCGGGGATGTCGTCGCCCGCCCCCATGATGTAGGCGACCTTCAGGTCTTTCGGAACTTTCACATCCACGGTGCTGACGCGCTGGAGCGAAGGCTGAAAATAATAAAAGCTGCCAAGGTCTTCGCGCGTCACCAGGCTGTATCCCTCGCCGTATTTACTGCCTCCGGCCGTAAAAATCGCGCGAATATCGGTCTCGCCTTCCTTCAAGTCCGAGGGAAAAATCCTGAACCTAAAAATCTGTTCCTCGCCGCGGCGATGAAATTCCACGGGGGAATTCGCGGGTTCAGCTCTCAATCCGGAAGGCGTCTCCAGGCTAAGAATTCCATGGGATATCCCAGCAAAATTGCTCTTCACGCTTACAGTCACGCTTCTGGCCTGCGGACCCTGAATTGGAATCACCTGCTCTCCCGGTTCGACCATCACCGAAAAAGCCGGCACCACCGCAAGGGGACGCATACGCCTCGATCCATTTTGGCCACCCCCGTGTGGATCAGTGTCGGGAGAAATAATTGGAGCCGAAATGTTCACTTGAGTGGCTAAGCTTTTTACTGGAGAAATTGCCAGCGTCTTACCTTTCGCGGACGCGACGGTACCCAGTGCCATTGAATATTTCGCCGACGCATAAATCTTCATCGGAGCAAACGGAAGGGTCGCGTACTTTGAGTCGTTTAGAGCGTTCACGCTATCTTCCACAGGATTGTCGCGATGCCAGTAAGGGCGCGAAATCTCTGCATCACTCGGAACTTCAACCACTAAAGTCTTCGAGAACGTTGCGCCCGCCTCAATTGTCCCGGTCAAAACTCCCGACTCTTCGTTCGTACCCGCAATTGAGAGTTGTTGCAGGCGCAAAGGATACTGCGATCCATTGTGCAACTTTACCGCGATCTCAAATTTCTCTCCCGGAGATACCGCGGTCAGCGAATTTTCGGAACTGGAATTCGGAGCGCTATTAAGCTGAGCAACCGACGCTTCCAGGCTGACGTTCAACGCCAGGTTCAAGGCAGCCTCAGCCTGCCTGCGCTTTTCATCCAATAGGCTTGTTAACTCAATCTTCTCCGCTGGAGCCAGAGCGCTCTCGGCAACGCGAGCGATTAGAGAATCCAGCTTTCCGAGCGCGGAAAACAACGGAGGCGCAGCCCCGCCTGCATCTTTTTCGCTCTGCTGTGCAGCGTCTTTAATGAGCGCGGCGATTTCTTCCAAGGCCGCGCGCAAAAACGGCACGCGCGGTTCATCTGCTCCCAGCCGCGATGCTAGACCCGGCAAACTGGCATCAATGCCATCAAAAAAATCTTTCTCATGCCCGCGTGCCGGTAAAACGCTTTCCGCAAGTTTGTAAAACGCGAAGCGATCTCCGTCATCCACAGTCCAACTGCCTGCGCCCTGCGAGAGTTGATGCTTCAACCCTTCCATCGCAAATTGCGCATACGACATGCCGAGGGCCGGGTCCACTTCTCCGGTATTCAGCTTGACGGTGTACTTCCCGTCTTCGCAAGTTTGCGCTCCGAAGCCGCATACATTTCCGACATACAGTTTCTTCGCCTGCCAGGGCAGCAGCCCTTCTCTTATTTGTTCAGGAAAACGCGTCGCATCCGCCGCCGCGTGAAACGCCTCCCGCGACAGAATGCCAGACGCCTGATGATTTCCATGACTGTCCGCAGGCCCACCCTGAAAGCGCGAAACAATCACATCCGGACGAAAAGTCCGAATCACCCGCACCATATCCCCGAGCGCGAGATCGTGCCCCTGCCACTTCTGAAATGTTTCCTCAGGATTTTTCGAAAATCCAAAATCCGCCACGCGCGTAAAGCGCTGCTCCACTCCGTAATACTGATCAGAACCCAACAGCTCCAGCGTGCGCAACACGCCCAGCATGTCGAAAAGATTGCTGCCAACTTTATTCTGTCCACCCTCGCCGCGATTCAGCGTCAGTAATTCGACATTGACGCCCCGTCCGCGCGACTCAAGCGTAAGCACGCCGCCATCTTCATCATCCGGATGCGCCGTCGTGTGCAGCATTCGCGCGGTCGTTTGCAGCCGAAGCAGCATCTGCTTTAGGCCAGCCTTGCCGGTGTCTTGCGGTAAGAATTCCATGGGCATTCCGGGCCGCAGTGAAGATTGCGCAAATGCGGGCGGCAGGATTCCGCCCAGAGTAACCAGCGCCAAGATTCCGAGCGTTGCAGAAGACCGACGAAGAAATTGGGTTAAATCAAGCAGGACGTCAGCAGTTCTCATGAGTGCCAAGGGAGATTCGTCTGAGGTGCTTATGGATTCACCGAAGCCCACCCTCTCAGACTCATTTCCCCGCAACAAATATGTGAGATCAAGGGCTGCGAGGTGTTTCAAAGAAGTTTTGGGGTGCGATCCAGCGTCCCGCCATGGTAGGCGTGCCGGTTCGATGTGGTCAACTCTGAGGGTGTAACCAACAGATGGCTCTCATTTAAGATCATTACTTAGCCGATGGAATTGACTTCCACTTTTCGCCGCCCCTCGATGATGATCGGCGCCATGGTGCTGGTCGCGGTTCTCGGATTTCTGGGCGTTACGCGTCTGGTCCATCGCTTTGGAGAGCAAGAAAAAGCCCTGGGCAGACGACTCTACCGGCAGGGTCAGGCGGAGATCGCTGCGGGTCGCCCTGATCGCGCCATTGAAGCGTTCCGCGCTGCGCTTAGCTATGACCGGGAGAATTTCGAATATCAATTGAGTCTAGCCCGCGCGCTGCGCAATACCGGCCAAATCGAGGAATCGAAGGCTTACCTCACGAGTCTTTGGGAGCGCACGCCGCAGAGTGGAGCAGTAAACCTTGCTTTGGGACGTCTTGAGGCCCGCATGGGCTCGATTGATGACGCCATCCACTACTACCACAATGCTGCGTATGGAGAGTGGGCCTCAGACGCCGACGCCAGCCGCCGCAATGCGCAATTCGAATTGATTGATTTTCTGCTGACGGCTGGTGCCTTCCAGCAGGCGCAATCGGAATTGATCATGACGCAAGCCACTCTGCCACCCGATCTCCCCTTGCAACTACGGGAGGCACGAATGTTTGCACACGCGCAGGATTACGAGCATGCTTTGAACGAATATCGCACCGTCCTGGCACGAGATCGAAACAATACTGACGCTCTGGCAGGCGCGGGCGACGCCGCTTTTCACCTGGGACGCTACCGCACTGCCGAGAATCTTCTGCAAGAAGCCGTCAAAGCAAAATCGTCTGACGTCTCCATCTCCGACCAGCTGCACATCAGCAGTTTGATCGTTCGCAGCGACCCATTCAGCAGGCGTATTTCCGGTTCAGAGCGCAATCGCCGCCTCCAGCAAGCGTTCCCTCAAGCCGGAGAACGTTTGGACAAATGTTCGGCGGAAAAGGACGTTGACCCAAAGGCGACGGCATCGCCCAACGAAGATCTGGCTCTAGTCAGAAGGCAGTGGATGCAAAGGATCTGGGCGATCCGCGCGCAAAAATCGCGCGTTTGGATCGCTTCCTTTTAAAGCAACGACGGTCACCAGCAACGAGTCTGTCGTAGAACGCAGCATGAATTCCTAATAAATCACCGAATGACGCCCAACACTCCCAGCCCTGCTACAGAACCATCCGCGACTCGGCGACGCCAGCGGCCAGAGTGGACGCGCCGTTTCTCACTCAACACCTCCTTACGCGAAGAACGCTTCTTCCTCATTCTCGCCGTGTTCATCGGAGTGTTCTCCGGCCTCGCGGTAGTCTGCTTTCGCCTGGCCATTGATTGGACGCGCATCGCTCTGCTCGGCCCTTTGCCCACCCCGCACAGCCTGCGTCTGATTGCAGCTCCTGTTCTTGCCAGCCTTCTGATCGCCGTTCTGGTGCGCCACCTTTTTCCGCTCGTCCGCGGCAGCGGAGTGAATCAGACGAAAGCAGCGCTCTACATCTTCAATGGCTACATTCCCATTCGGACGGCAATTGGAAAATTCATTACCGCAGCGCTGGCAATCGGCGCAGGCCATTCTCTCGGACCTGAAGATCCCTCGCTGCAAATCGGTGCGACACTCGCTTCCGCACTGGGAAGGCGAATGGCGCTCTCCCGTGAAAAGTTGCGCCTGCTCGCTCCGATGGGTGCCGCCGCCGGTCTAGCTGCCGCCTTCAACGCTCCGATTTCCGCGGTACTTTTCGTCATCGAAGAGGTCATCGGACGCTGGACTGCCGGAATCCTCGGCTCCGTCGTCCTCTCCGCAATTTCCAGCGTCGTCGTCGTGCGTTGGTTTCTCGGTTCACAGCCGCTGTTTCGCATCCCTTCTATTACTGCTGCAAAACCAACCGAACTCTTCGCATACGCCGTCCTAGGATTAGCCGGAGGCCTCGCCGCCGTCGTCTTCGCGAAAGCCATCGCCTACTTCCGTCCAATCCTTCGCTCGCTGCCCGGCTGGACTCAATATGTCCAATCTGCCATCGCCGGCCTCGCCATCGGCCTCATCGGATACCTCGGCGCTCCCCAGGTCATGGGCGCCGGCTACCAATACATGGACCAGGCCATGCACGATCAATTCACCTGGAAAATCTGGCTCTGCTCGCGGTGCTGAAGATTCTCGCTACCACACTCTCTTTCGTGAGCGGCACTCCCGGAGGCATGTTCGCTCCCGCGCTCTTTGTCGGCGCCGTGCTCGGCGGCGCAGTCGGAGGCGTCGAGCGGATCTTCAATCCTCACCTCACCGGCTCAACCGGTACCTACGCGCTGGTGGGAATGGGCGTGCTCTTTGCAGGTTTCTTGCGTGCTCCCATGACTTCGGTATTTATGGTGCTCGAGGTGAGTGGCAACTATTCCATTATTCTTCCCGTGATCATCGCGAACGCGGTGGCATACGTGGTCGCGCGCAGCCTTCAGCCGACCGCGATTTTCGATTTGCTCACTCGCCAGGATGGCCTCGACCTTCCTTCCATGGAAGAGCAGCGCGAGGAGAGTGTTTTACGCGTGGAAGACGCCATGCAGTCTCCCGAAGGACTGATCCTCGAATCCAGCGAAACCGTCGAGCAAGCCAATAAAAGCATCGAGCAATCGCACTCCGACACTTTTCTGGTGCGCCTCTATCCCAGTGGATGGACCGTCGTCACGCGCGACCTCCTGCTCCGCCTCGATCATGAGGGCAAGGGCGAAATGACCCTACTGTCGGCCCTTCCGACCACCCGCCTACCCTATCTCCACCCCGACTATCCCTTGGAGATGGCTCTCCGCTACGTCTACCAGCATCCGATCGTTCCAGTCGTAAGCCGTGCAGACTTCCGCAAGTTGGAGGGTGTCATCTCCAGTGACGCGGTTCTGAATAAGTATCGGGTGGTGAGTAAAGAAGAGGGAACTGCCGATTTTAGAGATTGATGATGCGCGTAGCCCGCTGCGCGATTGAATCAATACCCTTGAGCGGGAGTACAATCTCGGCGCATGGATAGCAACATCGTGACGATATCGTCATTTGCAAATATTGGACAGTTCTTGCTATCGGCGGTTGCGTGCTGGTTCGGGATCAAAACCTACCAACAAAATAGCTTGCAACGTGGTGCTGTAAAGATGCCGGGTGTTGGATTTCGGCGGTATCTACCCATAGCTTTTATCACGTCCCTATTCATTCTCTCTTTTGGATTCTATCTCTTGCTAAGACAGACTCACCCAGCTGTCTTAGTGGCAATCATCTCAGCGGCCGGTATTTTAGTTCTGATAACGACCGCGTCAGCGCTAAAGATCTACTCACCGGACAGCAAACCGCAGTCGGCAGCTACGGATTCTATCTCAGCATCCCCCCTCTCTCGGCCCCTCGTGGTGCCTGTCAAGTACGACAAGAAACCAGGGTTTTTTCGAGGGCTATTCGTCAGCAATCACGGGGAGCCAGCCTACGATGTATCCATTCCGACAGTGATGCTCGGCGGGTCACAGCTAATCTTCAATGGAGAAATGGCTGCGTTTACGAGAGAGGATGGCGACTGCTTTTTCGATGTCTCGATCGAACAATCGCGCGGTGTTAGCACTACCGGCAACGGCCTATTCGACGAAATGCGTGCTCACGGTCTCAGTGAAGTTGCATTCAATATCGAATATAAAGACAGGGACAATCGCCGATACGGAACGGTGTGCAAGTTCGAACGCGATGTTGGGACGTTTGGAGGCATTCGAGTTAGGTACGTTAGACAATTGGATGAGCGAGAAATCCCAACCGTGGCAGGTTTTCAAGCCGAGGCAGATGTTGAGCACGACTTGAGGTTCGAGGTTCTCGAAGTCGCTCACGGTACTGACCTCAACGCAGAAGAGACCACATTATTTGTAAACGTGCGCGTCATATCGAAGAAGGACATCAGTATCCTCGACATAAATCCTTCGATACATGTCTCGGGAGAACTTCAGATTTGTGAGTTGCTGCGCGACTTGTCGGATTGGATCCTCGTCCACGACACTCCTAGCCAACTCTATCCATCCCACAAACTGGAAGACGTGAATCTTGAACAAGTTTCGTTGTGGGGAGAACTCAAAAGAACCCCGCTTTCGGCGGAAGTTCACAAACAAGGTTGGCTTGGTATAAGAGTGTTCAAAATTGACGACACCGATCCATTAACTATCGTCACAAGCATGCTGTTCTCTGTAGAAGACGGTGGCAGCAAAAAGCACAGGTACAATTTTCAGCCGCCTTGGCAAGTTGCAAAGGCTAAAATCATGAAAGCCTATTTCAGACACAGAGCGTAACGGATCGAGGGTCGGGCTGTTAACACCCAAGGCACCCGCCCTACCCAATCCTCTTTCGTTTTCAATAACTTAGCCACCGTCCAATGCGCATTTATACCGCTAAACCCTGTTTTTGCCCCTTTCGTTGCGTTCGGGATGCATTAGACTTACGCCTTCAATACCATAACTAGACTCACTACGCAGGGCGGAGCTGTATCCCTAATTAGTGTTCGGCGTTACTGTGCAAAGAGTTGCAGCCCAATTTCAGGTTCTAGCGTTAAGACGACAGCAGTGGAAAGCGAGAATACATGCATAAGCCAGTGAAGTATGTGGAGAAAGCAGTTACCGTCGCCGCCAAAGGCGCGTGGGTAGTTTTTGATCGGCTCAATGCCATCAAGCAGAACCCTTCTCCAAAGCCGAAGTGGTCCGATAAGCCGCTTTTGAAGTCGTACGAAAAATCGAAACCACCGCTTGGCTGGCCTCGCAGCACTGACTCGCTATGCCCGAAGTGTGTTCCTGAAATTCGTCAGCAGATTCTCGATGGCAAGCTGCCAGTCGAGATCCTCGTCAACGAAAAAGTCGGAGAGATCAAGGCGCAGATCATCGAGCGCGACGGCAAGATTCTCATGGTCAAAGATTGTCCCAAGCACGGACACTTTGAAGATGTCATGTCCATCGACCCCGAATTTTCGCAGCACTTGGAAGACGTATTCCCGGGCCGCGACATTCGCGCCCACAATGACGAAAAGCTTCACAATCACGGCACCAGCACCGTTAAGTATGGCCGCGGATCGGTTCTGACGATTGACCTCACCAACCGCTGCAACATGATGTGCGATCCCTGCTTCATGGACGCCAATCAGG
>JBDUDA010000112.1:0-9590 GCA_040003205.1 Acidobacteriaceae bacterium | reverse complement strand
GAGGAGAAGCCCAAGAATCCGAAGTCGCGCTACGCGGTGACCGGGCTCTACTTTTACGACAACCAGGTAGTCAAAATTGCCAAGACGCTGAAGCCATCCGCTCGCGGTGAATTGGAAATTACCGACGTCAATCAGGAATACAGGAAGCGCCAGCAGCTCGATGTCATCGTGATGGGACGGGGCATGGCATGGCTTGACACGGGGACTCACGAAGCCATGCTGGAAGCATCACTTTTTATACAGACCATCGAGACCCGGCAGGGGTTGATGGTGGCGTGCCCGGAAGAGATTTCTTACCGCTATGGATACATCAACGCGCAGCAGGTGGAATCCATCGCCGCTCCCATGAAGAGCAATCGCTACGGCGCATATCTGTTGCAAATGTTGAAAGAGAGAGTGTTCTGAAGTGCACTCACGGAATTATGCCTGGCTGCTGGAGCGCGCGACCGGTAAGGCGATTGGATGATCGCCAAACCCACTCCAATTCCGGGCGTCTTAATTTTAGAACCCAAAGTTTTCTGCGATGAGCGTGGATTTTTCCTTGAGACCTTCAACCGGACTGCACTAGCGGATTTTGGAATCACTGAAGATTTTGTGCAAGACAATCAATCTTTTTCAAAGCGAAATGTGTTGCGGGGTTTGCACTACCAGATCCCCTATGCTCAGGGAAAGCTGGTGCGGGTTCTCTCAGGGGAGATTTTTGATGTGGCGCTCGATTTGCGCCGAAAATCTAAAACGTTTGGCCGCTGGTTTGGCATGAGTCTTTCTGCGGAAAGCAAACTCTCGCTGTGGATTCCTTCAGGCCTTGCACACGGATTTCGCGTCCTTTCAGACACTGCCGAGGTGTTGTATAAGACAACCGACTTTTATCATCCGGAATGTGAACGGACCATTCTGTGGAATGACGCCAACTTGGCGATCGACTGGAGAATGGGGACCGACCCAATCCTTTCAGACAAGGATCGCAGAGGCACTCTGTTCAGAGAAGCCGAAGTATTCGAGGACTAGAAAGTGTTGAAATCCGCCTAAAAATTCACTCTCAATCCAGTTTTATCCAGCTGCGGTTTTGTGCGGACTTTTCAGTCGCATCCAATATTCGCTGCACTGCGAGACCATCCTCGAAATTAGGGCGGAACTTTTCTTTCTTTGCGAGCGCGTGGAGAAAGTCTCCCAGCGTAGCGATGAACGAATGCTCGTATCCCACGAGATGTCCCGGCTTCCAGAAATTATTGGAATAAGGCTGGTCGGGTCCGGTAACCAGCAGATGTTTAGCTGCCTGCAAGCCTGGTTTTTCGGTGGCGTCCAAAAATTCCAGGCGATGCATGTCCTCGAGCTTGAAGCTGAGCATGCCGCGTGATCCCTGGATTTCGAACGTATTCTGGTTGCTATAGCCGACCCCGTAGCGGGACGCCTCGAAACTGCCGATACTGCCATTGGCGAATTTCACCATGAGCAGAGCCGCATCGTCCACGTCGCGTCCAGCAGCGAAGGTGTGGGTCATGGCGTTCAGTTCGGTGATTTCGCCGTTGAGATAGCGAGCGAGGTCTACGGAATGTGAAAGCAGATCTCCGATGCCGCCCGTTCCGGCATCTTCCCGGCGGTAGCGCCAGCCTGAAGTCTTACTGGGATTCGTGCCCGACTGGGTTAGATAAGTGGCACGGTAATGAAAAATTTCCCCCAACCGGCCTTCTTCGATCAATTGTTTGGCATAGGCGACGGCGGGCACGCGGCGATAGTTGAACCACACCAGGTTTGGGACATGCTGTGCTGCGTCCGCCATCGATTCCGCTTCAGAGAGCGACATTGCCAGCGGCTTCTCGCACAATACGATCTTGCCAGCCTGAGCGGCGGCGATCGCGATCGGTCCATGCAGGGCGTTTGGGACAGCTATATCAACGACGTGAATATCTTCGCGCACCATCACCTGCCGCCAGTCAGTGGTGGTCTCGTTCCATCCCCAGCGGGAAGCGTTGCTCTCGATCTTGGCGCCATGGCGCCCGCACAGAACTGCCAAATTCAGGTCGTAAGGCGTGTCGAAAAAGAAGTTCACCTGCCGAAAGGCGTTGGAGTGGACGCGGCCCATGAATCCTTGCCCAATCAATGCCACGTTCAGCGCTGGTTTATGGCTAGTCATCGGTCGCCCGGTCTACCAACATACAGCAGAATGTGTGTAGAGCGATTGACGCTCTTTTTTTGCCATTGTCATTTTTCGCGAGTCTCTTATTCTTCACTTTCCCCCAATGTACACTGCAAGACTTTTCCCTCATTCGTAATCGCAAGCTGCTATCTCGAGTGTAAGTCCATGAATCCGCGATTCGTCGCACAACAGCCGGACGGTAATTGAAATGCGCTCACCCAGGCGACGTCAAAGATGTTTGGCTGTTCAAATTTATGCACACCTCCTCGGCAAGCCACTCGTGGCTGCGAACACTGGTCGTTTTCAGCACCCTTCCGGCAATGGGAGTGTTGTGCGGCGGAGCCGTAGTCCCAGCAGCTTTGAGCCGGGTAGTCAGGACGCCGGCCAACTCCGTTTCTAACCTGGAACTACGATTGATCTCCCACACAACCCTGCGCCGGGTTCTGATGTCTGACAATTGCGAGATTGCGCATGACCCGGAAGCGCTCGCAACTCCGAACCCGCTTTGGGATGGTCCCGACCCCTCCCCCAAGGTGACCGTCAGCTTTATCGTTGGACGGGAAGGCGGGGTCGAGAGCCCTCTGATTCTTGAGAGCTCTGCGGAGGGGAAGGGCCGAAACATCCTCGATACGTTACGCCGATGGCGCTATCGGCCCGCTATGTGTAACGGAGTGGCGGTCGAATCCGAGGCCGAAGTGCAGTTTTCAAGCCGCTGAAGCCGGCTTCGATTAAGATTGATTTGGTGACATGGCGCGCGACAATCAAGCCAACGCGTTGGACAGGTCCCTCACAACGGGTCCTAAGGATGATCTCGTCCATAATGAAGAGGTCGAGGATTTCTTCACGCGAATGAAGTATGACCTGCGGCGTCCGAAGCCGGCATCTGAAGACGTTGAGGCAGCTCGCCAGGCCATAGAGCGGCTTACGATTCAGGCGGACGCCGACGGCCATGATTCAGCCGGGGAAGACGTCGAGGCCAAGAGTGCCTGTCCGGCATGCGGGAACGAAAATCCTCCGTCCCATAAGTTCTGCGGCACCTGTGGACTTCCAATGCAGCAAGATGAGTCCGGCACCCCCGGCCCGATGAGCGTTCGGCCTGAGACAGCAATCGAGTCAGCTATCGCGACCACTCCGGCAGGGCAGCACCATTATCATCACCACTATCACCATTATCTTTCGGGGGATCAGTCTCCCTCGCTCCCGAGCGGCGCTACCCCGGCCACGAAGGACCCGCTTCGTGCTCGTGCCGTGCTTGGGGGACCGCCATCGAACCGGGCCGACGCCGCTGTCCGCAAGCTGGCCCAGGATTGGTCGGTGGCCTGTAATACGAAGCATTTAGACGATCTGGTAGAACTCTACGCAACGGATGCGATAGTCCTGCGCCCCAACGTTCCGGCGATCCGAGGAACCGCAGCCATTCGAGAATTTCTTTTTACCGCAATGGATGCAGGGCTGGGCGAGGTCGAACTCGAAGCGCTGCGGGTGGATGTGTTTGGCGACGTTGCTTATGAGGCTGGGCGCAGCAAAATGGTCGTGCCTGTGGCGATGAGCAAGCGGCGGGAAGAGCGTGGCAAGTACGTGATTATCTCTACGCGCACTGCCGGGGAATGGAAAATTGTTTGTGATATGTGGTCGAGCGACCTAAGTTTGCAATCGGTCGCGGAAACAAACCCTGCAAGAGGCGTCATTCCACTACCGTTACGAAATCAAAAATAATCAAAACTTTAAGCGCTTATACCCATCGAGCGCAAATCCAGTTGAAGCTGCTCGACATTCTTCATTTGAATGACTTGCATTCCTAACTTCTTCGCTGGTTCCAGGTTTGCGGAGCGATCATCAATGAAGAGACATTCCTCTGGAAGGCGTTGCGTCACCGACAGTGCCAGACGATAGATAGACTCCTCTGGTTTCAACAATCCAAGGAAACAAGAGCTAAAAAACGCGCTAAAGAGCTCTCGTAGGCCAAATTTCTGGATTCTATGAAGATTCAACTCGCGGGACTCGTTGTTGATGGTCGCCATGAAATATTTGCCCGAAGACGCGATCCTGCGGGCCAACTGAAGTGCGGCATCGTTCGGCTGCGACAAGGAAAACATGTATTCTTTGAAAACTTCTTCCGAAAAATCCCGGGAACGGTAGAACACGGTTTTCGTCAAGTATTCACCGATTCCCATTCCCCCCTTCTCGAAGGAAGAAACGGCCTGCTGATGCCTTTCATCGAACTCCGCCGCATCGAGATGAAAGCGTTGGAGTGCCTCTGCGCGCTCCGTGTGGTCCCAGGCGTTATTGAGAAGAACGCCGCCAATGTCCCAAAAGATTGTTTTTATATCCGGCAAAAAACTCTCCTCGCGGCGATCTCGAGCATTTTAAAAATAAGAGGAATAGAAACGTCAGTGGCCGAAGACGCTGGTTTGAGGATGGTAGTTTCTCCAATCGAACCAGTAATCTTTGATGGGATTTAGACGCTCCAGGCATTTCCCCTGTTGCACGCCGCTGACGGCGCATCCCTGGAAATTCCATTCACTGTGCGAGGTCGAGTCCACCAGGGTCCAGGTCTTAGCGGTTTCCGCGGGTTGTTTTACGGCATCGCCGGAAACGCGGAAAAATTCCTCATCCACGCCATCGATGCGGCTCACAAATGCCCGCACCGATTTGTCATCAGGGCCTGCGACCAGAAGCACAGGCACACCGGCGAAACGATCCTGCACGGGTGATTCCTTGAGGGTCCGGTCGAGAGGATAAGCCCGGCTCTGCCCTCCGAGTTCGAGTCCCACTACGACGTCGCGAGACTTCAGCGCCGTCCCTGGAAAGCTAACTACGACCGGCAACTTCGCGACTTCCGGCTCCCAATTGCTCTCGTATTTGCTGGAATACTTTGCTACCGGCGTTAGCACTTCGCCCGTGGGAGACTCCTGCTTCCAAAGCCCAAAAGTGAGTTCATCACTGCTGACAGGCTCAAGCGTGCGCCCTTTTTTCGGACCGAAGATTGCTTTGCCGGTGATCTGTTGCCACCAGCTTCCCGTTTCTTGATCGGTCATGAGAAAGTTTTGGTTGTTAATTCCCGCGAGGCGGAAATGAAGAGTTCTTCCGTCCAGCACTCGTTTCCACACCAGACCGGTGTGACAGAGTGTTCAATAGGTCACGGCGATGGGAACGCCGCCCGCAAAATCATTAAGCACATGGTGATACGCCATCTCGCGAATAGGATAGGCGCGCGAGTCATTCCCGATCTTTACCGCCATCACCATTTCGGATGAATCCAGTTTGGCCGAAGTGGCGGGCTCGTATCCGGCTGTCGCGATAGGGTGAAACATCCACTCGAAATAATCCACTCGCGACATTACAGCCGAACTTATTGTAAGAAGTACCCCAGCAACCAAGAGCGTCCTGCCTAGATACGACACGCGTGACCACAACATCGTTGCCAGGACCATAGTGGCGAGGGCGATCAGGAGCGTCCAAAGGGGCGCCTGCTGTTTTGCGGCTAGAGCCCAAATAAGTGCTCGCGGAGACTGAAACTTGAACGGGCGGATGATAAAGGCGGGAGCCATGAATAACGTAACTCCTGCCAGCGCAGAAATGGCGAAAATCACCAGCGGGAAAGCATTGCGTTTATCGTTCTTGTCGGAAGTTGCGATCTGCAAAAAGACTCCGCCGTAGAGAAAAAATTATCTTACATGGCGGGTTGAGGAATAGGGAAGCGGAAGGGCGGATGAGCTGCGGATATCAGCTATCAGCTATCAGCTCAAGACTAAAGGGGTTCAGCTAGGAGCCAAGAGCCAAGAGCAAGCAGAGAGCTGAGAGCAGAGAGCTGAGGCTCTACGCCCAACTCGCCTTAGCGGCCTGAGCCTTTGTTGCTTTATTTACCGTTCGGCGGGCGCTGGGGACGTAAACACAGCTTCGAAAGTCGTAGTGTTGGGCCAAACAATTTCCGCAGAGATGCAATTCGTGTTTGCGGCACTGTACGACGGGGGCTTCGGTCGCGCAGATTTCGCATCCGCCGCGAACTTTGCGTGCTGGAGCAGGGTCCTTGCGGGCACCAAGGCTTGCTGGAGCCGATTTCAAAACAGATGCTTTTAGATAGATCCCAGAGCCGATTGCCAAAGCTCCCACTGAGAACAGACAGAGCCCTATCCCACGCAGATCGGTGTCGGGGCTTGTCCCTAAAAGCGAGGATATGAGCATGAACGCTCCCCCCAACATCAAGAGCGCTCCAAAAGCTAATACTCCGGTGCTGACCCTAGATTGCATAATCGAGGAACCTTTTCGACTGAGAAGGTGCAAATCAGTTGCCGGTTGCGAGACGACCAGCCGGCTTTCAATTCAGTACCATTGTCACCATAGCGGGTTACCAGGGTCGGCTCCAGATTACGAAGGTCATAATCCAACTCTAGCCTGACCGCTGGTAACTTGCCGTTGCCCGCGATATCCACGATTCTTGTTGGGCATGGCACTAAAAGCATTGTTGATATGTGGAGAGACCGAGGCACTTTTGCTGCGCCCAATTCTGGAGGGGTCAGATTGGGTGGTTGAACACTGCGAGGATTTTGCCACGGCACATGTCCGCCTGACAGCCGAACGATTTCAATTGGTGGTTGTCGACTGTGCGGACGAACCCTCTGCGAAAGAAATAATGTCCTTCGCCCGTAGTTCGTCGGCCGACCAACAATGTTTGATCATTGCCCTGCTTCACCGTGAATCGAATGTCAGGGAGCTGTTCGCAGGAGGTGCAAGCTTCGTGCTTTATAAGCCGATCTCCGCGGAGCGCGCCGCCAGCAGCTTACGTTCTGCCCGAAGCTTGGTGGGAAGCGAGCGCCGCCAGTCGCGGCGTATCCCATTAAATACCAACGCCTCGATTGCCTATGGACGTGCGGAGGGTGCCCCGATCAGATTGGTGGACCTCAGCGAGACTGGCGCGGCGATCCATTCCGATTTAAAGCTTGAGCGCGACAGTAAAATATTCTTCGAATTCAAGTTACCGGGACAGAGTTCAACCATACGTTTATCGGGAAATGTTCAGTGGCAGGATTCCTCCGGACGCGCGGGTGTGCGCTTCTTGAGTGTTCCTCCGGCTGCGGAACAAATGTTAAAGCAATGGATGAAGGATAGATCTACGACTGTCGATGAAAACGGATCGCAGTCGACGCGAGCAGAGGAGGAAGATGGTGGCGGCATTGGTGCAAGCCTGCCTACAGACCTGAGTATCGAGCGCCGTGTTCGCTCTCGGCATAGTTGCTGTTTGGCGGTCGAAGTTGTCGGTTCGTCCGGCGAAACGGTAACCCGGCGTTGCAGTCTGACTGATATCAGCGTGCAGGGATGCTATGTGGAGACATTTGAGCCGTTTCCATGCGATACCCAAGTGCAAATTCTCGTGAATACCCGCGAAATGGAAGTAAAGGTATTCGGGGTCGTGAGATCCATTCAACCCGGCACGGGGATGGCGGTGGTTTTCGATGCGGGCAGCGAGTTGAAGAAAGAGCAGATTCAACAATTGCTGGCAACCCAGGTTTTCCAGGCGGAGATGTCGGTCTAGCCAGAAATCTTTCTACACGCGAGCGGCGGAATCTTCCAGCACCGCTTTACGGAAATATTCCAGGGACATTTTCAGTCCAGTTTCCAAATCAATTTTGGGTTCCCAGCCAAGCAAATTTCTCGCCTTGGTAATGTCAGGACATCGCTGTTTGGGATCATCCTGTGGCAAGGTTTCGTAATGGATTTTGCTCTTCGACCCAGTCACAGCCAGCACCCGCTTCGCACATTCCAGGATCGTGAACTCAGAAGGATTTCCAATATTAACCGGCAGATGTTCGTCCGAATTTGCAAGACGCAGAAAGCCGTTGATCTCGTCGCTGACATAGCAAAAGCTGCGAGTCTGCTTGCCGTCTCCATAAACCGTCAGCGCTTCACTGCGCAACGCCTGTTTCATGAAATTTGGGACCACCCGGCCATCGTTCAACTGCATGCGAGGACCATAAGTGTTAAAGATGCGAGCGATGCGAGTGTCGACCTTGTAGTAGCGGTGGTAGGCCATGGTGACCGCTTCGGTAAAGCGTTTCGCTTCGTCGTACACAGAGCGTGGGCCGATCGGATTCACATTGCCCCAGTAGGTCTCCCGTTGCGGATGCTCGAGTGGATCGCCGTAGCATTCTGAAGTGGATGACACCAGATATTTAGCGGAGTATTTGCGCGCAACATCCAAAGCATGGAACGTGCCCAGCGATCCCACCATCAGGGTTTCAACGCCGTGGATGGTGTAGTCCACCGGGCTGGCGGGACATGCGAAGTGAAAAACATAGTCCACCTTGCCACAGTCAAAAGGTTGATTGATGTCGAGCTGCTGAAATTCGAAGCGCGATTCATTGCGCAAATGTTCAAGGTTCGCCCGCCTCCCGGTTAGCAGGTTGTCCACTGCGACTACGAAATAATTCTCCGCGAGCAATGCGTCGCAGAGATGCGAGCCGAGGAACCCGGCGCCTCCGGTGACAAGAGCGCGGAGCGTACTCATGATTTCTGAAGTTTTCTAACAGGTGTGGCGGCAGCCGCCGGCACGGGATCGGGGGCAGAGGCGGGTCGGCCGACGCTGTAATACGTAAATCCGTGGGCCGCCATGACTTCAGGATCGTAAAGATTTCGCCCGTCAACGATGATCGGATATTTCAGCTGATTGAAGAGACGCGGAAGATCGAGGTGTGAAAACTCTTCCCACTCGGTAAGGATGAGAAGAGCGTCGGCTCCACGAGCGGCCTCATAGGCACTTTCGGCAAACTCGACTTTCGAATCGAGTGCGTCTTTTGCTCGCTCCATTGCTGCCGGATCATATGCGCAAATCTGGCTGCCCTCCTGCAATAACGACTGCACCAGCAGAATGGCGGGAGACTCGCGAATATCGTCCGTTCCGCCCTTAAAGGCCAGGCCCAGTACCGCGAGCCGTTTTCCTCGCAACGTCCACAATGCGCTTCGCACCTTGCGCACGAAGCGGTGACGCTGCTCTTCATTGATGCGCATCACCTCATCAAGCAGGCGAAATTCGTATCCGCATTCGCGGGCGACGGCGCGAAACGCCATCAGATCTTTAGGAAAGCAGGAGCCGCCGTAGCCAATCCCGGGATTCAAAAACCGCGGACCGATGCGGCTGTCAGTTCCAATTCCCATGCAGACCTGTTGCACATTAGCCCCCACAGCTTCGCAGATGGACGCCACCGCATTGATGAAAGAGATCTTCATTGCGAGAAATGCGTTGGAAGCATGTTTTATCAACTCGGCGCTCTTGGCGCTGGTGACAAGTAGCGGCGGAGGTATCTGGGCGCGGTCCGGCCGCGGAACCGCGTTGGGATTGCGATAATAACTGCCGTCCACCAGCGGCGCGTATATTTCCCTCAGCACCGCGGCACAACGTTCGTTATCGGCGCCCACGACGATGCGCTCAGGGTAAAGAAAATCAGTCACCGCGCTG
>JBDUDA010000285.1:0-2865 GCA_040003205.1 Acidobacteriaceae bacterium | reverse complement strand
CATTTTCAGTCTGCTCATTTTACTTGCTGGTCAACTCTCCCAACTCAGCCGAAAATTCATCCACAAACATAGTCTGCTCGCGACCCGGCCCCGTAGAAACCACCCCAACGCGAGCCCCGCTTTCTTTCTCGACGAAAGCTAGATATTCGCGAGCGGCTTTCGGCAGTTTCGCCATCGCGGTAATTCCTTCAGTCGAAGTCCTCCAGCCCGGCATGGTTTTGTACACGCATTCGATGCGATCATAGCCGCTAGCGTGCGCCGGAATTTCCGTCGAAGCTTTACCATCAATCTTGTATCCCACACAGACTGGAATTTCCGCCAAATCATCCAACACATCGAGCTTGGTCACGACCAGCCAGCTTATTCCATTAATCATCGCGGAGTAACGCAGCAGCGGGAGATCGAGCCATCCACAGCGCCGCGGACGTCCCGTGACAGCGCCATACTCATTACCGCGCGCTCGCAGGTGATCGCCCGTCGCATCGAGCTGCTCGGAAGGAAATGGACCGCCGCCTACCCGAGTGCAGTAAGCCTTCGTCACTCCAATCACCGTGTTAATCGCAGTTGGCGCGACGCCAGTTCCGATAGCCGCTCCCCCAGAACTTGCGCTCGACGAGGTGACAAACGGATACGTCCCATGATCAATATCGAGCATGGTGCCCTGCGCGCCCTCGAACATGACTGATTCGCCATCGTCAATGGCGCGATTCAGCAACGCCGCAGTGTCGCAAACGAAGGGCGCAATCTTCGCAGCGGCCTCGGCATATTCCTGATACATCTTGTCAGGATCGAGCGGCTCGGAATTGAAGAGCGCGTGCGCAATCATATTTTTTTCGCGGCACGCGTTCTCGATGTGGATCTTGAGCAGTTTGAGGTCGAGCAGGTCAGCGACGCGCAGCCCGCGGCGTCCCATCTTGTCTTCGTAGGCAGGCCCAATCCCGCGTGAGGTGGTGCCAATTTTTACGCGTCCAGGAGCATTCTCCGACGCCAGCTCAATCATGCGGTGGTAGGGAAGAATCACATGCGCGCGATTGCTGACAAATACGGCGCCATCCGTATGGACTCCAGATTCGCGCAACGCGGCAATTTCCTTGAGAAACGCCAGCGGATCGAGCACCACGCCGTTGCCAATTACACTGCGGCATCCCGCCCGCAGCACGCCGCAGGGCACCAGTTGCAGGATAAATTTCTTGCCGTTGATGATGACGGTGTGTCCGGCATTGTGGCCGCCGGCGTAGCGCGCCACCACCGAAAAGTTTTCGGAGAGCACATCAACGATCTTGCCCTTGCCCTCGTCGCCCCACTGCGCGCCAACAATGACCGCGGTCTTACCTTTCTTCAAATGCAGACTCCGTTAGAGAACTTGATACGCCGCTCCGCTACATGAAAATCGCACACTTGTTGCTCCTGGGGATTGTAACAATTACTGAATTACTGAGATGAAAGGTGAAACAGCGGATACTAGAAATGATAACCCGCAGCGTGGCAAATGAGCAACGCTCGCGCTTGCTGGGTAGTGGCTCAATTCAAAAACTACAACCCAGGGTTGTCATCTCGAGCGGAGCAAAGCCGTTTGGCTTTGCGGAGTCGAGAGACCTGCTATTGCACGGGGAAAAAGCAGGTCTCTCCACTCCGTGATGTCTTCGCTGTGCGAAGCCACGACGCCGGTCGAGATGACAGGTCATTTTGAACTTGAGCCACTGCCGAATTGCTCTGTCGCGCAGTGTGCCTCACAATAGAAGTACGGAATAACGATGCCCGAACTTCCCGAAGTAGAAACCGTCGCCCGAGGATTGGCGAGCCGCGTCACCGGCGACGTGATCGAATCGGTGTGGTTAGGGGACAAACCTGAGCCCCTCAAGTCTCCTGCTGAAGAAATTGTGAACACGCTGGAATTTCAGCGCATCGCAAATGTCAGGCGGGTGGGGAAGCACATCGTCATCGATCTGGAGCCAAACAAATCGACGCCCGCGCGCCGAAAATTCGTCGCGGGGCCAACCACAGCAAATCCCCATTCTCAATGGATCGTCCACCTCGGTATGACCGGGCGCATGTTGGTTTGCTCTCCGGAAGACGAAATTCTTAAACATACCCACGCCATCGCTCGCCTGAAGTCCGGAAGGGAACTTCGCTTCATCGATCCCCGACGCTTCGGACGTTTAAGCGTTGCCCACGAATTCGCCGCCAGCGGCTCCGAACCTCTCGATGTCCCACTTGTACAATTCACAAAACTCTTTCGTGGGACGGATTCGTTTATCAAGAGCGCATTGCTCAACCAGAAATTGTTGAGCGGGGTGGGAAACATCTACGCCGATGAATCTTTGTTTCGCGCGGGGATTCGTCCCCGCCGCCGCGCTTCGTCCCTCACACGTGAAGAGCTGCGCAGGCTGCATCTGGCGATGCGCGCGGTCTTAAAAAAAGCGATCAAACATAAGGGCTCCTCCATTTCCGACTACGTTGGGGCGGATGGCGAAGAGGGCTTCTTCCAGCTCCAGCACCGTGTCTACGGGCGCGAAGGCGAGCGCTGTCTGGTCTGCAAGACGCCCATAAAGCGAATCGTTATCACGGGCCGCAGCAGCCACTATTGTCCGCACTGCCAGAAATAAGGGTCGAACAAGTGACCCGCAGCGTCCGTACCCAGAGTTTCCGGCATCTATCTGATCGCAGACGCGACCAGCAAAAATCTTCAGTGGTACTCTGAACAGTCTTATGTCTAACTATTCGATTGGTGTAGATCTTGGCGGCACGAATCTCCGCATCGCAGCCGTAGACGAGCAGGGAAAGCTGCTGGAAAAAATCACGCTCGGTACTCAGGTCGCTCTGGGCCGCGAACGCGTGATCACCGACATGTGCGACGCCATTCGA
>JBDUDA010000111.1:0-9678 GCA_040003205.1 Acidobacteriaceae bacterium | reverse complement strand
GACTCCGGTCGAGATGACAGGTTTTTTTGACCTTGAGCCACTGCCTCCAAATCAGGGCAAACCCCCAAGTCAGAGCAAACCCCCAAGTCAGGTTAAACTCGCAAGTCAGGGCAAGATCCCAAGTCAGGGCGAAATCCCAAGTCATAGCAAATCGCAATCAGAACCAGTCGAAACTCAAACCGCCGACACTTTTTTTGTCCGGATAACCTTCTTAAGTCTGTGTGCGTCCAATTGTTATGAGAGTTTCAGCCGGAGGCCCGTGCCGGCGTAGAATGAGTCCTGATGCGGCGAGAACGCTTGGGACGGATGAGGCCGTCTAATATGAAAATCCCTTTGATAGTCTTCGCAGCTGCGGTCCTAAGCTTCGGATCTGCATTTGGACAGAGCCAGAGCACAGCCAGCCAAAGTCCTTCCGGCGCCACCTCAACTCAGCCGCAAGCCAAGAATACCGCTACGGCGACGACGCCGAAAACCGCGACCGCCCAGTCTGATCAGAAGCCCGAGCAGAAGTTCGAGCACGATGGCGGACGCAGCGACGTTGACGCCATCGGCAATCGCCACGTCGGCTGTGATCGAGGCATGGGGAACTGGTACAGCATCGAGAAACAGATGGCGATGGGCAAGCAATACGCCATGCAGGTGGAGTCCACGTCGAAGCTGGTGCAGGACCCTGTCATCACTGAGTACGTAAATCGTATCGGGCAGAATCTGGTGCGTAACTCCGATGCGCAAGTCCCATTCACGATCAAGGTAATTGACGCCGACGAAATTAACGCCTTCGCCCTGCCGGGAGGCTTCTTCTATGTAAACACAGGACTGATCCTAGCTGCGGACGAAGAGGCTGAACTGGCCGGAGTCATGGCGCATGAAATCGCGCACGTCGCCGCCTGCCACGCTGCCCGCGAAAATACCCGCGGACAGTTAATGAATCTTGCTTCCATCCCGCTGATTTTTGTCGGTGGGCCCATCGGTTACGCCGGCTATCAGGCTGCCGGACTGGCACTGCCGCTAACGTTCCTGAAGTTTTCGCGCGGATTTGAGGGCGAGGCGGACTACCTGGGCCTGGAGTACATGTACAAGTCGGGATACGATCCGCAGGCTTTCATCAGCTTCTTCGAAAAGATTCAGGCGCAGGAGAAGAAGAAACCAGGAACACTATCGAAGGCATTTGCCACGCATCCGCAGACGCCCGATCGCATCAGCAAGTCGCAGGAGGAGATTTCCCGCATACTGCCTCCGCGACCGCAGTACACGGTGTCCACGTCGGAGTTCGACGACGTGAAATCGCGCCTCGCGTCACTGGAGAACCGCCGCAAATTGGTAGACCAGAAAGACAGCGGGAAACCGAGCCTGCGGCGTACCTCAGCCCCCGACAAGACCACTAAGGACGATGGCAAAGATGATGGACGTCCAACCTTGAAGCGCCGGCAGGACGACAGCAACTAGCAATCTGAGCACAAGGAAAACGGCGGCCTCATTGGGGCCGCCGTTTTTTGTTTGCACCCTGTCATGTTGAGCGGACCGCAGTCGCGCTAACGACAAAGGCAGTCGAAAAAGCCCTATTCTCAGGCGACTTGCTTGGAAGCCATCAGTCCCGCGGAAGCGCGACTACGCAATTTCGCAGCTGCCACCTCCCCAGACACAAGTTTCATCTCGCTCCAGTCATAAGGCAATTCCTTGGCGCATTGCAAGCACACGACGTAGGTCCCGGTGAGCCGCGCGGCAGGGCTACGGCTGGGCGTGAGAGGGACAGAAATCGGGAAACTATAATGGTGGTGGCGGCAACCGAAAATGGTGTTGTAAATTCTGGAAATCAAAGTTCCACCTCGTCAAAGAATATCGTATCGGTAACGACACTCTCTGCACCCATATAGATTCGGCTCTGGTCCGAAAAGGTTCCGAGGAGGGACTTAAGCGATTTGCTTTTCCCGAATAGGAATTGAAATTTGCTCTTATGGCTTCACGCCGGTGTCACTCGCCTTTGGCATCAACTTTTTTATGCGCCTCGCATTTGCTTACGATGGCGGAGCGGAGCCGGGTACGGAGGTCGTCAGGCAGCTCATACAACTGGGAATCGCGATATATTTCGATGGTCTTCTTGGTGGTGTCGCAGACCACGTAGCAGTTATGGCACCACGAAAGATGGTCCTCTAGCTCGGTCTTGGTACGGTCGTCAATGACGCCGTCGAGGTAATTGGTGAGCTCGTGCAAAAATTCAGAGCATTTCACTGGTTGCCATCTCCGCCCTCGTGATCCGGTTCTCCGGCAGTGCCATCGCCATTTCCAATGTCCAATTCGCCATCCATGCCGTCAAGTTTCGGTTTGCCTTCTGAACTCGCGCGTCGCTGAAAAAACTTGCTCAAGCGCTCCCGCAATTGTAAGCGCGCTCGCAGAAGTCTCGACTTTACCGCCGGAATGCTTAAGTCAAGCGCATCCGCCGTTTCCTCGGTCGAGAGCCCTTCCACATCTCTTAACACAAACACGGTGCGGAAAGTTGCGGGCAAACCCTGTATGGTGCGGGTCAAAATCTCCCGTAATTCCGCCTGATTATATTGTTGCTCTGGATTGGGACTCCAATCAGCAACCTCGCGCGGCACCGAGTCTTCTTCAGTCCTTACATCTTCGTCCAGTGAAACTGTGCGTTCCGGGCGGCGGCGGCGCAACTTCATGAGCGCCTCGTTCACCGCAATCCGCACCAGCCAGGTGTAAAACTTCGACTGTCCCTGAAACTGTTTCAGGTTCCCATAGGCCTTCAGGAACGCATCCTGCACCACGTCCTCCGCATCCTCGCGGTTTTGCGTGATGTGCTGCGCAATGCGAAACACGTTCCGGTCGTAACGCTTAACCAGCTGCTCAAAGGCGCTGACGTCGCCGCCCTTAGCCGCCAGGACGAGTGCCATCTCGTCGGTGACCGGCTCACTTACCTTTGGTTGGATGGTGCTCATCATGGGTCCGATGCAAGAATTTTCGCCTTATCGTGTGCTGCGAAGCTGTTATTTTACTTGGTAACCTTCGATTGTGCTAATCGGCTTTTCACGTATCCGTCGACAGCGAGTTGCGCTACATTCCAAGGTGCGGCGTCCGCAGTAGAACACGTCCTATCGTGATGCCGGATTTACGTTCAAAAGTCTCTATAATCGTGTCACAAAGTGCGCGGAACCAGCATTTTTTTGTGAATTAGCGGCAATAACCGTAACTGAAACAGGCGTTGCGAACTACCACGACATCCATGGCGGAAAAGCTCGGAATTGAACAGATCGTCGAGAAGGTCGTAGCGCAGGTTCTGGATGCGCACGTCCCGGTTCTGCGTGACGATCTGGTGCGCGAAGTTTTGGCGCAGCTTCAGACGCAAGCAGAGCCTCAGGGTCAAACTGAATCGAATTCGGGAGGGGCGCGCCAGCAATACGCCGCGAACCTGGCCAAGGCGGTTGCGGCCATCCATTCCGGATCCTCGCAGAAAGAAATCTTGGCCACTCTGCTCGATAACACCGTCCATTACAGCGGGCGCAGCGCATTGTTCGTGATGAAGGCTGGAAATGCCACCGGGTGGCAGGGCCGCGCCTTTGCAAACGCAGGTGACATAAAAAATTTCCCGCTTGACGTTAGCGCAGGATTAGCGGCACGGGTGATTGACTCGCGGACACCGGCGTCAGGCACGATGGCGGGCGTGGATGCGAATTTTGTCGCGCAGTTTGGCGCTCCCAACGATGACCATGTGCTGTTTTTGCCATTGGTGCTGAAAGACAAGCTGGCGGCTATTGTTTACGCGGACCCGGGCCCGGATGGAAGGCTGGATTGCGAGGCGCTCGAACTGCTGGTGACCTCCGCGAGCGCGTGGCTGGAAGTCTCGTCACTGCGCAAACAAGCGCAAAAAGAGGGCGACAGCGTAGAACGGCAGGATTCCGCAGCTCCCGTGCAAGCTGTTTCGCCAGCTCCAGACCCCTTCTCATCTCATGTTCCCGTACATTCTGCTCCGCAGGAGTCAGTTGCAACTGTGGAGCAGGCCGCTCATGATGAGCCTCCGCAGGCAGTCATGGCGGCGGCGGCGACGACTGCCTCTTCCGCAGCCCACGTTCATTCTCCCCAGGATGACGAAATCCATCGCAAGGCCCAGCGCTTCGCCCGCCTGCTGATGGATGAGATCAAGCTTTATAACCAGGCAAAAGTGAACGAAGGACGCAAGCACAGAGATTTGTACGATCGCTTGAAAGAAGATATTGAGAAGAGCCGCGCCACTTACAAGAAGCGCTACGGGAATACGCCTGCCGCCAACGGAGATTATTTCAACCATGAACTACTGCGTAGCCTGGCGGAAGACGATGTTGCACTTATGGGCGCGAATTTCCGCCAATCGTAATTCTTATTCAAGAAAGCAGCTGTGCATCTTCGGCATCCAGCTTTAAATTTCTTTCTATTCTTCGCGGTCCTTTTCTGCGCCACGTTTTCGCTGGGCGCGGGACTATCCGGCCCGCAGGGATCAGGCACTGTTCATGCCCGAACCAGCGTGCCTGCGAAGAAGAAAGCAAAGAAATCTGTTCGGATAAAGAAGCGGCAGTCTCCGCGTTTTCGTCGAACTCGCCAGGCCTTTGTAGCCTCAACCAGTCTGAGGCCGATGGCGCGTCAACTGTTGCAGGACCGATCCCCTGCTGCCTACGCCGGAGTTCAGGCGTATGCCGTGCGGCACAGTAAGGAAGATGCCGGAGCACTCGCCTGGCTGGTGCTTGGCTATGCGCACTTTCTCGATCGTGATTTCCCCAGAACCCTGGAGGCTTTGAATCGAGCCCAGCCACAAGCCGGAGAGTTGGGAGATTACGTCTCCTACTATCTCGCGAATACTTTTTCCCAGATGGGCAAGCCCGCTGAAGCCGTTACCGCGCTAGGCAATTTTGACAGCAGTTATCCGGATTCACTGTTGCTTCGCGATGCGCATTTATTGAATGCGAATGCTTTGCTGGCCGCCGGAAAATCTCAGGATGCCATTCCGCTTCTCGAGAAAGACCGTCAGCCAACGCGCGCGGACTTCGAACTTGCGTTGGGACGCGCCTACGCCACCAGCGGCCAGACGGCGAAAGCAGTTGAGACTCTGCGAAATATCTATTTCAGCATTCCTTTGAGCAACGAGGCTGGAGATGCCGACGCGGAACTTAAAAAGTTGCCGGCTTCGGCGACCGCCACGCCTGCCGCCTTCGCTATCAGAAAGATGCGCGCCGAATTGTTGATGAAAGGTAAACGCTTCAACGAAGCGGCCGGAGAATATCGCGGCCTGGTGACGGAAGCACAAGCAAGTGACCGTCCAGTTTTGCAATTGGCGTTTGCGGAAGCATTACATCGTTCGGGACAGAGTAAAGAGGCGAGGCAAGCGCTTGATTTAGTTCCGGAGACCGCCGCTGATATCAAGGCACAAAAATTATTCGATACCGCGGAAATTCAGCGCTCTGTTAACGACGACGATGGGTTTCTGCGAACGCTCGACCAGTTGCGGCAAACGTATCCGACTAGCCCGTGGCTTGAGCAAGGGTTACTCTCGGCCGGAAATATTTATCTGCTGAGAAAAGACTACGACCATGCGATTGATTCCTATCGCGAGATGCAGAAAAGTTTTCCTAATGCCCCACGCGCCGGCTATGCACATTGGAAAGTCGCGTGGTTGAGCCTTCGCCAGGGAAGAAATGCCGAGGCCAAGGCAGGGTTCGAACAACAGATTGCTCTCTATGCCAACTCGGCGGAAATCCCGGCAGCCTTGTATTGGCGCGCGCGTCTGGGCGAAGAAGACAACGATTTGGTTTTGGCGAGGGCTTACTATCAAAAACTTTCTGACAGATTCCGCAACTACTACTACGGAGAACTCGCCCGTCAACGCATGGCGAAAATGCCTGTCATTAACGAGCCGGCAGGAAATTATCCGTTGCTGGACCGTGTGATTCCGCTCAATTCCGATCCCCACATCTCCCCAGACCCGGTGCCCGAAGATAACTTGCGGGTGCAGAAGGCGCAGTTGCTCGAGAACGGGGCGCTGCTGGATTTCGCGGTGAAAGAGCTACGAGCAGCCAACGAGGAGGATAGAGGAAGTTGGCTTCCCGCCGAAATCGCCCGGATGTACCGCGATGCGGGACGCTATGACATGGCCATCGAAGTCCTCAAGCGCGCGGTGCCAAGTTATTTTGCCGTGGACCTGCCGAGCTTGCCGCGTCCCTACTGGGAGGCGCTTTTTCCTGAAGCGTACTGGCCTGACCTGAAACGCCATGCCTCGGCCAATGCGCTGGACCCTTACCTGGTGGCTTCACTAATTCGACAGGAGTCGGAATTCAATCCGAATGCGGTTTCGCGAGCGAACGCACTTGGACTCATGCAGCTTCTGCCCAAGGTGGGTAAGACCGTAGCGAAGCAGGTGAAGCTGAAACATTTCTCCGCGCCGCAATTATTTACGCCTGCGATTAATTTGCAGCTAGGAACAAAATACTTCCGCGCGATGGTGGATAAATTCGGCGCCTTCGAATATGCGCTGGCGGCATATAACGCCGGTGGAGATCGTGTGCAGGAGTGGTTGGGACAGGCGAAATATCGCGATCCTCAGGAATTCGTCGAATCCATTCCGTTCACCGAGACGCGCGAGTACGTGCAGGCAATTCTGCGGAATGCGAACGTGTATCGCCAGTTGTACGGAAGTCCGTGAAAACTTAAACCGTGGAAATTTAAATCGATTTTTCCGCGACCGGAGTCTTCGCGAACAGGATTTCAAATACCAGCAGTCCAGCGCCGACCACAATCGCGCTGTCAGCCACGTTGAATGCCGGCCATTGATACGAACCGAGGTAGAAGAGCAGGAAATCTACCACCCGTCCATTCAACAGGCGGTCCCACAAATTCCCAATTGCGCCACCTAAAATTAAAGACAGGCCGACGCCGGTAACGGTCATGGCGTGACTGTTTCTCCACAACAAGATCGTGACAATCACCAGCGCAATCATGGAGAAAATTACCAGCAGCGTAATTTTCCATTGCGAGGAGGAATCCGCGAACAAACTGAAGGCCGCTCCTCGATTCTCAACGTGCGTCAAATAAAAAATCCCGCCGATCATCTTGATTGAGTCATGCAGCGGAATGTCTTTCGCCACCAGCCACTTGGTCGCGCGGTCGAGAGCGACAACCAGCAGCGCGGTGAGCAGATAGAACTTCCGCATCGAGTGTTCTTTGACCATGGCGAGAATCATGAGAGAGGATTTTACGACCCAGCCGCCGAATCGTCTTTTAGCTGCGCGAGCACGGCGCTGCAACGCTCGCAGACCGTCGGATAAGTGGCGTCCTCCCCCACGTGAGTGGAATAATTCCAGCAGCGCTCGCACTTTTTGCCATCGGCTTTATTGACCTGAACGCCCACTCCGCCACTGCCGTTCCCCGAAGGACCTTTCACAACTTCGACCGCCGATACGATGAACAAATATCGCAGGTCGTCTTTATGTCGTAAAAGGGTTTCGTATACCGGACCGTCAGCAGTGATGGTCAGCCTGGCTTCCAGGCCGCCGCCAATGAGTTTTGCGGTGCGGGATTCTTCCAGAACTTTCAACGCCTGATCTCGGACCGACTTCAGCGTTGCCCACTCCGCTTGCTGTGTGGCATCTTCCACAGCAGCACCGCCCCCGAGGACGTCGGCCGTTGCGGGAAACTTCTCAAGCTGGACGCTCTGCGGACGGCCTTTCACGGCGGGCAGATATTGCCAGACTTCGTCGCACGTGAAACTCGTGATCGGGCCCAGCAGCCGAACCAGCGCTTCGCCAATCCTCCAAATCGCGGTCTGCGCCGCCCGGCGCTTTTCAGATCTGGGAGCCGAGATATACAGCCGGTCTTTCAATACGTCGAAATAAAATGCGCTCAGTTCCACCACGCAGAAATGATTAATGCGCTGGTAAATTTTGTGAAAAGTAAAATCCTCATAGCAGCGCAACACTTCCTGCGCCATGTCTGCCGTCTGCCGCAGCATGTATTGGTCAATCTCTTCCATCTTCTCGAACGGGACCGAATCACGCTCGGGATTAAAATGCTCCAGATTTCCAAGAATGTAGCGGAAAGTATTGCGAATCTTGCGATAGTTGTCAGCAACGCGCTGCATCAGGTGCTCGGAGCATGCAACGTCCTCGCGAAAATCAACCGACGCTACCCATAGCCGCACGATTTCCGCGCCCATGCGATTCGCAATGTCCACCGGATCAACTCCGTTATCCAGCGACTTCGACATCGCACGACCCTGCTCGTCGAGCGTCCATCCATTGGTAGCGACCATGCGGTAGGGCGCGTCGCCATGCACACCCATGGAACACAGAAGGGAAGAATGGAACCAGCCGCGATATTGGTCTCCACCTTCGAGGTAAAGATCGGCAGGCCAGGAATAGCCGGGTTCGTTATCGCGCACCGCGAGGTAGCTCGATCCAGATTCGAACCAGACGTCGAGGATGTCAGTTTCCTTGATGAACTTTGAGCCATTGCACTCCGGGCACTTCGTTCCTGAAGGCAGCACCGAATCTGCCTCAGGCGTATACCAGGCGTCGGCTCCCGCGCGCGCAAAAAGTTCGACCACCGCGCGATTCGTGTCAGCATGGTTCAAAGGCCTGCCGCAACCTTCGCAAAGAAAAACGGCAATGGGCACTCCCCAGATTCGCTGCCGCGAGATGCACCAGTCGGGACGAGTGGCGATCATGTTCGAGATTCGTTCCTCGCCCCACGCCGGGTCCCACTTCACTCTCTTGATTTCATCCAGCGTGCGAGTTCGCAATGTTCCGCCGCCGGGCATCGCGGTCTCCATGGAGATAAACCACTGCTCGGTCGCACGAAAAATTATGGGATTATGACAACGCCAGCAATGCGGATAAGAATGTTGCAGCGGCTCGGTATGCAGCAATACGCCGCGCTGCTTGAGCAATTCGACAATCGGTTTGTTGGCGTCGAAAACGCGCAGCCCGTCATATTCAGGTAGCCCGTTGTGAATGCGGCCGGCGGCGTCCACTTCGCAAGTAGGATCGAGTTTGTATTTCGTGCCGGTGTTGAAGTCATCGAGACCGTGAGCGGGAGCGGTGTGCACTACTCCCGTGCCCTGGTCCATGGTGACGTAATCCGCCAGCACACCGAGAATGTTGCGATCGAGAAATGGATGAGCGAAGTTTTTGTACTCCAGCTTTTCGCCGGCAAAACGCGCCAGTTCTTTCGTCTCGGCGAGTCCAACATTTTTGGCAAACGTCTCGGCGCGCTTAGCGGCTACTAGAAAAACTTCGCCTCCAGCTTCGAGGCCGACATATTCTTCTTTCGGATGAAACGCCACCGCCAGTGAAGCCGGCAGCGTCCAGGGAGTGGTAGTCCAAATGACGGTGGACACTTTCCTGCCCGCCAACTCCGGAGCCAGCTCGCTCGGGTCATCCTTGAGCGCGTACTTCACCCACACCGTCGGGCTGGTGTGATCTTCGTATTCGACCTCGGCTTCGGCTAGGGCGGTGCGATCATGGATGCACCAGTAGACCGAGCGCAACCCTTTGTAGACGAATTTTTTCTCGAAGAATGCGTAAAAAGTAGCCAGCACCACCGACTCGTACTGCGGAGTCATGGTCGAGTAGGGCTGATCGAAACGTCCGAAGATGCCGATACGTTTAAATTGCTCGCGTTGTAAATCGAGGTATTTTTCGGCGTATTTGC
>JBDUDA010000110.1:0-9680 GCA_040003205.1 Acidobacteriaceae bacterium | reverse complement strand
TTCACGTGTTCGTAACCCTGATTGCGGTAAACGGCGGCGATGTTGTCCGCGCTCTTCTTCACAAGTTTCGGGCTGAAAAGTCCGTGAGACAAGAAGCGATGTTTTTTCACCGTCACGTGAGTCAGCAGCTCACCACCCGAAATATGGGAGTTGCCGCTAAAAGCAATTTCATCTACTTTGTGCCGTCTTCCCTTTTCGATGTGATAGAGAATGGAAATTGTCTCCGCCTCACGCTTGAACTCGGTGGTAACTTTAGCGTCGAAATAACCCTTCTGCTGAAAGTATTCCGAAAGGTCGCGCTGCCCCTCAGCGACCAGGTCGCGGTCCACCGTTTCCTCCTCGTAAATCGGAATCAGCTTCTTGATTCTCCGCTTTGACAAAAAAGGAATAGATGAGAGCCGCGCGCCCCCGGTGCGGACGAAAACAGTGGGTCCGACATCGATATTCATGGAAAGGTCCACGCGGTTGGTTTCTGGATGAAATTCAGGGGCATCTAGGCGAATATGGTTTGCCAGATGGTGCTGCGCGGCCAAATAGCTTTGCAGCAGGCCAGTTGCCGCTTTCATTCGTTCCGCTGTGAAAACTTTGCCTGGCTTCAAAGAGGCACCACTGGCAGCTGCCCGCAACGAGCGCGTTGCATGTAGCAATTTCGCCGTCTCCGTTGCATCCGGACCAACGATTTTTACCTCTCCGATTTTTGCGCGCTTGCCGAGCGAAACATGAAAGACCACGTTAGCTAGCTGATTTGTATCGTCGAGCTGAATTTCGGGCTTCACCTCGGACTTGAAATATCCGTTGTTTTCGAAAAACAGTATCAGCGCGGTGTCCACTTGCGGGACGCGCGTCCGGTCGAACGCTTCTTCGTCCGGCAAATTCGCAACCTGCAAAAGGCGAGTGAAAGGGAATGCTTTCGTGGCGCCCGGAAAATCCAATACACCCACGTAATAGGCAGGCTCCAGAACAAAGGAAAGCCTTAGCCCTGCGGTTTCGGGAGCCACCTGCGCTTCAACTTTGCTGAAGCCCTGCGTTTGCCTCAATGCCTCAACACTCGCAGCAACGGCCGCGGACGAGTACGGCTGTCCGGCCTTCTGCTGGATGAGAGGAAGATAGCCCGCGACATTTAAATGAGGATTGGCGATCAAACTAACCGAGCTCACTATTTGGCCTTCGTAAGAAACCTGAGCAGGGAGGCAAGCGGCCCACCAAGTCAGGGCCTGAAGAAGGACTGCAAGACGGCGCATATTGTAATTAAATAGGAATTTGGCGATCAAAGCGCGCTTAAACCCCGGACGGTCGCGATCCCAGAGCCAAAACTTGTCCAAGGATCATCGCAGCGCCGCTCTAACCACGCGCCGTACCGCTTCGGTAGTGACTCCGTAAACCGTGTGTGCAGCCAGTGCCGACATGTGCGAAGAGAGGGGATACTTCGCAGGGGACTCCGATAATCCTAGGGCCGGAACTGCGACTTCGTCCGCTCCGACAAAGAGAAGCGCGCCCAGTGGTATCCCCGCCCCTACGTTAGCCCAGGGTGCGTGTTCGACCACCGCTCCATATGCAGCTCCCATCGCTGAGCCGAAAACATAATGGACGATGGGACCCGCCGTGTCTTTCTCTTCCTTCGTGAGCCGTGAACCGGTAGCGGCGGTCCATAATTTGTCCGCGACTTTCATGGTAGCGTCGTCGCCGCTTTCATGCTCTTTTGATTCTGCCGACTTTGCCGCGCTCGAAGTCATGCCCGATTGCTCAGCGGAGGCTTTGGATTTCACTTCGCTCGCCTTATCTGCTAAAGAGCTTAAGAATGACTGAAACTCATTCATGGCCCAAGAGGCAGCAAAGCCTCCCAACAATCCCGCTACGACGCCCTTCCAGGTGTTGCGTTGTCTTCTGGAACGCATCTTAACCCTCGCCATCAAATCCTCTCACCTAGCCGTTGCGCTGCCATAAAAAAATGGGGACTCCATCGCTGGAGCCCCTATCACGTCCCAAGAGTCTTACTGAGGCTTCGTTGAGGGGTCGGTGCTGGGGCTGGAACTACCGCTGCCCATTGTCCCGCCACCGGTCGTGCCCATGCTGTCATGCCTTCCTTTGCCACCACAGGTCTCGGAAATCATATCCATGCTGGTCACGTTGAAAGTACGGGCAGAACCCGCATTCGATCCTGAGGAGGAAGTGGAAGACATGTCAGAGCCGTTGGCCCAGCTTCCATGCACGGCAACCATGTGACCGACGTGAGCGGAGAGGTCCTGGCCGCTGCTGAGGTTTACGGTTTTGCCTTTTTTCTCTTCGAGCATGAACTGTCCGCCTGAAGATTGGATGCATCCCTTCAACTTCTTCTCGCCCTTCATGTCGCCCTTCATACCACTGTCGCTCTTCATGCCGTCATCGTGCTTCATCCCGCCCATGGAGGAGGTGTTGCCCTGCGCCCCCGATGACGAGTCTTGCGATGAAGGAAAACCCGTGCCGCTACCTGTGGAGGAAGGGGGCACGCTCTGCATCCCAGGATCGCTGCTGGCGGGACCAGGATCGGTGCTGGTGGAAGGAGATGGTGATGTCTGGGCCGGAGAAGCGCCCTGCGTCCCTTGCGAGCTTGTGGTGTCGGAAGTGCTCGACGTTTGTGCGACTGCTGCCGCCGCTAAGAATACCAATCCTGCAATGATGGATAACGATGCTCTCTTCATGTTGTTCTCCTGACGTCGGATTAGGAACGGCCTTTTCCAGAACTCTGGGAACCAGCAAGATTTGGATGACCGCTCGCCTAGATGTTTCTTCAGACGCTATTTGCGACCATTTAGGTTGCAGAACGTGGACTGGATTTGATGAAGGAAGGAAAATGAGAAGGCCCTGCTACAAGGCGAAGCTCGAAGTAAAGTACAACTGCAAATGACGGAGTTCAATCGTTGCAGTATAAGTCTTGCACAATCCTGAAGTTAGGAAACTTCCTTAAGCGGAGACTTACCCGATTTCGTGAGCTCTTCGAACTTCTTCTCATACTGTGAGACCGTTTCGATCAAGGAGTCCATATCGTCCGCGTGTTCCTCTTCCTTTGCAAGAATCTTTTCCATCAGGCGCCGGCTGGTAATGTCTTTGTCACCCAAATAACGGATGATTTCATTATATGAGTCAATTGCGATGCGCTCAGCAACCAGGTCTTCCCGAATCATATCCACCAGGCTGGTGCCCTCCGCATATTGGGAGTGGCTGCGCCGCGCTAAAGTTTCAGGATTAAAATCCGGCTCGCCTTGAAGCTGCGTAATCCGCTCAGCGATCTGGTCGGCATGCACTTGCTCTTCTTGTGAGTGCTCCAGAAACTCCTCCGCAACCGCCTTGGCGTGTATGCCGCTGGCCATGTAATAGTGACGCTTATAGCGCAGAACGCACACCAGTTCGGTGGCCAATGCCTCATTCAGCACCTTGATGACGGTTTCACGGTCTGCTTTGTAGGCATCGGTGACCGCTCCATTTTCAATGTGCTGCCGCGCGCGGCGGCGTATCTCCTCAACATCGCTGACAAATTGGCCTTTTGATTTTGTCTTTTCCGGTGGCTTGCTCATCAAATTCCTCGATTCACGATTTGAAGTTACCGTTACGCGGAAAGCGCAGAGAGAGGGAATTAACCGACAAGCCTGGCGATACCCCCTCAAAATTCTCGGCGGAAATTCTAGATACGTCCCATTAAGTGTTGACACGCCTTAAATGTGCGACAGCGCCTCTACATATCAGAGCGAAGAGCTCTCACACGACAAAAGGCCGGATCAGATCGGTCCGGCCCTTGCTTCACCAAACGAAATACTTAGTCGTGCGACTGCGCGGAATATTTACGAAGCGTTGAGAGAAAGTGCTCACTGCTTGCTGGCGGGGCGACTTTGCCTGCCAGAATGTCAGCAAACGGGATCATCTTGCCATACAGGACATGAGTTTCATCCTTGTCCTGCGAGACCGCTGAGCCGCTCAGATCAATTCCGGCGAACAGGCCACGAGCGCGGGAGTAGGTTAGCAATTCCGATTTCATCTTCCAGTCGGTGGCGGCGGCGGCGTCGCGGCCTACTGGGCCGGCAGCAGCGGAAGCGTCCGCTCCAACTTTGAATTTGCTGGAGAGCAAATGTTCCATGCCTTTGTCATTCATCACCACCATCACAATATCAATCGCCTGGCCACCAAGCTGTAATCCCCAGCTTCCACCGGTGACGGTAATCGGAGCGGGCGCGCTCCAACCATGTGCGGTTTTGCAGCTGGCGATGCCCTTGCCGTGATTTCCACCGAATCCAACGGCGATCTTAATCATGGAAGGAACAACTGCGATGCACTTGGCATCGTCCATTACCTTGTTCGGGATCGCCTTGTCTGGAGTACCCATGATCTCGGAGAGAACCGTTGCCGCGTTATCGATGCGCTTGTCGATGTCTGATTTATCGTCTGCTGCCCAACTCGCGCTGGCGAGGATGAGAATTGCGGCGGCTAGCGCCACGAGATGTTTGGTTGCTGCTTTCTTTCCAATCTTCATTGCTTGTGACCTCTTCCGTGCCCGTGCGAGCACAATTATTGTTTGTCCTTCTGCCCTATCATAATATGCCCTCCTGACAAAATGGGTGTATCCGGATTAGGCTGTAGTTTTGCTTTCTTCTGGCTCTACGTCCGAAAAAGGGAAATACACCTGATCATGATGAAAAGCCTCGACCTTGCTGGGGATGGCAGGTTGTAAAGAAGCATCGTCATCTCAAGGCGAAGCTTCCCGCACGCGAGAGACCTGCTGTCCATCATCGTACCCCTACCGATTCTTGCGCAGCGTCGTTTACCACCACGTCCAAGTCTCCTCGCTTATCGATTACCTCGACTCGAACGCCGTCACCCTGGCGGTCAAAAAATAAATCGACGGATGCATCGCCGACACACAAGCCTTTAATCCAGAGGTGGGGAATTCCTTCCGGCAAACTGGGCTGATCAAAATTAATTTTGTTGGCGGCTCCGTCAATCGTGACACCGAGACACGCTTGCAGAACCAGAAATCCTGCGGCGGCTGCCCATGCTTGCGGCGAACAGGCGACGGGATAGAGCGTAGGACCCTCACCCGCGCGCCGATCTAGTCCACAGAAAAGTTCGGGCAGGCGATGGAGGTCGACGATGTTGCTGACATCGAGAAGTCCGAGGAGGAGCTGGCCCGCGAAGTTTTTGAAACCGTATCTCGCCAGTCCGCTGGCGATGAGCGCGTTGTCGTGCGGCCAGATGGAACCGTTGTGATACGAAAGCGGATTGTAGCGGGCTTCACCGTGGGCGACCGTGCGGATGCCCCAACCGCTAAAGAACTCAGGGCCAAGCAGCTTCCGCGCGACGACTGCGGCCCTCTCAGGACTGACGATGCCGGTGTAAAGACAATGCCCGGCATTTGACGTTCGCACGCGGCATGGTTTTTTGTGGCCGTCGAGCGCGATGGCATATATGGAGAGATCTTCACACCAGAAGGCCTGTTCGAACTTGACGCGAAGTTCTTCTGCTTCACGCTCTAACCTGGAAGATACGTTCGATTTTCCCAATATGCGGCAAATCTTTGAAGCCGCAAGCTTTGCGGCGTACACGTAACCCTGCACTTCACACAGTGCAATGGGGGCGTCGGCCATTATGCCATCTTCGTGGAAAACGGAATCGTTAGAGTCTTTCCATCCCTGCTGGACTAATCCTTTGCTGGAATGGCGGGCATATTCCACGAAGCCATCGTGATCTTTATCTCCATAGTCAGATATCCAGTGAAGAGCCCGTTCAATGTTTGGCCAGAGCTGCGTCAGGAACTCACGATCGCCAGTGCGCTCGAAATAGGCTCCGGCGAGCACGATGAATAAGGGAGTGGCGTCCACCGTGCCGTAGTAGCGTCCAAATGGGACTTCGCCCAGCGCCGCCATTTCGCCGCGCCGCATCTCGTGCAAGATCTTTCCCGGCTCGGCCTCCACGTCGGGGTTGACTTCACTCGCCTGGGTGGCGGCAAGGTATTGCAGAACCCCTCTGGCGATACTGGGCGTGAGCCAGAGCATTTCAAGCGCGGTGATAATTCCATCCCGTCCGAAAACCGTGCTGAACCAGGGAACTCCGGCGTAGGGATAGTCCACTTCCGTGTTGCCGATCGTCATCATCTGGACGTCGGAGAACGACCGTTTCATCCAGTCATTGAAGCGGGAGTTCGAGCTGAAAATCTCCGGCACCGACTCGGAGTTCACCCTGATGTCGCTGCTCGCCGCTTTAATGGCGGGCGTGTATCCAATAGAAACGCTTTTTGGGTCGGGGTCGCAGGCGATCTGAATCTGGAAAACTGCATGCCCGTTCGGCTTGAGAGCGACGTTGTATTTGAGTTCGGTGGCGGAAATTTCCTGGGGCTGGGGCGAACACTCGATTTTAGTGCGGCGCAGGACGCCGTCGAGACCTTCGTAAGGCATTACCACGGAACTTTCTTCTACTTGGTTAGGCAGCCGCCGGCCTCGCTTTGGGCGGTGGATGCCGCGTACCTCGAAGATGTCTGCAAAGTCGGCGTCGAATTCGAGGCGAAAGGGAATCGCGAGATCGCTGAGTCCATAATTTACGAATGCGAATTCTTCGTAGCAAACTCCTCGCCAGAGAAATTTCGAACGAAGGATGTATAGCGTGCCGCGGGGAATTACAACCTCTTCTCCTTTGGAAACATCCAGGTTGGCGAGGTCGGCGGAGAAAAGAAAATTATTCGTTTCGATGGTGGAACTGAGAAGCAGGGGGTGCGAATTCCACAAGTAGGCCCCCCACTCCGAGAGATATCGAGTGCCTTGCCAGAAAACTCCCTGCTCGCCCAGACCGCGTGTCTGGATGTCGCCCAGACGGTTGAACACGGAGAACATGCTTCCGTGCTTAAGAACGCGCGCGCGATCGTCGGCGGGAGATGATTTTGTGGCTATGTAGTACTGCTGGGTGACGCTTGCTTCATCCAACTCATTACTCCGTCAGGTACAGTGATGGGTGCCGATTCTCCGCGAATCAGGCGTTGATAGATTCTAAGGTAGTCCTGTGCCATGCGCGCGGACGTAAAGTTTTGCAAAAAATGGCGATGACATTTGGCGCGGCTGATTTCGCCAATCCTTCCGACGGCGGCCACCGCGCTGTCCACATCGGACACAATAGATCCAGACACGCCATCTTTCATGACCTCTGGAACCGAACCGGTGGGCAGCGCAATCACAGGAGTGCCGCATGCCATGGCCTCAATCATGACCAAGCCGAACGGCTCCGGCCAATCAATGGGGAATAGAAGAGCAGCAGCATTGCCCAGAAAATCATTCTTTTCCGAGTAGCCTATCTCGCCGATGAATTCTATGAGCGACGAGTCAAGCAGCGGTTTGATTACGCTGTCGAAATACTCGCGGTCCACGGGATCAATCTTGGCGGCTATTTTTAAGGGCATGCCTGAGCGCTTGGCAATTTCGATTGCCCGGTCGAGGCCCTTCTCGGGCGATGTGCGGCCGAGAAAAGCTAGATACTTTCCGGGACCGTCGTGAAACTCGACGCTATGTTCGGGGAGTCCATGAAGCACCGTGCCCTGCCAGTTCAGCCACGGCAGCGGCTCGCGCTGGTTATCCGAAATTGAAATCACCGGCATTTCCGGGAACGTTTCGTAGAGCGGCACCAAATCGGGGATGTCCAGCCGTCCATGCAAAGTTGTCACGTTTTTCACATGTTCGCGGCGGCTCATGGGGAAGTGCAGGTAATCGATATGAAAGTGAATAAGATCGAACTTGCTCTTCTGACTGAAAACTTGCTCGATCATACGAACGTGGTGCGCCATCTGATCGATGCAAGTGGGATTCAGGCGTAGCGCCTCCTTGCATGCTGGAACTAGCTTCGCGGTCGTCATGGAATCCCCGCTGGCGAACAGCGTGACATCGTGCCCAGCGCGAACTAATTCCTCGGTTAACCAGGACACCACTCGCTCAGTCCCACCATAGAGCTTCGGGGGGACACTCTCATAAAGGGGAGCTACCTGGGCAATTCTCATGATTGAAGCCTTTCCGGCACATCATATAAGACACTTCGACGTTAAAAAGGTGCAGCAAAGCTATGATGTTTGCAGTTACGAGGACGTAAACAGTCGGCAATAAAAGGCAGCCGCTGCGCACACAGAGTGAATGGCAAGTATAGCTACATCAATACTATAGATGGGATGCACGATCTTATCTATCGGGTAAATCCTGTACCGATCAAGCCAAATTTTAAGTGAGTCTGATCTGTTCTTGAGATGCAAGGACCAGGCGTCGCAGGGCCGGGCTCTGACGACTGTGATTTGTCATCTAGAGCGCAGTCGAAAGACCCGCTGTTTCAGGGGTGTAAGAGCAAGTCTCTCCACTCGCCGGGGGCTTCGCTATGCTCAGCCGCCGGGTCGGTCGAGATGACATAGCGAAGAAACATAAAATCTCCTGTCATCTCGAGCGGAGCAAAGCAACGCTTTGCGGAGTCGAGAGACCCGCTGTTTCAGGGGAGGAGCGCAAAAGCCGGGAATCTACCAGATGCCTTTATCGCTTCCGGTGAGTCGGTACGCAAGCAACGCCGATACTGCAAGGGGGGGAAGCAAGGGCAGGCGGCAGATTGCGCGCACATCGCCGTGGAGTCCTGCACTTAGGAGCTGCGATCCGTAGAGCGCAGCGGCCGGCAGCATCGGCACGCGCAAGAAGCCGCCGCTAAAGCTTACCCGAATGTCGCGAGAGGACGCGGAGGAGAGAACGTCCTCAGGAACCTCGGCACTGCCGCCATATTTTTTGACGTATTCCGCCACCAGCAACAGGAAGGTCGCGACTCCCGGCCAGATGCCGGATTCTTTGGCAGCCTTTCGAAGCTCGGGGAAATCTATCGCATGTTTCTGAAGCAGCGCGGCGAAATCCGCCATATCGCAGAGACGAAAGTAAAAATGGCGGTACATACGCTGCAAAGTTGAAATCAGGACTCGTTCTTCCGCCGCTGGCACCGGAAAAGTAAATCCACCCACCGTTTTGGTAACGCTCCGCTCGATGACTCTGCGAGCCAATTGTTGATGCTCGCCAGTTTGACCCAGGTAACGAACGTGAATCTCGATGAACTCAGGAAGTCCGGGAACGCTGAAATTCCATTTGTTCGCAAGCCGGTCTCCCCAACTGCGGTCTTCCTGCCTGGCGTTGAATTCTGTCGCCATTACACGGGCAACGGTCTGGGGATCGCCGCTGGTGTAGAGATCCAGGTCAGAGCCCAGATCGGGCCAGTGGTCGAGCGATTTGATGACCGATACTTTCGCGCCTGCCGCATCCAGGGCTTTGCAGATGGGCAGGAGGAATTGCACCGCGCGCGCGATCCGGGTGCGCTCGTTTTGAATGACGGTGCTGCACCAGGCGGCGATCGTCTGGTCGTGACGGGCGATGGCCGCGTTTTCGAGGATCTGCAAGGCGCGCACGGTGACATGATGGGTGTCGGCAAGCTTGAGAAATTCGGTCAGGTCAGGATCGCTTAATTGCGAGACGTACTCAAGGTCAGGATAGATTTTCGATAGGTCGCTCAGCGGCTGTGTGTAATCACCCGAGTATCCGAGGAGAACCAGGCGGGAAAGCACGTCCATGTAGGTTTGCGCGCGCAGTGGCTCGGTTGGCATATTAGCGGCCGCCGCCGATGGGCTTTGCTTGTTGCTGGTTGCAATTCGACACGCCGTTTTC
>JBDUDA010000109.1:0-9687 GCA_040003205.1 Acidobacteriaceae bacterium | reverse complement strand
TATCTTAGTGTAAAGAAGCCACTAACGAGACGCACAGATCCGTCCGCTTGTAATGAGCAAACTTCTCGACTAACGCCCTTTCAGGGGCTACAATTCTTCCAGCATCGCCGAGATGCATTCGGGCTCTATCCGCCACGGCGGAGGGGCACTGGAGGACGTTGTGAGCCTTATACCGATTGGCGACCCTCGCCAGAAGATCACTCCTGCATCGCTTCGCAACAAGAAATCCCAGCGCGATCTTATTTCCTGCCTTACCGCCTATGACTATGCCACCGCACGTTTGGTGGATGGCGCGGGCATTGACATAGTTCTCGTCGGCGATTCTCTGGCCATGACCATGCTCGGCTACGAGAATACGCTCTCGGTCACGGTGGACGAGATGCTGCACCACGCCAAGGCTGTCAGGCGCGGCGTGCAGCACGCTCTGTTGATCGCGGACATGCCCTACGGCTCCTACCACGTGAGTCCTGAAGACGCGTTGCGCAATGCCGCGCGCTTTGTGAAAGAGGGTGGCGCCGAAGCCTTGAAGATTGAAGGCGGCGAAAAGCGCGCCGACTTGATTCGTCGGGTGATTGATGCCGAAATTCCGGTTGCGGGGCATATCGGATTGACTCCGCAATCGGTGAACGTCATGGGCGGATATCGCGTGCAAGGTAAATCCTTGACTGATATCGAACAGCTTATGCGGGACGCCGTGGCGCTCGATCGTGCAGGCGTCGCGTGCATTTTTTTGGAAGGCATTCCGCGAGAAGTAGCTGCCATGATTACGGCCGAAGTGCGCACTCCGACCATCGGTATCGGCGCCGGTCCGGAATGCGATGGGCAGGTGCTGGTGATCCACGACATTCTCAATTTGACGTTCGCCGAGCCTGCAAAATTTGTGCGGCGCTATGCAGATGTCGCGTCGGTGATCAGCCAGGCTGTGCAGGCGTTTCGCGCCGATGTTAGTTCGGGGCAGTATCCTTCTGACGCCGCGTCGTACCACTTGCCGAAAGATACCAGAGCAGCATTGGACTCGGTGCTTGAACGAAAGCGTACCATGCGGCGATAACTTTTTTCGGCGAAACGATGCCCATGCTTGGGACGTGAGTTCCTCAATATCATCGGATTAATTTCAATTGAGAATTGTTCGTACTGTTGAAGAAATGCGAGGGGCTTCGAGAACTGCCCGCTGCCAAGGCCAGCGTGTCGGCTTCGTCCCAACCATGGGAGCTCTTCACGAAGGCCACCTTTCGCTGGTGAGAATGGCCCAGGCGCAGTCGGACTTGACGGCGGTTTCGATTTTTGTAAATCCTCTGCAATTCGGTCCGCAGGAAGATCTCGACAAATATCCGCGAACCTTCGAGCGCGACTGCGAGTTGCTCGAAAAAGAGGGCGTGGATATTTTATTCGCGCCGGCGGTGGAGGAGATGCATCCGACCGGCGCTGCAACCTACGTGGTCGTCGAGGGATTGAGTGACAGGCTTTGCGGCAAGTCGCGGCCTGGACACTTTCGCGGAGTGACCACAGTTGTAGCCAAGCTATTCAATGTCGTCGAGCCAGACCGTGCATTTTTCGGGCAGAAGGATGCGGCCCAGGTTGCGATCATCCAGCGCATGGGGCGCGATTTGCGTCTGCCGACGGAGATAGTTGTCGGTCCCATCGTGCGGGAGAAAGATGGACTGGCAATGAGTTCTCGGAATGCTTATCTCACTGCCGCCGAGCGACAGTCGGCGCTGGCGCTATACCGCTCGCTCACGCGGGTGCGTGAACTGTTCGAGCAGGGCGATCGTAATTCGGCAAAATTAATTGAAGAAGGAATGAAAGAATTGGCAGGGAATTCTTCAGTTCGCCTCGATTATTTGGAAATTGTCGATCCCGAGACGCTCGAATCTGTGACAGAAATTTTACGGCCTTCTCTGGTGGCGGTGGCGGCCTTCCTGGGTAAAACCCGGCTCATCGATAACACCGTCCTCGGCTAGTTACTACCCACTTGTCATGCTGAGCGAGTGAGTCGTTCACGAAGTGAACGGCGAAGGAGTCGAAGCATCCCTATTGGGGCCAGCGCTGCTGTTGCTAAAGGGATCTTTCGACGCAGAAACCGATTCGCAAGCGAATCGGTTTCTTTGCTCAAGATGACAGGTGAAGGAGAGTCAAATGACAAATGACAAATGACAGATGAAAGATACTTACTCGGCAAAATGAAAAGTGCGTGAGGTGACAACGCACTTGATAGGATCAAGCCTGCTGCAATTTCGCCGATCCGGATAAAAACTTGTTTCCGGGAATTACAAAGCGTAGCGCTAGCGCCGAGGCTTTGGTGATTCCGATGCGCGGAGTAGAGAGTATCCCGGTTGCACGATAGCTATCCTGCGTGATGAAAAGATCGGACGCCGCACTAGTCAAGTTTTTACCATTGTCGCGGTCGCGAGTAATTCCGAAGGCTTCGGCAAGTCTTCCGGGACCACTGGTGAGTTTTTTAAGGTCCCGTTCATGGCTGACCGCGACTTCTCGCGCTCGGGCCATCTGCTTGACGCCAGTGAGTGGTTCGAGGGCGCGAATCAGGATTCCGCCGGCAACTCCATCCGGCAGGCACGACACATTCAGACAATAGTGGTTTCCGTAGATGAAGTACACGTAGGCAAATCCGGGTGGGCCAAAAAGGACGGCATTTCGCAAAGTTCGCCCGGCGGCCGTGTGCGCTGCCGGATCATTTTCTCCCAAGTAGGCTTCTACTTCGACAATTCGCGCAGACAGGATTGCTCGTCCCGAGCGCCTCACCAGCACCTTGCCGAGAAGATGGGGCGAGACCACGCGCGGATCGCGATTAAAGAATGCCCGCCGCAGCGGCGCCCGAAGAGGTTGCGCTGGTGGCATTATTTCTTGAGGGAAGCGAGCACTTCGGCGGCGTGCCCCTTGGCTTTGACTTTGTGGAAGATGCGATTGACGCGGCCATCCGGTCCGATCATGAAAGTTGTCCGCACCACGCCCATAACCTTTTTGCCATACATATTCTTTTCCTGGATGACGCCATATGCATTGCACACTTTCTTCTCTGCATCGGCGAGGAGGGTAAATGGCAGTTGAAATTTCTCCTCGAATTTCTTTAGAGCCTTTGGCTGATCGGGAGAGATGCCAAGAATTACTGCATCCAACTTTGCAGAGTTTGCGTGAGAGTCGCGAAATTCGCAGGCTTCCACGGTGCATCCGGGAGTGTCGGCGCGAGGATAAAAATAGAGCACCACAGTTTTGCCGCGAAAGTCTTTCAATGACACTTCTTTACCATTCTGATCAGGCAGTGTGAACGGCGGGGCTTTATCATTGATCTTGATTTCCGGTACATTGCCGGCAGGAATATTCATGAGATTGTTTCGCTTCCGAACAACGTTATACTCCAGCGCTCGATTCCTCGCCATCTTGTTGGCTGCGAGTGTTATCAGCTTTCAAATCGCGAGAGCGCAGCGTTCAGCGCCAAAAAATGTCTCGAAGGGTCCACGTGCGCTCGCGCTTGTGGAAGTGCCGCTAAAAGGAAAGGCGCACCTGATTCCAGTTACGATCGTGGTGGATGGAAAATTCTACGATGCCAGCGCCTACAAAGCAGCTCCTGTCCCCATGGCGCTCGAATATGGAACGGTATACGAAGCGTTTCGGGCAGGGGCTTCCCAAGGATTCTTCACTGTCAGTGGCGCACTCCACGGAGACGCGGCGTGGAGAGGAGAGGGCAAGTGGCAGAGTGCAGCCGAGATCAAATCCGCGGCCGATGCGAAGGCGGCGAAGAAAACTGCCGCGGGTTCGAAGAAGCCGAGCGAAGAAGCAGAAGGGCGGCCGACCTTGAAAAGGTCCAGTCCAGAGAAATCCAGCGACACTCAGCCATCGAGTGAAAAGTCTTCTACTCCGGAAAGTACTCCGACTTCAGAAAAGACTCCCCTGAAGGCTTCGACGGAATCATCTGCTGTTACGGATGATCAAGAGCCAGTTGATCCGAACCGTCCCGCTTTGAGGCGCGGCATTCCGCCGGCAACGCGGCCCGAACAGGCGAACCGCGCAACCGATGCCCTCGCGAAATCTCAGAGCACTGAAAAAGCCTCTGTCCCAGCGAATACCAAAGTCGAAGCGGGAATCCAAATTTTCCCTGCGATTTCCGACGCCGGTGGTCCCGAGACCCACTCTTACTCTTACGACCTGAAGCCGGACGAAGAGGCGAAGTTTCGCAAGAAGATGCTGGCGATGGCTGCGGACGCAGTGCGCGAGCGGGAAAAGCAACTGAACCATGCATCTGCTTCTGCGCCGTCGCGAGCCGGGGGAAAGTCCGCGAAGCCTGTGATCGCGTTGCAGCCCAATTTCGAAGATGTGAACTTTCGAATGCTGGACATCTCCAGCAGCAACGAACCAGTACTTGTGTTAACAGCGCGGGCCTCGCTTCCTTCGCTTCAGGGAAAGGGGAGCACGAAATCGCTCCGTGAATACGTGGTTACGCTGGTAGCTCGAGATGATATCTATGCTGAATTGCACAAGGCCTTCGCGAACGTGGCGGATTCCGACCATCTGGACGCCATCCCGCAGCTCGAATTTATCGATGCCGTAGACGCCGATGGCGACGGTCGCGCCGAGCTGCTTTTTCGCCAGGTTTCTGAGGCGGGCAGCGCTTTTTCTATCTATCGTGTGATCGGCAACCAGTTGTGGCCGCTATTCCAGGGGTCGCCGGGGCGATGATTAAGGCTTATCGAGATAGGTGAGAAGTTGCCTCGATCGGACGTTACTTCGGTAAATTGACCCGCGATGCTCTAAAAAGCATCATCTCTCTATGTCTGCCCCGGCCGCATCTCTTACGCCCCTGCAACCGCTGCAAGCTTTGTCGAAGCATCAGGTGTTCAGACCCGAGCAAGTTTGCGCGGCGCTCGCCAAAATTTTCAGTGTGGACGTCAGCGAAGTCGGATTGCTGCGCCTGGAAGGTCGCACGCTAAGCTTTCTTTTCCCTTTGGAGCTTCGAACGTCCGGTTTCATTCCTCTTTCCAGTTCGGCGCTGGCGGCGGAAACGGCTCAGACCATGAAAGCCAAATTCTTCAATAATTTTGCCCGCGTCAGGCACGACAGCATTTTCGAAGTGGTCGCGTCGGGTGTAAAGGTGAATAGCGCTCTGCGAACCATCCAGAAACTGATGTCCGCGCCGATCATGCGCGATGGATATTGTATGGGAGTAATTCAGGTTTGCCGTAAGGGATTCAATCCGGAAGCGGCGGGGTCGGATTTCGACGCGGAACAGCTCGCTCGGCTGGAGTTGGCCGGCGTGCAGGTTGGCAAATTGCTGCACGAGCAGAAAATGTCGCCCTCCGCGCTGGAAAGCGGAATCATCGTTTTCTAGAACGCAACCACTGGAACTGCGCTAGCGATCTCCATCCGGTAATGTTGGCACCTGGTCCGCGAATGTACATTCCGTCGGGTCTTTATCTTCCCGCAATCCCATAAACACCGGCGCCCGCAATTTAACTCCGCCTTCTTTGGTTTCGTGAGTCCATTCAGAAAACTTAATTTCCGCGACCCGTTCGGGCTTTATCCAGTGAACTCTACGGGCATCCACCGGACCTGTAAACGGGCTGACTTTTGTTTCCAACTCGTGCATGACCTCCCAGATGTGCTTCAGCTTGGCAGCATTGAAGCCAGTTCCGGCCTGGCCTACGTGGATGAGTTGTCCTTTCGCGTTGTAGAGGCCCAACACCATCGACCCGAAATGCTGACGGCTGCCCTCGGGATCGGTGTAGCCTCCGACCACACAGTCTACCGTCTGCGTGATTTTAATTTTGAGCCATTCGCGGCTGCGGCGCTCTTCGTAATAACTATTGCGGCGCTTGGCCACTATGCCCTCCAAACCCTTTTGCCTGGCAGCTTCGAACAGAGCAATTCCATTCGTTGGATAATGATCGGAATAGCGCACGAGGTCGCTCACCTGCACGATCTGCTTAAGAATCTGTTTTCTTTCTTCCAGCGGGACGCGGCGTAAATCGTATCCATCGAGGTACAGCACGTCGAAGAGAAAATATGCCACAGGGATATCTGCGCGTGATCCTGTGCGGCGGCCTTGGCTGCGAATTCCCGTACGCTGCTGCATCAGGCTGAATGATGAGCGTCCATGCTCGTCGAGAGCCACGACCTCGCCATCCAAAACTGCGGTCTTCGCCTTAATATGCTTGGGCAGAATTTGCAGCTCGCGATATTGCGCGGTCAGGTCGTTGTGATTGCGCGAGACGAGGCGAACGCTGCCGTTTTCAATAAATGAAACCGCGCGGTAGCCGTCCCATTTGATTTCAAAAAGCCACTCGTCACCGTCGAAGGGAGTTTCAGTCGAGAGCGCGAGCATGGGCTGAACTTGTTGGGGGATCGCCCGCTTGACGGCGCCTTTCAAGGATTCGAGGGAAATTGCGGACGGCGGATGGCTTTTAGAAGTGCGAGACTGTTTCGGAGAAGATTGTTTTACGCTGACTTTTTCTTGGCGGGTTTCGTTCCGGCTAACGTCTTTTTTTTTACGGGCGAAGACTTTTTTGCGACCGGTGTTTTTGCCTCCGCCGCCTTTGCGACTGGGGTCTGATCTTCCTTAGATTTTGCTCTCTTTTTCTTGTCGAGTTTTGCCAGCGTGTCCGCCAGCCAAGGGGCTTTGAGCTTGCCCTTGGACGATCCGCGATTACTCTCCCACTCGTCGGAGCCTTCGTCGCCCGCGATCTGTCCCATGCTGCGTTTAGTCAGGACAGACGTGTCGAACTTGTTGATGTCGTATCCCGCGACTTCGAACTCGTCATGCTTCTTGATCAACAGCCATTCCGTCCCCTTGCTTCCGGGGCGACGCCCTTTCATGTGGATGAGCGCGAAATCCCCCTTGAGTCGCTCGCCATGAAGACGGATTTTGAAGTCTCCCTGCTTGATCATCGCGGAGGCTTCAGCGGCGGTTCCGGGCAGATATTTTCCGTTCACGGGTTGCGGAGAGAGCGGCTCCCACGTGCCGACATCCCAAACCATCACGGTCCCGCCGCCGTAATTGCCTTCTGGGATGGTGCCTTCAAAATCGTAATACGATACCGGATGGTCCTCGACCTGCATCGCCAGGCGCTTGTCGCCGGGATCGAGCGATGGTCCCTTAGGGACGGCCCACGACTTGAGCAGGCCCTCCATCTCGAGCCGGAAGTCGTAATGCAGATGCGAAGCTCGGTGCTTCTGCACCACGAAGCGGTGTCCGGCCTTCTTCTCTACTTTGGGAGGAGGCTCGGGCGTCTCCTCGAAACGGCGTTTGCGTTTGTATTCTTCCAGGGCCACGGGGTTATTTTAACTACGAACCGCCATTGGATGCACGTGGCAAGGCGGAGAACGATAGGTCGCCGAGTTTTTTAGTATTGTTTTTTCATGAGACGCGAATATCCAGATGCGCCGATAGCTGGTGTCGGCGCCATCGTTATAGATCACGGGCGAGTGTTGCTGATCAAGCGCGGAGGTCCGCCGCTGCAGGGCGAATGGTCTATCCCAGGCGGTGCGATGGAGCTGGGTGAAACGGTGCGCGAAGCTGTCGTCCGCGAAGTGTTTGAAGAGACAGGACTAGTTGTCGAAGCCGTCGAGCTACTAGGCGTCTTCGATCGTGTGGTGAAAGATGGCCAGGGGAAAATTTTGTATCACTACGTGCTGGTTGATTTCCTTTGTCGGCGGGTTAGGGGGGAGGTGCGAGCATCGGAAGATGCTGACGATGCGCGCTGGTTCAGCGTCGAGGAGGTCAAGGCGGTTCCTCTAGCGAAAGACACCGCGGAAGTGATTCGGTTTGGATTTGAAAGAGCGACAACTTAAATAAGCAAAGCGACTCGCAATTACTCGTCTTCGGAACCTTTAGGAGTGGGTTGATTCAGAATTGCAAGCGATTCTTCGGCGTCTTCAATATTGACCTGCAATCTCACGCCGCCCATCGAATTGGAAATACCCCAATACACTCTCAGCATATTCTCGTCGGGCAAGAAGCACTCTATTCCTGAAGACTGAAGTAGCCCTTTTGCGAGAGAAGCATCGAGCAAGTTCGCGAATCGTTTAATTGTGACGAGCTTACGAAGTCCTGGTTCGCTGTCTATTTCGATCTTCGTTTTTTGCAGATTCCCGAGGTCCCTGGTCTTCAGCTCGCGGCTTAGTTCCTCGCGAGCTGCTTCCGTCAGGGAAGTCGAATCTTCAGCGATGTTCTCCAGTTCACCGTCGGTCAGGTCAGAATAAAATTCCCTCAGGCGCTTGTGCTCGTCTTCGGAAGCTGTCATGGCAGGGATGATACAGGATGGCAAAAACGTGGATTATCGCGGCATGATAGACGAATCCAGAAAAAGCGCCGACAAAAAAGAACGGCCCGCGCTTGAGGCACGGGCCGCCCGGTGGACTGGTTGAAATTGACCTGGAGGTGGTCACTCTACGTGGCCCCTTCGGCAATTCCGGGTGCCGGCACGACCTGGTGCCGACCGCTCGTGTAGTCTCAAGCGATCCAACACAAAATTCAACATTGGAGCAACTTGAAGCTAACTCAAGCCTAAATCACCGGTGGTTGCGAATGTGGTTGGTTACCGGCCCGCCAAATCGGCGTTCCGGAAGTATTAGAGCGACCGCTCTAAGTTTCAGCCACCTCACCTGGTCTTTTGGATCTACCACTACAATCAGAACTTGTCATCCGACCACCTCCTTTCCGGTGTAATTCCACAATAGTAAAAAACGTTCTCTGAATCAAGCGAAAGCCTCAACAAAGTAAAGACCTTCCGCAGTGCAGCCTTCACAGCCGCGTCGCGCGTGAAGCTTCAGGATTTTCTCCACCCCATAGGTCATGGCCGCAGGGAATCTACCTCCTATCCCCAACGCTACCTAAACTTTAAGTCTGCCCTCTGTCAGTGCTTTCGACGGCAAGCGGGGAGCTTAGCCCTTCCATTTGTAGGCGCCGGGCTGGGGAAGTCCTATGTGCGCGAGCACGCGATTGGCGAATTCGCGCGCCATTTGATCGGCACTGGTAGGACGGTTGTAGAAGGCGGGAATTAACGGAAACACAGTGGCACCGGCATCGGCCGCGCGAAACATGTTGCGGATATGAATTTTGTTGAGCGGAGTTTCACGAACGCACAGAACCAGCGGGCGTTTCTCTTTCAAGCAAACATCCGCGGCGCGTTCGATCAATTGCGAGGCGATTCCGTTGGCGACGCGGGCGAGGGTCCCGACGCTGCAAGGCATTACGACCATGGCGTCGGCGGGATAAGAACCGCTGGCGACGTTAGCTCCGATATCGGCGTTCGATTGCTGCTGAATTTTGCGGGAAGGATTAGAAGAACGCTGGGATTTCTTCGCAGGATCGTGACCAAGAATCTGGCCGAGGAGGTTGCTGCGCCCCCGGATACCAAGTTCTTCGGCCATCACTCGCAGGGCGCTATCGGACGGAATGAAGTTCACCGTCTTAACGCGGCCATCATGTTCGACTGCGAGCAGCAGGTGTTTCAAAAAGAGTGAGCCACTGGCTCCGGTAGTAGCGATGGTCAGATTCTTCGGCTCTTGCGTGGGCAATGAATCTCCGAGTTCGATCCGGAGAAGTTATCCGGAAGTTTGAGCATAGGTAGCTTGTCGTTCTTAAGTCAAGCGAGCGAAGTCAAGGGGGGTGGCTCAATTCAAAAGCTACAACCGAAGGTTGTCATCTCGAGCGAAGCAAAACCGTTTGGCTTTGCG
>JBDUDA010000108.1:0-9861 GCA_040003205.1 Acidobacteriaceae bacterium | reverse complement strand
CTACTTGCCACATCAAGTGATCGGTGGGGATCGAAGCGATGATGAAGATAGAAAAGATTATGATCCGGTAATTTTCAGTCGCAACTCTTCGGGGAGCCGCTCGCGAATTTCTTGCGGCAGGCGGTCATGAACGTGACGGGCACCGAATCTGGCGGCGTCCACCACTGCGAGGGGAGCGGGAGTGGCCACGGCAACAATCAGCCATATCAGGGCCGATAGTGCGAACCCGGCCAGGGCGGTGAGTTCGAGTAGCAGAGCGTGGCTGGGACCGAAGTGGCGGATGACTCCGAAAGCAAGCAAGAAGACGGCCCCGGAGATAGAAGCCAGCGTGATCAGCGAGACGTCAATGATGCGGTGGATGCGTTGCCGTGACCTGCATTGCTCGCAGCCGGCAAAGTGTTCCTCGTAATCGCCTCGCATTTCGGGCGCCAGGCCGGAAATATCATAGCGCCAGCCCGCGAGAATTTTCCCGACGATAGGATCAACGCACTCACTCATGGTTATGTACAACGGTTACAGTCGAAGGGACTCGCGCAATCCAGACTGCTCCGCCAGCAACACCCGGTTGCGCAGTAAATTCTGGCGAGGCCCCAGAGCCTTTTCGGCCGCTCCCCGTGCAACCTCAGGATGATTGTTGTGCTCCGAGAGATGAGCCAATACTACATAGGATGCGCCGCCATCATAATCGGTGCAGAAGAATTGCGCGAGGGCATCGTTGGATAAGTGCCCTACCCGGCTCATGACCCGTTGTTTGACCGACCACGGATAGGGCCCCACTCGTAGCATCTCGAGATCGTGATTCGATTCAATGACCAACACATCGCAGCCGCCCAGGTGATCGCATACACTGGGCGGGATATATCCAAGATCGGTGGCGATGGCAACTTTCACGCCTTCGGAACGAAATGTGAAACCGACTGGATCGGCGGCGTCGTGCGGGATGGTAAACGGAGTAACCGCAATGTCGCCAATCTGAAAGCATCGTCCGGAAGAAAATAGCTCAAGTTTCACGGCCGGCATTTCGCCGCAGGCATCGCGCATCGTTCTCGCCCACGCGCTATGAGTAGCGCCCGTCATAAATACCGGCACATCCAGTTTTTTCGCAAGCACCATCAAGCCATAGGTATGGTCAGAATGCTCGTGAGTAATCAGAATGGCCGAAAGAGAATGCGGATCGTCGTTCACAGCCTTCATGCGCTTGAAGGTTTCGCGGCAGGAAATTCCCGCATCCACCAGGAGGCGCGTGGTAGCGCTCTCGACAATCGTGCTGTTCCCGCGGCTGCCGCTCGCGAGCACCGAAACCGAAACTCCCATGAATGCAGCATACTAGCAAGGACTGTGGAAACGGGAGTAACTTTCTGGCTTGCCGCGTAGAGAGTCTGATGGCATTCCCGCCGGCGCGGCTTTTACGGTTTGCGGAAAAGCTCTCTTAAGCCTCGGCGTCCAAAAGATCCGCCATAAGCGCCCGCAATGCCAGTTAGAAATCCCAGGAAGGATTCATAGATTTGCGCGCGATAGGGTCTCTCAGCCAAAAATAAGTAGGCAAGCAACTGGATGATCGGCACAAAGATTGCCACAACCACAATCCAACGCCAGGGCTTGGAAGGGCGAAGAAAACCGAGCACCGTGGTGGACATCAACACGAAGATTGCGGTGAGCAGCAGGTCGCCGACCTTGACGTCGAGCGCTCCCGCACAGATTCCAAGCAATGCGCCTACAAAATAAATTGCCAGGTCGCGCGCGGGTGGGGGCTGGTCTGACATTCTGTTGATGAGGAACTTCTAATATTTATAGAAACCGCGTCCGCTTTTTTTCCCCAGCCATCCGGCATCCACCATCTTGATAAGCAGAGGACACGGACGGTACTTGGGATCGCCCAGGCCGTCCTGGAGCACGCGCATGATATCAAGGCAGACATCGAGGCCGATAAAATCCGCCAGCGTCAGCGGGCCCATCGGATGCGCCATTCCCAGCTTAAACACTTCATCTACCGCGGCGGGCGTGGCTACGCCTTCCATCACGGCGTACATGGCTTCGTTCAGCAGCGGCATTAACACCCGATTTGATACAAAGCCCGGGGCATCGTTCACTTCTACCGGAGTCTTTCCCAGCTTTAGCGACAATTCCTTCACGGCGGCAAAAGTTTCATCGCTGGTCGCAAGTCCCCTGATCACTTCCACCAATTTCATGACCGGTACTGGATTGAAGAAATGCATTCCAATGACTTTGTCCGGACGCTGGGTAATGGCGCCGAGCCTGGTAATTGAAATGGAAGAGGTGTTGGAAGCGAGAATAACTTCGGGACCGCAGACTCCATCGAGATCGCGAAAGATTTCGGACTTTATCTCGAATTTTTCGGTTGCAGCTTCGATCACAAGGTCGCATTGTGCAAGCTTTCCGCGCTCAAGCACAGGATGGATGCGATTTATCGCGGCGGTCTTGTCATCCGCGGAGATTTTCTGTTTTGCGACCTCGCGTTCGAGATTCTTGCCGATCGCGCTGAGTCCGCGGTCGAGGAACTGCTGCTTTACATCGCACAGCACCACTTCGTATCCGCTGCGCGCGAACACGTGAGCAATACCATTTCCCATGGTGCCTGCGCCGATCACTCCAACCCGTTGCACTTCCATACGAATTGCTCCCTCACAAAACTCAAGAGTTTAACATCCAGGAGGAAGCTTCGTTAGAGCGGAGCAAAAAACACTGAGGCGATCGTGCCTCGTCGAAACCTCACGAAGCATAAGGGATTAATGCGAATGGAATGAACACAAAGGACGCGGCGCCTGGTCTACTCATGCTCCAGATTTTCCTCAATCGAGGCCTTTGCGCCTCGCTCAAGCGTAAGCACCTTGTGAACGCTCTTATATCCAAGGAGCGTTATATCTACGACATAGGTTCCGGGATTGAGATGGAAATCAACTGGCGAATTTTTATCTAGTATGTGGCGGTTAATTGCCACCTGGGCGCCTTTTGGCTGTGTCTTCACTGTGACTGCCGCCATGGCGGCCAGGTCGGCGCCTCCGAAAAGTTTTTTGAACTTGCCGCCCATGCGAATGTCGTCGGTGTTACCCAGCACTTTCAAGCTGGGAGCAATGCGAACTGTCTGCCCAGTTTGAAGATCTGCGGTCGTGGTTTCTTCGAGGTAGCCTTGCTTCTTAAACGCGAAAATGTGGTTGCCCGGTTTGTCGGAGGTAAATTGAGTTGGAGTCAACCTTCCCGTGTCTTTGCCATCCATAAATACGGCCGCGCCGGCAGGTTCGCTAACCACCACTACAGTGGCGAGCAGGGCTTCCAGTTGAACGACCATCGCTGATTTCGCACCTGCCGAAATTTCCAGACTGCGCGTCTCGGACTTGTATCCAGCTTTCGTTAATGTGAGCGTGTGCTGTCCGGGAATTAGTGTCGCAATATTGAATGGAGTGATCCAGGCGGGGTCTTCGCGCCCGTCCACTTTGAATTGCACTCCTTCCGGAATCGAACTTACATTGAGTTGCGCGGGAAGGGCTGACGGAGCCGCCAGGGCTGCGGGAGTTCTACTTTTGCGCTTGAAGTTGTCTTTCTCTTTCGGCCTCACCGCAATCACCGAGGGCTCGGGCTGGGATACAGTTTCCGGCAGCGCCCGAGGCACAACCGAGGTAGACGGTGAAGAAGCATGCCCTGCTTTAGAACGAGACGCGGCTGCAGGGGCGGCATCCTCCGAACTGTCGTAGCCGAGATGAAAAGCGATCACGATCGTGACCAGCAAAATGATTGCGACGGCTGCGCCAATGGCATACAAAAGAAGCTTTGGCGGCATTTTTTGAATTTCCGCGATTGCATTCTTCGCGATCACGCCGGGATCGACTTTCGTCTTCTCGGAAGGCGCGGCCTTGCCGAAGGCGGGTTTTCGCACCTGCTCCTGATCTATGGATTGCGCCGGCGACGAAAACGGGTCAGCGACGACGACTTCTTTGAGAGGCGGCAGTTCGTCAATTTCTGAGAAGCTTCGACTAGAAACATGTTCCGCCGATCTGGCCTCATCTACCTGAGGATCGACGGCGAAGCGCGTACTCTGCTCCGGCGCTGCGACAGAAGTAATAATGGCAGGCGCGGACGATGAAGTTTGGTTGGGAGCCGGTTTCGGAAGCTGCGCTGGATTTACTCTTTGGCGGTTGGCGGCGCTGGCACCAGCGGCAGCAGCCTGGGTGCGATCAGCCACGGCGGACACACTGCTGGCTGGCGCGTTTTTGGATTTCTCCAGGTCAATCAGTAATTCTCTGCCTGTCTGATAGCGCTCCGCCGGGGCTTTCGCGAGGGCTTTCATAATAACGGCGCTGAGCGCGGCGGGAATCTTGGAATTGATTCGATGAGGAGGCGCCGGCGTATACTCTGCGACTGCTTGTCTTACCACATCTGAATCGTCACCAGAAAAACATTTTTTGTCAGTCAGCATCTCGTAGAACATTGCGCCCATGCTGAACAAGTTAGAGCGGACATCAATCGACTCTCCGCGAATTTGCTCGGGGGAAAGATAATGCAGAAGTTCAGGCGCCGGTCCTTGCGCAAGCACTGCGTAGTCCCCCATGCGCGACACGCCGAAGCCCAGAATTTTTACTATCCCGTCCCACTGCACCATGACTTTCGCCGGCTCCAGCGAGTGATGGGCGATTCCATGCGAATCTGCGTGGTCCAATGCCTGGCAACATTGCCGGGCGATGTCTTGCAGGTCCCAGATGGAAAACCCTTCTTTGCGGGCCAGCATGGTCGCGACACTATTGCCCTGCACGTATTCCATGGAAGCACAGAACTTGCCTTCAATCTCGCCCGCGCCATAAAGCACGGCAAGGTTGTGACTGTTGAGGACTTTTGATTTTTCCGCCTCTTGCAGAATGCGTTTGATGATTTCTTCGGATTGATTGCCCAGAAGCTCCGGATTAAGAGTCTTCAGAATAATGGTTTCTTTGCTGGCGCTATCCGTGGCTTTGTAGACGGACCCCACTTTGCTTTCGCTAACTTCACCGACTATTTCGAATCGTCCGATTTTGTCCAACATCTGATTCTGCCTCGCAGCGAAAGAATACGGAGCGCTTTCCACGTAGGGAGAGCGCTACTTCCCAGGGCATCGAGGCTTCAGAATAGACGCGCAGACGCGCGGAGGGGAGTTACGAAGGTCACTCAAGTGGCCCGGAACAGTTTCATCGACCCTCATCGAGGGCGCGCCATGAACCTGACGCTATCGCTAACTCATCTAATGTTAAGTATGGATTCCTCTTTGCTTGAGCTCGAACGTACGTCCATTCGCAGCAAACGGGGGCCCTGCTGCCGCCTTTTGGGAAGGCTTATTACTGCTTGCTAATCATGGGTCCGTCGTTTGCCTGCTTTGCCGGATTAATCTATTCTTTAAGCTCCTTCGAATGGCACTCTCGAAAGTAGTGGCTATTGCTGTATCCAGCACTGGAACACGACCATGACGCTAACCCGCTTTGTCCGTAAAAATGCCTTTCGCAATAAGCGCCGCAGCATTCTGACTGTGTTGAGCATCGGGTTTTCTCTGCTCTTACTCTGTTTCCTGATGTCAGTTTGGAGGGCGTTTTATATCGATCAAGGAAGCGCGGAATCTGCACAGCGTCTCATTGTGCGGCACAAAGTTTCGCTGGTGAACTTCATCCCAGGCTACTACCGCGAACAGATTCGAAGGGTACCGGGCGTCGTGCATGTTGTGCCGGTAAGCTGGTTTCAGGGAATCTATAAAGACGCCAAGCCGGAAAATTTCTTCGCTCGTTTCGGGACTGATCCAGAGGAATTCTTCGAGACTTACAAAGAGTTATCCATGCCCGCCGACCAGATTGAAGCCTGGAAAAAAGACCGTGCCGGCGTGGTTGCCGACGTCGCACTGGCAAAAAAGCACGGCTGGAAGGTTGGCGACCGCATCGTGATTAAGGGAGACATTTATCCCATCACGCTGGAGCTCACCATTCGCGGACTATTTACCTCGACGGACCCCAACAGTGCCATGTATTTCAATTGGAAATATGTTGAAGAAGGGGTTCCGTTCGCGAAAGGAAAAGCCGGGACTTATGGCATTTTGGTGGATTCTCCCCAAAATGTAGGCGCGGTGGCCGCGGCCGTGGACAAAATGTTCAGCAATGCGCCTGAGCCGACTAAGACAGAAACGGAAAAGGCATTTCAACTCGGCTTCATTTCCATGCTCGGAAACGTGAAAGCTTTTATTCTCGGAATTTCTCTAGCCGTCGTTTTCACAACGCTGCTGGTTTCCGGAAATACCATGGCGATGTCCATTCGCGAGCGCACGCGCGAAGTCGCTGTTTTGAAAACATTGGGATTCAGGCGCACGACGATTCTAGGATTGTTCGTCGGCGAAGCGGTAACTATTTCATTGCTAGGCGGGATCGTCGGTTCCTTCGCCGCCTTTGGCCTGCTCAAGTTGATGAGTCAGTCTCCGCAAGGCGCGTTCTTTGAGGGAATGCAAAAGCAGTGGTTGTACACCCTGGCCCCAGCTTGGATACTTGCCGCCTTCGTCGGTCTCGTAAGCGCCTTAGTTCCGGCTTACAACGCATCCCGCACCGGCATCGTGGAGGGATTGCGTCACATTGGTTAAACGCTGAACTAAAAAACTTTCCGGCAAGAACACATGGCAATCCCTCTAAGTTACAACATCCGAAATCTGGTCCTTCGTAAAGGTCTGACCGCGATGACAGCCCTCGGTATCGCGCTGACCGTAATGACGGCTCTTTTTCTGATGATGCTGCTTGCCGGATTGCAAAGAGCTTTTGTGTCGAGCGGCGATCCACTCAACATTTTGGTCATGCGCAAAGGCTCAACCTCGGAACTGGCGGGAGGTTTCACCAAGGATAAGTTCCCGACTTTGAAGGAACTTCCGGGCATCGCGAAAGACAGCCACGGAGATCCACTGGTTTCGGGCGAATGGGTAGTGGTCGCGGTGTTGCCCCGCAAGGATGGCACGGGCGAGGTCAACGTAACCCTTCGCGGCATGGGTCCTGACGGACTGGAACTGCGCCGCAATTTAAAGCTCACGGAAGGACGATGGTTTTCCTCCGGTCAGCACGAGGTTGTGGTTAGCAAGTCCATTCAAAATCGCTTCGCCAACAGCAATGTCGGCGACATGCTTGATTTTGGTAAAGGACCGTGGAAAGTGGTGGGAGTTTTCGACAGCGGAGGCTCCGCTTACGATTCCGAAATCTGGGGCGACGTTAATCAGGTTGCCGACCAATTCAACCGCCAAAACGCCTATGGCTCCGCCTATCTGCGGGCCACCGACGCGGTTTCCGCTGACGCCCTGAAACATCGAGTGAGCGATGACCAGAGACTCGAACTGGAAGGCATGCTGGAAACCGAATACTACGAAAAGCAAACCAGCTCCGGCGCGCCCATTCGTATCGTGGGAATCATTGTTGCGGTCATCATGGCTATCGGATCAAGCGTCGCCGCCGCCAATACCATGTATGCCGCTGTGGCATACCGTTCCAGAGAGATCGCTACCCTGCGCATTATTGGATTCCGCCGCGGCAGCATCGTTATTTCTTTTGTAATCGAATCCATCCTTCTGGCTCTTTTGGGTGCGGCGATCGGAATTATTCTCATGCTTCCCTTCAATGGCATGAGTACGGGCACATCGAATTCCGTTACCTTTAGCGAAGTGGTGTTCAGCTTGCGGCTTACGCTGCAAGTCCTCGGCTACGCAATTTTATTCGCAGTCATCATGGGATTGGTTGGTGGGATTGCTCCCGCCTGGGGCGCGGCAAGGCGTGAGATTGTGAGCGCATTAAGGGATTAGGAATCAGAGCAAATGGCAATCGATACGAAACCAGATACCAAACATAAAGACCTCGAAGGGCTGCGAATTGATCGCTCCGCCAGTAGAGATACGTCCGCAACCCCGGTCTGGGCCCGCAGATACATCCTCGTGGGAATCACCATCGTGGTTTTGTTGGGAATCATCACCCTCGCATACCGCTTTCTTTCGGGAACGACGCCCGAGGTAGAAGTCGTTCGCGCCTCCGCCGAGAGCAGCGGTTCAGCGGGAACCGTGTTATCGGCGACCGGTTATATTGTTCCGCATCACAAAATAAACGTAAATTCGAAAGTCACCGGCCGCGTGGCATGGATTGGCGTGGAGAAGGGTGACAAGGTAAAAGAAGGGCAAGTTCTGGTGCGTTTGGAAGATGTCGAATTTCGCGCGCAATACAGTCAAGCGAAGGGCGCTGCCGAAAGTGCCCACGCCTCTTTACTGGAATTACAGAATGGAGCCCGCGTAGAAGAGGTGGACCAAGCCCAGCACAATTTGGACGAAGCCCGCGCCACTCTGGCGAATGACAAGCTTACCCTCGACCGCACGCGTGATCTGGCTGGTCAAGGGGTGCTGTCGAAGCAGGCACTCGACGATGCGAATGCCAAATTCGAGGCTGATCAGCAACGCGTCAATTCACTAGAAAAGTCATTTCGTTTAGTGAAGATTGGGCCCCGCGTTGAACAGATCGCGCGCGCGCGCGGCAATCTCGATCAGGCCCTGGGACAAGAGGCCTATGCGAAGTCACTTCTCGACGCCACCCTGATCCGCGCTCCTGTGAGTGGAACGATTTTGGAGCGCACGGCGGAAAAAGGCGAACTCATCAGCGCACAGTTTGTGAGCGCCGCCGAAGGTGGGCCGCAGGGTGAAGTCGTCGCCCTGGCTGACCTCAACGACATTCAGGTCGAGCTAGACATTTCGCAGGACGACTTCGCAAAACTCGGCCCTCAGCAGAAGGCCACGGTGGCAGTGGACGCGTTTCCAGATCGCAAATATAACGGCGTGATCGCGCAGATTTCTCCCGAAGCGAACCGGCAGAAAGCCACCGTGCAGGTGAAGGTGCAGATCACTAATCCGGACGAGTTTCTGCGTCCTGAGATGAATGCCACGGTGAAATTTCTCGCCAATGAAGATAAGAGCGCGCATTCTGAAAGTTCCGGCGGCGTTTTTGTTCCGAGCGCGGCGGTCCGCGACCATGATGGCAAGAAAGTTGTGCTGTTGGCGTTCAACGACACGGTGCTCATTCGCGAAGTTCAGGTCATATCGCAACGCAGTGGCGGCTTTTTAGTTCGCGGTTTAGTCGGCGGAGAAAACGTAATTACGTCGCCGCTGCCGAATCTCAAAGACGGCGACAAAATTAAAATTAAGGGACAGTCATGAGCACAGCTACCAGCAACGAGGTCGCAACTCAAACCCAGGTCGTCAGGGCCAGCAACGTCAGCAAGATTTTTAAACGCGATGCCTTTGAAGTGAAGGCGTTGGACGACGTTTCCATTGACATCGCTTCGGGCGAATTTCTCGCGCTCATGGGGCCTTCGGGCTCCGGCAAGACTACTTTGCTGAATATGATTGCGGCGATTGATCGTCCTACGGCGGGAGAGTTGCTGGTGCTGGGACAAAACATTTTCCGCTTAAACGACGCTCAGTCCGCCCAATGGCGAAATGAACATGTTGGCTACGTGTTTCAGACCTTCAATCTGATCCCCGTACTCACTGCCTTCGAAAATGTCGAGCTGCCTTTACTGCTCACGAAGTTGAACACTCAGCAGCGGCGCGATCACGTCATGACTGCGCTAAATCTAGTGGGATTGGGCGAGCGCATCCACCATCTTCCGAAACAACTCTCCGGTGGACAGGAGCAACGCGTGGCAATCGCCCGCGCCATTGTGAGCGATCCCACTCTTCTGCTTGCGGACGAGCCTACCGGCGATCTCGACAGCCACTCGGCAACCGAAGTTTTAGAGATTCTTAAACGGCTCAATGAAGACTTCCATAAAACTGTGGTGATGGTGACGCACGATCCACACGCTGCGTCATATGCGCACGTGACCAGA
>JBDUDA010000107.1:0-9884 GCA_040003205.1 Acidobacteriaceae bacterium | reverse complement strand
TCCACCCCGTGGGCGGCCTGCGCAATCCACTGCACCTGCACCTTGACGTCGTGCGCGGATTGCAGGCGCTCATCAGGATCTTTCTCGAGGCAGGTCTTGATTAAGTGGTCTAGCGCTGGTGGAGACAGCGGCTGGATCGCGGTTAGTGGCTTGGGCTCGGCCGTCAGAATCGCCACAATCGTGCTGGCCGTCGTCTTTCCTTCAAACGCCCTCGTGCCGGTCACCATCTCGTACAGAACCGCACCCAGGGAAAAGATGTCGCTGCGTATGTCCGCTTCTTTTCCCTCCAACTGTTCCGGCGACATGTACTGAATCGTGCCGACAATCGTACCTTCCGTAGTCAGCGGCTGCGACATTGTCGCCATCGAGTTCGAACAAGAGGCGCCCCCAAGCGGAGCCACAGGTGCCTTCGCCAGCCCGAAGTCCATCAGCTTGGCGCCGCCTTTGGCGAGCATGATGTTGCCGGGCTTCAGGTCGCGATGCACCACTCCGCTGCGGTGCGCCTTCTCCAGCCCCTCGCAGATCTCGGCTCCAATGCGGAAGACCTGCTCGAGTGGCACCCGTCCCTTGCGCAAACGCTGGCCTAGCGTTTCACCTTCGATATACTCCATGACCAAGTAGCTCGTCCCATCCTGCTGGCCAACGTCGTAGAGATGGCAGATGTTGGGATGGCTGAGCGAAGAGATGGACCGGGCCTCGCGGTCAAAGCGCTGGCGGGCTTCAGCGCTGTCGGAAAGATGCTCGGGCAAAATCTTGATCGCGACCGTTCGCTCCAGGCGGGTATCAATCGCACGATACACCTCGCCCATGCCGCCCGCGCCCAGGGGCGATTGAATTTCATACGGACCGAGTTTCGTGCCAGAGGTGAGGGCCATCCGTGCGTGCGATTATAGCCCTGCAATGCGGCGCTTAGCAGTTGATCCGATCGGGCTTGGATGGACCGTCCGCCGCGCGCGGAATTTATCCAGAAACGACGTTCTGGGAAGTGACAGAAGAGATTGGCCTAGTGGTCGGCAAACAAGAAGTAATTTGGTTCCTTCCGGTTTGCCCGTCGTCCGGGCGCGGGTAAAACGGTCTCGGGAGAGCGTCAGCGGCGCGACAACTGATCGGCACAAGTCGCTGTTAAGAGCCCAGGCTCCGCTGGTAGCATACGCGGGCAACGTCAACTGCACGCGTCTTGCGATCTAGCTCGCCGGGTCGTGCAAGGATAAGAAGTAATGAGCCCTCGTCCAAAAATATTTTATGGCTGGTGGATTGTTGCTACCGCTTCACTAGGGCTATTCCTTAGCACGGGCACGATTGTTGTCCTCGCATTCGGTGTTTTTTTCAAATCGCTAAGCCAAGATTTCCACGCCAGTCGTTCTGCCGTCTCGCTCGCATTTACATTGCATAACGTGACCGGTGCTCTCTGTGCGCCCTTGTTCGGTAGGATGATTGACCGCGTGGGAGCTCGGAGAGTCATCCTCATCGGTACCGCGATCTTTGCGTTGATTTTGCTTTCCTGTGAAATGTTGGGCTCGCGGATCGCATTCTTGTATCTCTTCTATGTATCCCTGGGCCTAGTGAGCGGCAGCACATCTCCTGTCCCTTACGGCGTCGTAGTCTCACACTGGTTCGACCAACGGAGGGGATTGGCGCTCGGTTTGATGGCAATAGGACTGGGTTTGGGAGCGATCTTCATGCCATTGCTCGCGCAACGGTTAATCGCCACGTTCGGCTGGCGAACGGCGTATGCAACCTTAGGAAGCGGGGCCTTGCTGATTTCCTTGCCGGTGGTTGCAGCGTGCCTGCTTGACGACCCGAAGCAGAAAGGATTGCAGCCCGATGGACGTGTGTTGGCCCAAACGTCGGAACAGGATGCGAAGCGTGACGAAGGGTTGAGCTGGCACGAGACGTGGCATCATCCAATCTTCTGGTTGATGATTGTCTCTTTCTTTCTGGCTGGTATCAGCCTGTTCGGGTGCATCGTGCATCTGCCTGCTCTGCTCAGTGACCGCGGCGTGAGTTCGCAAAGCGCCGCACGAGCCAGTTCGCTTGTAGGAGTTGCGCTGTTGGTTGGCAGGCTTGGGACGGGTTATTTGCTCGACCGGTTTTTTGCTCCTCGTCTGGCTATGATCCTTTTTGGTGGTGCCGCAATCGGAATTGCTCTGTTGTCGATAGGTGGCGTAGGGAAAATTGCGCTGCTTGCTGCCTTCTTCTTAGGTCTGGGGATGGGAGCCGAGGTAGACATTATCGCATTCATGATGAGTCGTTATTTCGGTATGCGCGCACTTGGCACGGCATTTGGATACGGTTTCGGCGGCTACGTGCTCGCTGGCGCGTTAGGCGTCTGGGTTATGGGGGCAGGGTTCGACTTAGCACATTCCTATTCTCTGCCGCTAGGGGGATTTTTTATCGCCATGCTGGTGGCTATGGGGTTGATCGCCCGACTAGGCCCATATCGGTACGATGCCCCGCCAACTCGGGTGCTCGCACGGAGGGTCGCAACTCTTGAGAACTGAAACGGACGCCTGAAACGCCCGGCGATTTTTTGCCGCGTATTGCGCACGCGCCGGTTTATCGTGTGCTTAGCGACCAACATTGAGGAGGAATTATGACGGCGCCAGATTCTTCAGCCAACGCTCACCAGAAGCTCATGCAAGCGCGAAACGGTCTAATTATCCACCAGAGCATTTGCGCCGCCGCCAAGCTGGGAGTTGCCGATCTGTTGGAGCAGGGTTTGTCGACAACCACGGAACTTGCGCACGAACTGAACGCGAATGAAGACGCACTGTATCGCCTCTTGCGAGCGCTGGCCAGCCAGGGCATCTTCATGGAGACTACTCCCCGCACATTTAAAAATTCCGGACTTTCGTGTCTTTTACGCTCCGATGTGCCTGGATCCGTCCGGCCCGCTTTCCTTTTCTGGGGAACCGAGATGTACTACCGGTCGTTTGGCGAGTTGCTCCATACCATCCAGACCGGCGAATCAGCCAGAGCGAAGCTGTTTGGGATGAGCGAATGGGAATACATGCGTCAACACCCTGAGTTGGCGGGCATCTTTGACGAGGCCATGACGAATTTTTCATCGATGCAAGCTCCAGGAATTGCCGCTGCCTATGACTTTGGGGCTTGGGAAAGCATTGTGGACATTGGTGGGGGTATCGGAATTCTCCTTTCTCAAATTTTGAAGACACACACGAATCTCCGCGGTGTCCTCGCTGACCAACCGCACGTGCTAGAACGTGCGCGCCTGCGTGGATTTCTAGGCGGTAATTTGGCAGCACGCACAGCCATGGTGGATTGCGATTTCTTTCGTGAGGTGCCTTCCGGCTGCCGCGCCTACCTCATGAAAAACGTTATCCATGACTGGGACGATGACAAGGCGCACGCTATTCTCGTCAACTGCCGGCGAGCCGTCGGGGCTAACAGCGTACTCTTGCTCGTAGAATGGAGTCTATCGGAAGCAAACCTCCCGTCGACAGGGAAGCTCAGTGATCTCATCATGTTGGTGCTGACAGGAGGAAAGGAACGCACCACGGACGAATACCGTAAACTCCTAACCAGCGCGGGCTTTCGCTTCAATCGCCTCGTCCCGACCGCGACCGAATTGGCAATCATCGAGGCCGTTCCGGCCTAGTAGCTTCCTGGGAACTCAAATGCATTAATTGTGGACGTTGCTTCACCACTCGATTCACGCAGCCAGCCTAGAAAGGCGATCCGCCATTCAGCAATGAAGAGACTTCCACCCAAGGGCGGTCGCCGTTCAGCAAAGCAGGATCGGCGGCAGCTTCGCGCGCTTTACGAAGACAATGCGATTGTAGTCCTCAATAAATTGGCCAAACTGCTGGCGGTGCCTGCGGATGACTCCGATACCTCATCTGCGCTTTCTCTTCTCTCGGCAGAACTGAAATTAAAGAGACAACGGGCCTTTGTCGTACATCGCATCGATCGTTACACGTCTGGGATTCTGCTCTTTGCAAAAACCTGGCTGGATCGAGAAGCACTCGTTCAACAGTTTCTCTGCCACACTCCGGTGAGGCAATATCTCGCTGTAGTTCGCGGTCATCTCCGCGTTAAAGAAGGGACACTTGTTCACTACTTTCGGCAAGAAGGAATGTTTCAAAAGGTGACCACGGGAAGCGATCCAAAATCGGCTCGCGCCGAACTTCGGTATTCCGTCGCACACCCCCTTCGGGGTGCCTCGCTCGTCCGAGTCTCTCTGGTGACGGAATTACAGAATCAAATTCGTGTGCAGTTTTCAGCGATCGGCCACCCGGTCATCGGCGACAGAAAGTACAATCCATCAGAAGCGCTAGAGCGGCGAATTACTCGCGTCGCTCTCCACGCAGCGCATCTTCAGTTCGTTCATCCACGCTCGGGAGACAGCGTTTCCGTTGACTGCGAACGAATTTTGGCAGGCCAAGCCTGAGCCTTTGGCACAAAAGGCTCGCCGCCTAAAGAGACTCTCCGCCATCTACCGGTGATTGTCTGCCCGATTCTTGCGATCCGGATGGGCATGTCGCCACGCCCAGTACCGAGCTTGTTCTTGCCGGGTATTGCGCTCAAACTCACGATAAGCTTTATGGTTTTGAATTAAATATTTACGATACGCACGGTCTTCATCATCGTTCCAGGGGTGATAGTCATGGCGGGAGCCATCGTAAACCCGTCCGTCATCTGGAGTCTTTCGATTGTCATGACTTCGCTGCTGATGATCGTAATGGCGGCGACGTTGCTCACTATGCCTAGTATGGTCATTTTGCTGGGCGATCGCCAGAAGGGGGAAAGAGAGGGTAGCCACTACGAATAACAAACTCAGGTAACGATATTTTCGATTCATACGCGCGCCTTATATCCCAGCAGTAGACGCTAGGCCGCTTGGCTGTCCGGAAAATTCCAGAACTTCGAATTATACTCGTCGGAAAAGTCCAGTCGGTCTTGTCGGTACACGGCTTCGGTTTACAAAAGTCACACCGTATCGCGAGTGCGCGCAATCGAGAGCGCGTCTTCATCAAGCGAGTTTGACCAGAATTGGCGTGTGGTCCGAAGGCTTCTCTTCGGATCTTGGCCCTTTGTCGATTTCGCATCTATCCAACTTTGCAGCCGCGCTTGGCGACAGCAGAAAGTAGTCGATGCGAATGCCTCGGTTGTACTCGAATGCCCGGCGAAAGTAGTCCCAAAAGGTGAACTGTCCCGTCTCGCCGGGGTGAAGCGAACGGAACGCGTCGACGTACCCGCCCCTCACCAACGGTAGCGTGCGCGAGGCTCCGGCTGAAACAGCGCGTCATGAATCCACGACTCGCGGGAGAAGTTCTGAAAACCGCTTCTATTTAATTTTCGGAAGAAATACCGCAAACTCGCCACTTGAACCGGAACTTTCGGAAACTGATTCGCCGATATATACTTCCTGGCCTTGAGACTGCCCGAAGTACTGCGAGGCAATAGCTGCCTGCCACTATGACGGCGCCTAACTCGACACAAATCGGCGAACACACTCGCCGCATCGTCGGTTTGCGCCTGCTGCCGTTCCTGTTTATTCTGTACATCCTCAATTACGTGGATCGCACGAACCTTGCGTATGCGGCGCTGGGCATGTCGCGCGACCTGGGGTTCAGCGATCACGTGTTTGCCCTGGGCGCGGGAGTCTTCTTCGTCAGCTACCTGGCATTACAGATTCCGGGCGCGCTGCTGGTAGAGCGCTGGAGCGCACGCCGCATGATATCGGCCACCATGATCGCCTGGGGCTCCCTCACCGTTCTGACCGCGCTGGTGCACACTCCCTCGCAGCTGTACCTGGCGCGTTTCGTGCTGGGCGCAGCGGAGGCTGGCTTTTTCCCCGGCGTCATCGTGTATTTGAGTCACTGGTTCATTTTCGAAGACCGCGCCAAGGCGACCAGCAACTTTATGGGCGCCATTCCGCTGTCGGCGGCGCTGGGATCGCCGCTGGCGGGCTGGATTCTGGGCCGCGGCTGGCTGGGGTTCCCGGGATGGCGCTGGCTGTTCGTCGTCGAAGGAGCACCGGCGATTCTGCTGGGAGTAGTTGCATTCTTTTTTCTAACCGATTGGCCAAGGGAAGCCGCATGGCTCACCGCTGAGCAGCGGCAATGGCTCGAGCAGAAACTTAAAGAGGAGACACCGCCTTCCACTACCGCCATTACGGTGTGGCAGGCCATGCGATCCCCGACGATTGTGTGGATGGCTTCGCTCACCTTCCTCGCCTACATCGGCCAATACACATTCGTCTTCTGGTTTCCCACCATGCTGAAGCGGCTTACGGGCTTTACCGATATGCGCGTTGGGATGGTGGGCGCTCTGCCATTCCTGGTCGCTTTCGTGACTATGCAGGTAAATGGCTGGCACTCCGACAGGCAGGCGGAGCGAAGGTGGCATGCTGCGGTGCCGCTGTTCGTTGCCGGGATAGCCTATTTCTTCCTCTCCATCCCGGGTCACTCGGTTGTACTCACCCTTGGTTGGTTCACGGTCGCGGGCGTGCTGACAGCTTATCTCTCCACCTTCTGGGCGATTCCCACCGAGATCTTGAGCCATGCGCAAGCAGCCAAGGCGGTGGGACTAATTAACTCGGTTGGCAGCATAGCGGGCTTTGCCGGGCCTTACATCTTCGGCTACGTGTACACCCGCACCGGAGCGTCATTCTCTTTGGGATTGAGGTTTGTGATGGCGGCGGTACTCATCGCAGGGTGGATGATTTTGCGAATTCCCAAAGCGCCTAGCATCAGCGCAAGTCAAATCGTCCGACCTGCCCCTGTCGGTTATTAGCAGGCTCGGAAACGTCATTGCTACCAACCTACCGATATCTACCGCACTCATTACAGCCATCCCGACTTTATTACGCTTGATCTCCTGGGCCATACCACAAGATTCCAGTTCAGGTTCCGTGGACGATGATCTGATCTGGGTGGCCACAAAGTTTTTCTTCGATCCTGCGGCTTTTCTCAGTTTCGTGAAACTGCGCGTAGCGTGACGCCCGCTTGCCTCAACGTCTGTGCCACCGCGGCGGCAATCTGCGGAGCGCCGGGAGAGTCGCCGTGGATGCAGAGAGTTTGCGCATTCACAGCGATTTCGGTCCCATCAGACGCGATCACCATCCCTCGCTCAACGATGCTCAATGCCTGTTGGCTCGCCTGCGCGGGATCGCAGATCAAAGCGCCCTCAAGTTTGCGCGAACGCAAACTACGGTCCGGCTCGTACCGCCTGTCCGCAAAAGCTTCTGCCGCCACAGTAAAACCAGAGTCTCTAAAGACATCCAACATTAGCGAACCCGCCAAGCCGACGAGAACGACACTTCGGTCCCATCGAGCGATACCTTTGGCAATCGATTCCGACAACTGCCGGTTCCGCGTCGCCTGATTGTAAAGTGCACCGTGAGGCTTAACGTGGGTCACCCGCACGCCGTGCGTTGCGGCAACGCCAGCAAGCGCTCGAACTTGCTCAAAGACAAAATCTGCGACCCTTTCAAACGGAAGGTCTAGTTTAAACCGGCCAAAATTCGCGCGATCTGGATACCCAGGATGCGAGCCTATCGCTAGCTTCCATCGAAGCGCCTGCTCGATCGTCGCTCCCATGGTTTGCTCATCGCCCGCGTGTCCGCCACAGGCGACATTGATCGAAGTGATGGAAGGCATTAAAGCTTCCTGCGTGCCGTCGGTGATGGCCTGCGGAAGCTCACCCATATCGCAATTCAGATCAATGGATTTCATCCTGCAACCAATTCGTCCGAGGCGAGCAGCGCTTCTTGCTGTCTTAGTAGAGATCGTGCCAATTCCCAACTAACTTTTTCGAATCGAATTTCGTCGCGCGGGCGAAGCTGACCTACGCTGGCCATATCTGCCGAAATCACATTCGCTATTTTTGGGTAGCCGCCGGTGGTTTGCTGTTCTACAAAAAGAATGATTGGCAGCCCTGCGTTTGAAATCTGAACGGCACCAAGCGAAACGCCTTCGGTAATCATCGCTCCCTCGGAATGCGCTGGGATGGGCTCCCCTTCGAGGCGAAGACCCATGCGATTGGAGTCTTCAGCGACACGGTACTTAGGGGCGTAGAACAATTGCTGCGAAGACTCTGGAAACCAATCACACTGTGGCCCCGGAGTGACGCGCAAGATTTTGCGGGGCGACAGATGTTCCAATGCACGCGGAGCTACCGCGAGTTTACGGGGACCCCCGGTCGTCGCACCGATATTCAGCACATCTCCTTTTCGCAATGGCCTTCCATCAAAACCTCCAATGCCGCTCAAAACGTGAGTTGACGCACTGCCGAGAAACAAATCAACCGCAATACCATCGCGAATGCACAAATAAGAGCGTGCTCCACTCCGCGTAGAACCCAACGCTAATGTTTGCCCAGGGCGAATCTCGATGGCCCTCCACTGATCAAACGGTGCACCATCAAGGGTCGCACCGAAATCAGAGCCGGTGAGGGCAATGGTAGCTCCGTCCGGAAAAACGAAAGTACCACCCAGGAGCGTCATTTCTAGTCCGGCGGCTCCCTCGATGTTCCCGACTAAGCGATTTCCAATACGCAACGAAACCAGGTCCGCCGCTCCGGACGGTGAAACGCCCATGGGACCAAAACCTTCCCGCCCTAAGTCTTGCACTGTTGTAAAAAGGCCCGCGGCTTGGACCTGAATCACGCTCATGCATTCTCCAGCGACGCGAATCGCTCCGGCGAAATCGGGATAAATCGCACGCGGTTTCCAATGGACAAAAAACTCATGTCCGCCCGGTCACGCCGAAACATATTGATTGGAGTACGGCCAAGCAGTCTCCAGCCTCCCGGCGTAGCAAAGGGATAGACTCCGGTCTGGCTGCCCGCGATTCCTACGCTGCCCGCAAGCACCCTCGGTCGTGGTGTCGTATGACGGGGCGTTACTAGTGCTTCCGGCAACCCGCCGAGATAAGCGAAGCCAGGTACGAATCCCAGGAAATAAACAATGTAAGTCGCTGACGCATGCAGCTCGATAACCTGCGCAGGACTCAATCCGTGCATCGCGCCCACCTCGCTTAAATCGGGGCCATACTCCCCGCCATAGCACACGGGGATTTCCATTTGTCCAGGTTCAGAAAAACAGAGGTCTTCGAGGCGATCGAGATAACTCCGGAGAATCTCCTCAAGTTCAGCATGGCTCACTTTCAAACCGTCGAATTTAACCAGCAACGAACAGTATCCAGGATGAAGGTTGCGTATGCCCGCAACCGGTTCCGACTCAAGCAACCGGAGTAGTTTTGCGACCCTGTGGTGGAATTCGAGAGAGATCTGTTGACCAAAGTAAATCAAGAGCGACTGATCGCTCGCGGGCCGGAATCGCACGCAGTCAGCTGAATAAGTGACCATGGTGGCATTCATAGGCTGATCCCGATCCTTTCTGGCCGAAGTGTTCCTGTTTTCGAACTCAACGTAGACGTTGATTCATAGAACAACCACGGAGGCTCCTCAACGGACATTATGTATTACATCGGGTTGGATGTTCACAAGAAGACGATCAGCTACTGCGTCGAGGCTCCTCGTGCCTACCATATCCTCCGTAAGATTAGAGAGAATGCCCAAAATTCTCCGGCCCGAGATCAGCTCGTGATTCCGCGAACATCTTGAATAATTGCCTAATGTAATCGGCTTGAACCAGCACATTTTTTCGATGAGTGTGATCGTGTTAACGACAGTTACTTCCGGGTTGCCAGGCACTCGGGAGTAATCGCTTTGCTACCTTGACTTCACCCTCCTCAAACCTCAGAATGCCGATTCATTCTCGTCTCAAAGGTGTGATCATGCCCATCCGCATCGCCTCTCTTTTTATCCTCCTTCTGCTGAACCAACTCATGGCTGCCCAGGACCGCCACAGCGCCCGTTCGATGGTAATAACGCAGTACGGTATCGTGGCAACGAGC
>JBDUDA010000007.1:0-31375 GCA_040003205.1 Acidobacteriaceae bacterium | reverse complement strand
TCTTTCCTCTCGCAATTGAATCTCCTGCGGAGGGGAAATGGCCGCTTCGGACGCGACCCAGTTTTGTCTCACGAGTTCGTCCTGCTGGGGCGTGGCAAGGGTGCTTCGGACGATGGTGTCGCCGTAATAAAAAGCAACCTGGCTGGCTGCAACGCGACTGACCTGCGATGCCACATTGTCATCAATCTCGTAGCCGATCACCAGAAAGCCGAGCAACCGATTCTCGACTGCGGGACCAAAATAGATGGGCTTCAAAAAGACCTGATACAAGTGGGGGGCGCCAAACCACCACACGGCCCGTTCTGGAGCGGCGATGGAAGAGGTCAATGATTCTTGCGCCATCTCACGGGTAAAATCCGCCGACGAAGTGTGTAAGGCCACCACGTCCCCCGTGCGATTCGCTAGCAGAAAAAGGTCGCTGCCCGCCAGATGCCACCAATCGCCCGAGGCATCCTGGATCGTAGCCTGGTCTTGCGTAGTCATGAGGGAGCGCAGGTAGGGCATGTTAGACAAGAGTTCGGCGGAATGGCTTAGGGTGATTTCGCGTTCGTGATGAAAGTTTTGAAAGGTGGTAACGGAGTTGTTCAGGTCGGCAACAATTTCTCTTCTTATCTGCTTCTTCACCGAGTGCTGGACGAACAAAAAGCTGACGCAGGTGAGGCCTGCGGAAATCAGCAGCATGGAGAGCAGAAACTTGGTCCGAAGCCTAAGTTTCACCATGCGTCCGTTCCTCATATACCACCCTGATCGCATCTGCAATTTTCAGGGAACGAACTTGTAGCCTGTCCCGTGAACGGTGCGGAAGTGGACTGGATTCGCCGGATCTTTTTCGAGCTTCTGGCGCAATTTCAGAATGTGATTGTCCACTGTGCGGGTCGAAGGATAATTTTGATATCCCCAGACTTCGTTCAGCAGTTCGTCGCGCGTGATCACCCGATGCGCATTGCGGGTAAAAAATTTCAACGTCTTGAATTCCTGCGCCGTTAACTCCACCGAGTTTCCGTCACGCACTACTTCCATCCGCGTGAAATCGACTGACACGCCATCGAAAGCCGCAGTATCGGAACTGGGAGGTCGCGTCGTCCGCCGTATGGCCGCACGCACCCTTGCCAGCAACTCACGCGGGCTGAACGGCTTGGTGACGTAGTCGTCAGCGCCCAACTCAAGGAGCGAAACTTTGTCCGAAACATCGCTGGCCGCGCTTAAGACGATGATTGGAAGCGTGGGAGACTGTTGCTTGATTTCGCGGCAAACGTCGCGGCCTGACAGCAGCGGGAGACGCATATCCAAAATAACCGCAGCCGGAGTGGATGACTTGAAAGCTTCCAGCGCGGAGCGGCCGTCTCCGCTGATTTCGACTCCGAAACCTTCCGCCTCGAAAAGGCGCTTCAGCGCTTTCTGCACCGCGCGGTCATCTTCCACCACCAGAATGCGTTCCATTTCATTCATGTTTATTTCGCGCTGTACGGGAGCGGAGCCGAAAGGCATGACCTTTAGCATCCCCTCCTTGCGTTCCACGTATACATCCTCCGCGAACGTTTTCGGCCGTGCTGGTGGGGCAGGGATTTCTCTCAGTCTAAGCACGCCAGCCTCGTTACCGCAAGATTCCCATCAATGTTGCACTGAACTAAGCTTACTCCCGCGCGCGCGAGTGCAGCACGATTGGGGTGGAGATTTGACAAGTTTTTGACAAGTCAGGCAAACCATCTCTTGAATAGTGCAAATTTTCGATAATTCTCCGTTTGCAAGCCACTCCCTTGACTCGTCTTCTGGTAAGTTAAATTGATTCTTTATCTAGGAGAAATAGCTTATGAACTGTCAGCGACAACGCAAAGCCACGCACGTCTTGTTTGTATTGGGACTGCTTATTTCTGGAGTGGCAGCGGGGCAAAGTCCGGACCCTTCTGCGCCGGCGAAAACGGTTGACGCTCGCCGCAACGCTGAAGCGCATCGCGAAGAATGGCGGAAATCCAGAATGCCGGCCCTCACCGATGACTTCGGTGAGTTAGCGAGATATAGAACTGCCAATGCGGAGTTGAAAGCCGGTCCGCCAGCGAAAGACCGAGTGGTCTTCATGGGCGATTCGATTACAGATGGCTGGCCGCTCGCCGACTATTTCCCGGGCAAAGCCTATGTAAATCGCGGAATTTCAGGTCAGACCACTCCCCAAATGCTCATCCGTTTTCGTGAAGACGTCATAGATTTACATCCTCGCGTCGTCATTATTCTCGCGGGCACTAACGACATAGCCGGGAACACAGGGCCTATGACGCTCGAAGAAATCGAAGCGAATTACGCATCCCTGGCCGAACTCGCGGAAGCCAGCAACATTCGGGTAATTTTCTGCTCCGTTCTGCCGGTCAATGACTACACGCCTGCGGCCCAGGATTTGTTCGTGCTGCGTTCCCCCGAAAAAATTTCCAGCCTTAACCACTGGTTACAGGATTACTGTGCCGCCCATAAACACGGGTACGCTGATTATTTCAGTGCCCTGGTGGACGAAAAGGGTTATCTAAAGCGCGACCTGGCTGAGGATGGTTTGCACCCGAATCCTGCTGGATACAAAATCATGGCTCCCATAGCGTCCGCTGCAATCGAGCGAGCACTGCGGGCTCGCTAGTCGCCGAACTTCCAAATTGCCACCAAGCTGTGCGGTTGCCGACGAAGGAAATCTATGGATAATCCTGAACCTCAAAACCATCAGGTACGGCAGCCTCAGTCAGTCGACCTGCGGGCGGCGGCGAAACAGGTCATGATCGAATACGGATTCGAACCCGATCTCCCCCCTGATGTGCAGCGGGAAGTCGCTGGACTCCAGTCGCATGCTGAAATCGTGTCTGCGTCCGAGGGGTCGGTTCAGGATCTCCGTAGTCTGCTGTGGTCTTCCATCGACAACGACACCTCGCGCGACCTGGACCAGGTAGAAGTCGCGGAACGCCTGTCCGATGGGAAGGTGCGAGTTCGCATAGGAATCGCCGATGTGGACGCGCTTGTGCCCAAGGGCTCCGCGATCGATCAGTATGCGGCAAATGCAACTACCAGCGTGTACACCGGCGTGCGAATGTTTCCAATGCTGCCCGAGCAGCTTTCCACCGGCATCACGTCGCTATTGGAGACGGCGGACAAGGCAGTCGTGGTGACCGAATTCGTAGTTGGAACTGACGGGGAAGTCCTGTCCAGCGATATTTACCGTGCTCTCATCCGCAACAAGGCGCAGCTTGCGTACGACGCCGTGGGGGCATGGCTGGAGAAGCCGTCCCAAGAATCCGCGCCGCCGAAGGTTGCCGCATCCACTGAGTTGCAAGCTCAGCTCAAGCTTCAGGATGAAGCCGCGCAATCGTTGCGGCAGCAACGCCACCTTCGTGGAGCGCTGGAAATCGAGACTATCGAAGTTCGTCCACTGATGCGGAACGAGCAGGTTACGGGTTTGGTGAAGCAGGAGAAGAATCGCGCCACCGAACTTATCGAAGACTTCATGATTGCCGCCAATGGGGTAGTGGCCCGCATGCTCCAGGAGAAGAAGATCTCCTCAATTCGACGGGTGGTGAAGACTCCCGAACGCTGGGACCGGATCAAGCAACTGGCCGCGGAACAAGGGGGCAACCTGCCCTCCGAACCGGATTCGAAGGCTTTGAATGAATTTTTAATGCAGAGAAAATCCGCGGACCCAGATCACTTCGCCGACCTTTCACTCGCGGTGATTAAGCTGATGGGGCCCGGTGAATACGTGCTGGAACGTCCGGGCGACCCCGAGCAGGGCCACTTCGGTTTAGCCGTGCTTGACTATACCCACTCCACCGCTCCCAATCGCCGCTTCGCAGATCTTGTAACACAGCGGCTGGTGAAGGCAACACTCTCCGCCGAGCCCACGCCATACTCCGACGGGGAACTGGACGCCATTGCTCGCAACTGCACGTCCAAAGAAGATGCGGCGCGAAAAGTTGAGCGCAAAATGGCGAAGAAGATTGCGGCGGTGGTAATGAGCCGCAGGATCGGCGAAACTTTCGACGCCATGGTAACGGGTGTGACGTCAAAAGGAACTTTCGTCCGAGTGCTGCAACCGCATGCCGAAGGGTTGCTGGCTCAAGGCCAGGAAGGTGTTGACGTAGGTGACAGATTACGGGTGAAACTCATCAGAACCGATGTTCAGCGCGGATATATTGATTTTGCCCGCGAAGGGTGATCCTCTAAGTGTTTCAGCCCTCAGCCGTAGTGGGATCTATGATCTGCTTCACCTCGGAAACCCGGTTTGCCGGAAACCCACCCTGCTTGGCGTGCTCCTTGACCATGTCTTCGTTCGGTGCGATGTAGATGCAATAGATTCTGTCGGCAGTCACGTAACTTTGTACCCACTGAATCTGCGGACCCAGTTCGCGCAGAACGCCACAGGATTTTTGAGAAATTGCCTGAATCTGCTGAGGCGTTAGATCACCTGCCCCCGGAATGTCGCGCTCAATCACGTATTTCGGCATGTTGCCTCTCTCTATGGTTTGCAGTGTGCCTGGTCTGGATTCTTTGCCGATCCAATGGCCAGGTTTGCGACGGCGCTTATTCTAATGCAAATTGCGGCGAAGCGCAGCCCTACGGTTTGGACGCAGCTCCCCAGGAGTTCTTCTCCAGCTTACTTCCTACCATGTGAGCCAGGCTTGGGTAACGCTGACCGTTGCTCTGATAGTTTTGTTTTGTGTTTGCGGAGTTTCTCCGGCTAGTTGGACGATACAATTCAAGGTGGTCGAATGAATGAATACTTCTAACCAGAAAATTCCTATACAAGTCGTAATCTTTGATTACGGCCAGGTGCTGGCTCGTCCGCCGCTGCGTTCGGACGTGGAATCGATGGCGGCCATATTCAAAATTTCCACCCAGCGTTTTGAAGAACTTTACTGGCGGCCGCGCCTTACCTACGATCGCGGTGATTTAGACGTAGTGTCGTACTGGACAGAGGTCGCCGTCGCGGCGGCAAAGACTTGCGATGGCTCGGTAAACGATCAGAGCGCTGCTGCTGCGCTAACTCCCGCGATGATTGAGAATCTCGTTGAAATCGATACCCAAAGTTGGTCGCGCCCCGACGAAGCTACCGTGCGGTGGGCCACGCAGTTGCGGCAAGCGGGATTGGAATTGGCAGTACTGTCGAACATGCCGCTTGAACTTAGCCGCAATCTGGTGGGAAGGTGCCAGTGGCTTTCGGTTTTCGAGCGCTTCATCTTCTCTTGCGACGTAAGGGCCGTCAAACCGGAAGCGGCGATTTATCAGGTATGTCTGGATGAAGTCCATTCACTTCCTGGGGAAGTTTTGTTTTTGGATGATCGTCAGGAGAACGTCGACGGCGCCATTAGAGCCGGAATGAACAGCGTGTTATTTGACAATTTGGAGGGCACTATGGAGCGTGTGGCCTCTACATTCGATTTGCGGATCTCCGCGCAAAAATTGATATGAATTCATTCTTTACGTGGTCGCGGAATACGGCGGCTTTGGATTCGTGAACGACGGGAAGAAGAAGCAGCTTACTAAGAATTTTAGATAGCGGAGAAAAGAAATGGAAACGGCCGGAATTAAGAGTCCTCTCGCGGTCTCGGCACCACGCTCAACCGACGGAAGAGCAATGGCAATGGTCACCACCCTCTTCTTTATGTGGGGTTTTTTAACATGTTTGAACGATATTCTGGTGCCTCATCTTAAGGCAATTTTCGATTTGAGCTATGCCAAGGTGATGCTGGTTCAATTTGCTTTTTTCTCCGCGTATTTTGTTTTTTCTCTGCCTGCCGGGAAAATAATCGAGTGGATCGGCTACAAGAAGACCATGGTTGGCGGCTTGTTCACCATGGGATTTGGGGCGCTGCTCTTTATTCCCGCAGCTAGTGCCCCTTCGTTCCCGTTATTCCTCGCGGCCCTGATCGTTCTAGCTGCTGGAATCACCGCGCTACAAGTTTCCGCCAATCCCTACGTGGCTGTGCTCGGACCTCCAGAAACCGCCTCCAGCCGGTTGAATTTGACGCAGGCATTCAATTCGCTCGGCACCACGATCGCTCCCTATCTGGGAGGACTCTTTATCCTGAGCGCTGCTCCCAGAAGCATGGAAGATCTGCGCCAGCTTTCGGAACCGGCATTGCAGGCTTACCGTTTACAGCAGGCTTCGTCGGTCAAGCTGCCATATTTGGGGTTGGGGCTGATCGCGATTGCTTTGGGCTCGGTGATTGCTTTTTATAAATTGCCGGTGATTGCCGCTGCCGATCCGCACGAGGCGGGCCATCCGTTAAACACCAGCATCTGGAAATTTCGTCACCTCTTGCTGGGAGCGGTGGGAATTTTCGTATATGTGGGTGCTGAAGTCTCCATCGGAAGTTTTCTGGTGAATTACTTTAGTCAGCCGGACATCGGAAACATTTCTCAAAAAGTCGCCGCCGGATTCGTGTCCTTTTACTGGGGCGGGGCAATGGTTGGCAGATTTATAGGGTCCGCCATTCTGCAACGGGTGCGCACCGGGACGGTGCTGGGAACTGCGGCGGTAATAGCGTTTCTTCTGGTCGGTATTTCAATGATGACGACCGGACACGTCGCGATGTGGAGCATCATCCTGGTGGGACTCTTCAATTCGGTCATGTTTCCCAGTATTTTTACGTCCGGCATCGCAGGGCTCGGACCGCTTACGGGGAAAGGCTCCAGCATCATGGTGATGGCAATTGTCGGAGGCGCGCTTCTTCCCGTGATAGTGGGAGAACTGGCAGACAAAATTGGCATTCATCACGCATTCATTTTGCCTGCTGTCTGCTATCTCTATATCGTTTATTACGGATTCCGAGGGTCCCGACCGCTTACAACCTTAGCGTGATTGAAGTATTTTCCGGCGGCGGTCTGCGGAAGTTTAGGGTTTGGCGTGGCGCGCTTGCTCGGGCAGGCGCACTTCAGCTCTCACCCTGATGCTGGTTTTCAACTCCATCTCACGGCCGGCCGCCTCTTCCAAGGCATCCCTCTGACTGTTTATAGTTGCCTGCATCTCGAGCACGCGGCGTCCGATGCGGACCCTTGCCCGCAGCTCTTCCGTAACGAATGGTTTGGTGATGTAATCGTCGGCCCCAGCGCGGAGGCCGGCAATGATGTCGGCCGAATCGTTTTTCGCGGTCAGCAGGATCAGATACGTTCCGGCAGTCTTCGCATGCGCGCGCAACTCCCGGCAAAGTTGCGGGCCGGTGATTTCAGGCATGATCCACTCCAAGAGGGCCATGTTTGGCGCGTGTTCCTGAAGCAGAATGTCTCGCGCCTGCATCCCATCCTCGGAAATTACGACTTCGAATTCCGGCGACAACAGCTCTGCCAGAAGGCTGCGAAACAGAGGATCATCCTCCGCAATGAGAATTTTCATAACAGCCCCTGGCTGGACTCCGAAAATAGCGGGTCCATTTCCGCGATCTGCGCTTGTAGTAGTTCCGCAAAGTGGACGGCCCTGGAATAGTCACCTTTTCTCCCCACGGTTTCAAGGCGGCGCGCGGTTTCGGAAAGCTGGTGCGCGCCCATGTAAGCCAACTGTTCCTTTAGAATGTGGGCGGCATGTTCAACAAGTTCGGGCTTCTTATCAGCCAGACTTCGTTCGATCTCGGCCATGAGTTTTGACTTGCTTTCAACAAATACATGCATTAATCGGTCCAACATCTTTTGATCGCCGCCCGCGCGCGCTAACGCACCGCCCTTATCCCAACCCGGACGTCTGTGCTGCAAATTTCTCCGGGAGCGAAGAAAATCTGAAGGACGCTTTCCAGTCCCATTAGACTGACGGGCTTCACCATGTAGTGGTCCATCTGCGCGGCAACGCAGCGATCGCGGTCTCCACCTTTGCCATGTGCTGTCATCGCAATCACGGGGAGATATGTGCCGCGCTTTTCTTCCAGCTTACGAATGCAGAGAGCGGCTGCCATGCCATCCATTTTGGGCATTCGAATGTCCATGAAAATCAGATCGAAAGCGCCTTTGCTGTAGAGAGCGACCGCTTCCTCGCCATGATTCGCCACGGTCACCGAATGGCCCATCTTTTGTAGCAGCCGGGTAATCAGGGTCTGGCTGAGCGTGTTGTCTTCGGCCACAAGAATTTGCAAAGACTTCGCGCGCTCGCGCTCTTGTTTTTCCAAAACTCTTATCCAAGGATAGAGCTCGGATACTGGTTTCGCTGGTGGCGATGGCATAGACGGTGCTCCAATATGAGATACATCGTCTCGTGAAGGTAGGGCTTTAGGGTAAAGAGGGTTAACAACTGAAGACCGTTGACCGCGAGTGCTTTGCGGCGCTCTGTCATACAAGCCCTCTCCCATTTCGGGCCAAAGTTGTTCAAGTTCCCAAATCCTTTCAAATGCTGGTCTTTGTTGTGAAAATAGCTGGACAAGCGGCGATTTCTCAGCGGGGCAGGAGAGAACCAAGAGTATCTACATGCTTTTCAGTTTTGGCGGGCAGGAGTTCTGCTAACATTTCGGCGCAGAGAAGCTTGGGAGTTTCTGCCTTATGCTGAGCGTCGTCCGGAGTCGCAGCCATCCATCGCCGCATACCACACTTGCTGAAAGCGCAATTCCACGGAAGATATTTTGACTTATCCGTTGAGGCGCGTACGCAAGCATCGGTCACGACGCAAACGAGGGGTTCGCCGCGGCTTGATTGTGCTTGCGATCGCTATTTGTTGTCTGATGATATTTGCTGTCGCGCGTCAAATCTATTTCTCATTTTCTGATGTGGCGTCACTCCGCGCTATGGCAGGCGCTAGTCCTGAATGGACCCAAGGCGATTCCAGCCGCAATCTGGCATTGCTGGCTGGCATTAAAACAGCTCAGGCTGAAGCGCGCGCGGTCTATCCTTACTCCGTTGTGCCGGGAGGGGTTTCAACTCCGGGAGAACTGCGCGAAGCGAGCAAACACGATCCGCTGGTCGCTCTACACTACGCTGGATTCGATTTTGGCAACGCCAGGGTAGTGCGCTTGAAGCATCCGAGGTTGGTTTACCTTTCTTACCGCCGCAAAGACAAAATTTTCTGGACAAAACGCCAGGTTAAATTGTGTGAAGGCGAAAAAGTACTAACCGACGGAAAGATGATGGCCCGCATGCGCTGCGCTAACCGTGTCTCAGCGGCCCCGCAACGAGCAATTTCGGCTCAGGAGCCGGCGGCCGCGGAATTGGACCGTCCCGTGATGGCCGGGGGGACGGCCTTTGTTGCTCCCTTTCCGGTTAAATTTGAGTCGGCTTTGCTGCATAGGCGGCCAGAATGGTTCGATCCGGCAGACCCCCCTTCACGATGGGGCTACGGACCTTATGCAGGTAATGATTTCCCGATCACCTTTCCACCGCCATTCCCCGGCGGAGCTGCCGGCGGAGTTTGCGAACCTGCGAAACCGAAACCAAGTCACAATGCCGGATTCGTAACCCTCGGGTTTACCGGCGAAGCGGAAGGTACCAAAGCGCCAAAGAAAAACGCCTGCCCTCCAGGTCCTCCCGGCACGCCCGGACCTCCCGGCCCACCTGCAACGGTGCCGGAGCCCGCTACCATGGTTTTAATGTCTACCGGAATCGCTGCCATGTATCTCCGCTACCGCAAGGGCCGAAATTCTTAAGCGCTTTGAGAGATGCTGAGTAGCAGCAAACATTGCCCTCCGCTGAGCGATAATGTTTTAGAGCGAACTTGTATTTAGTGCTAGAACCGAAGTGCATTTTGCCGGCTTCCTTTCCTGCTAAGATTTTGAATTCACCCAAATGCAACTTCCGGCGTCAATCCGCTATTTGCTTATGAGCGCGGTCGTTGCCGCCTCTTGGACGCAGTTGGCTCACGCCGAAAAGGGAAGTCAGTCGCCCGCCGTGATTCAGCGGGTTTCGTTCGACACCGCTAAAGAGACGGACCTGCGAATTGCACTCAGCGAGTCGAGGACTCCGAGCACTATGCGACTGAGCGGGCCGGACCGCCTGGTGATTGATTTCCCCAACGCGACCGCCGGTCGAGACTTGCGCAAGGCTGCTTTCGGAAATGCTCAGGTGAAATCGGTGCGGGTTGGATTATTCCAATCCAATCCACCAGTATTGCGGATCGTTGTGGATTTAAAGGCGCATCAGAAGTACGAGCTTCAGCCCTCAGGAAATATGCTGCTGGTGAAACTCGGAGCGAGCGCCGACCTCGCTCCCAGTGTTAAGCAACCACGCCCCATGCCGGCAAACATGAAGGCTGCCAGCACCGCTAAATCTGTAAGTCCGGTTCCGCAGCCTGCACCCCGTTTTGCCGTGCAGTCTGGCCTCGGAGGCTCGCTGACTATTCACGCGAGAAACGCCACCTTGGCGGAAGTCCTGTTTGAGGTGCAGCAAAGGACAGGTGCGGATATTCCCATTCCCGCGGGGGCTGAACTGGAACACGTCACGGCGGATTATGGACCTGGGCCCGCGCGTGAGACGTTGTCTGCGCTCCTGAACGGCTCGCATTTCAATTTTGTGATGGTGGGTTCGGAAGGTGATCCTGGCAAGCTGCGCAGCGTAATCCTGACCCCGAAGTTTGGAGAGCCAGCGAACCCGGTAGCGGCCGCATCTTCGGCAGTGCCTGTGGCAGCGCCTGTGCAGGAGTATCCCGAGCCCGAGGTGATACAGATTGCGCCGGAACCAGATCCTGCAACCGTTGAGCTTCAGCCGGATGGCGCCGGCGCTCCGCCTGTCGAACCGCCACCACTACCTCCGGAGGCAGGTGGGCCTCCACAAGGCGAGCCTCAGCAAGGCGGCCCCCCACAGGTCGGCCCGCCTCAGGCGGAGCCAAATCTTCAACCGCAGGAGTAGCAGAGTCTCTAGCGCGAACGGACTCAGAGATGAATCAATCTCACCGGGACTGGCGATCCCGATCCGACTACCGGCGTACCGGTTGCGGCACCACATCCAACGACGTTGAGAATGGTTGCGTCCATACCGCCACTGTTGTGTACGCGGCTTATAAACAATTGCAAAAAGCCAACGATCCTCACAGCGCCGGTAACTGGGGTTCCATCATACATAGGAACGGTCACAACCGAATTGCTAGTAGAGATATCATCTCCACTCTGTATGTTCTGTGCTCCACCGCCAATAAGTGGATTACTACTCCCAGCAACGAATTCGAACGGAACCGATGAAGTATCGAGGCTGTCTTGGCCCGAATTTCCGCCTGTCTGGTGAATCATGCAGCGACCGCCTCTGGTCGCGGGTCCACCTCCGCCGTTGGGGTTAATCGTCGAGTCAAAATTGAGAGTTTGCCCGCACGCTAACGGCGTCGGGTTGCAACACTCCAAATTATGTTGAAAGCCAACGCTGCCTGAACCCGCACAGCCCGGACATGAATTCGTGGCTGGCAGAGTCAGCGGGTAATACTGCCAAGCAGTGGGCGTGGTTGGAGTGCAGCCGCCCCCCGCAGCACAACCTGCGGCGAGTCGCGTTACCGGAGAGAAGCCAATCACTGACGGGTTAGATACTGCACCCGTGGCTGCGTCCACCAAGGTCGCGCTATTCCCGCCCCCACCACCACCCGGACAGTTCGACGGCGGACTGCTGGTATTGGCAGAGTTGGGATCACAGTTCGGCAGCAGCAAGGGCTTTACGCAGCGTGGCGCAACGGGAACACTGGGTCCGCCGCCACCGCTCGTCGCATTCGACGGGTTATAAGCCTCGGCGGTGGCCGTGGCCCTGACCGATTGCAGGGTGCGACTCCAGATGCGCGCAAAATATATAGGCAAATTGGTCCGCAATACGTCCACGGCGACTTGGGGATTCGAGCAGTTTGGAGCTGTTTCATTCGGAAAAGTAACCGTAACCGCAAAGGAGACAGACTGCCCCCCCCCACTGTATTTTGGCGCGCGATCGCGGTCGCCTGCTGCGTAATCAAGGTCTTGATCGCAGCCGGTAGAGGAGGCGTGCATGGCCGGGATGTGAATCCACTGTCGACGAAAACTTTAGCTCCCACGAGGGCCGCTGCATCGGCGGAGCGCTGCGCCTCCGCGCGGAATGTGTAGAGCGTGACCACATCAATAGCCAGTGCTGCCATGGCCACAACACTCATCAGAGACACCGCCACCAGGATTAAAGTTTGCCCGGCTTCGCGGGAGCGTGCCCGCTCGCGAAATCCTGTTCTCGATATGTGTTTACTGGGTCGCAATGGTTTGGCCTTTTGTCTGATACTACAGCGTCAATCTACCCTCCGCGGCACGATTCAATTCAGGTTCGGGAATACAGAATTTGTTGCAATCTGAACGCTACCGTAAGACGCTCCCGGCACCAGCGTCTGGATGATGCTATTAAATCTCCACTGATACGGATAGCTGATGGATACGCGGGTACAAAGGACTTTCGTGGTTCCGCCGGCCGGCGTAATGGCGTAACCTCGCTCAATTGTCAACGTCAGCGTGGAAGAGTTTGGGCAGTTGCCGATGGCGCTCCAAGTGGCCACCGCCGCTGTTGGCGTGGGATTTTGCAGTCCGCAATCGTTCACCTGAGATGCTTGAAGATAAGAATCTACTTCATCCCGAATTGCGAGGACTGAGGTTGGCGTGCCCAATGCGCTGATGTCGCTGGCTGGCTGGCTGGATCCCAGGAGGGCGCCCTCGCGGGCGGCATTGCTCAACTTCTGACGCAAATTGAATGCCCCGCTAAAGTCGTAGATCCCGACGATAAAGACTGCCAGCAAGGGCAAGGCCACGGCGAATTCGAGAATCTGCGAAGCTTCCGCATCTTTCAAGAAGGATTGCAGAAGTCCGAATTTTCTCGCCCATCCGAATCGCGCCTGCTTATTCATCAGTCCTCGTTCTTCATCTGTACGTCCGCTTTCAGCAATACCCTCTGGAAATTTAACGACGTGAAGGGAAAGTAAAACTGAAAAGGGTATTGAAAGCTTACCGAAGCTCCGCACACGGGAGAACTGCCAGCGGTACTGTTTCCGGCGGCGTTGTTGAGCACGACATTTTCACAGACATAGACATTTTTAGTAGTAGTGCTACAGGCAGTGGCTTGCGTAAATCCCGAACAGAACGCCAGGGATGACGGCACGAGCGGCGAAATCTTATTGGGATCCAAATTTGAGGCCTGAAGAGAATTTAATACGACGGCTTCGACTGAGGTCGGGGAAGTCTGAGCGTTTCCGCAAGTGGCGCAAGCAAACGTTGTTGCCACGCGCGCGCCTTCCCGCGCGGCATGATCAATCGTCGAGTAAATATTGAAAACACGACCGAACCAATAAATGCCAAGGAGCAACATGAAGACTAGGGGAAGTATGAGCGCTGCCTCGAGGATTTCCTGGCCGGCATCGCCAGCTATAGCTTTCGCCAGACGGCAAAGCCGCGAGTGCTGTTCATTCTCCGGCATGGTCTGAAAGTCCAACACGTATCAAGATACTCCCCAGAAGTGATACGCGGAATAGGCAAGTACGGCAATAGCAGCCGCTACGCCAAAAGGCACTTTTACCGAGTCCGGGTTATCCAGGGTGAGGTCCGGCCCGGGAGGGTTCAGAGTCAGGAGGCTACCGAGCATATGGCCTATATTTGACAGCGTCTGGGCTACGCGATGTTTTTGCACGATCATAACGGCCGCGATAATTCCATTCACAAATACTGAAAGCAGTAAGACCACGATCAAATTGTGCGGTCCCAGGAAGGCTCCGACCGCGCCCACCAACTTCCAGTCCCCGGCTCCCAGAACCCGAATCATCACCGGCGGCAGCAACAATATCAATCCGAGGGCGGCACCCAGAAGAGAGTCTCTGGTGCCGCTCCAGCCGTAGGCGGCGGAGTTGGCAGCGACCCCCAGCAATAGTCCCGGCACGGTGAGCCAGTTGGGGATTCGACGGGATTTCCAGTCGGTCCAGCCAGCGACGGCCGCGAGCAGGGCAACCCCAATCCAGATAGATTCTTTTGCCATCGCCTCACTTGCTGATTCTCTGTTGAACCAGAGACTGCGCGGACTTTGCGCGCTGCGGCTGTCAGCGACTATCAATATAAGAGTTGTAGAAGCCGCTGAAAAGAAAAAAGGCCCGATCGGAAATCGGACCCTTCTTGCTCGATGACGGGGAAGTTAACGGCTCAATGAGCTGGGACTGCTGCGCTGAGCAACGACTTTCCGCGCATTTTCGGCTAACTGTTTCGCCTGCGACATAAGCTCCAGTGCCTTCACAACTTCAGGGTCACTTTCCGCCTTTATCTTCAGGCCTTCTTCCTGGCCGAAAGCGTCCACAAAAATCTCGCTCTTCAGGTTGGAACGCACCCAGGTGCTGTTCTGTACCAGGTCAGCCTCGGTGTACGGAACTTTTTCGTCGTCAAGAAACTTGTGAAATTCCTGCATCAAGGCGTCATCCACTTCAAAGCTCTTAGTTGGATGATGAGTTACGACATAATGCTTGGCGAAGTTGAAGAAGGTGTAATGCTGCAAGATCGTGTCTTGAAAGTGATTACTCTTCACCGGCTCGATTTTGACATCTGGGGTAATGCCGCCGCCTCCGTACACCGTGCGTCCACTGTCAGTCAATTTGACTTCGCGGCTGTTGGAGGTGCTGTTCTCTTCGTTTTCACGATTGAAATAGTAATCGTAGAGAGAGACGTTCGAATAGTCGCGCTGAATCAGGCGTCCACTCGGGGTGTAATACTTGGCGGTCGTGAGAGCAAGACCGGTATTCTCCGAGAGCGGATAGACGGTTTGCACCAAGCCTTTGCCGAAAGTAGTTTCTCCCGCAATCAAGCCTCGATCATGGTCCTGGATGGCGCCCGCGACAATTTCAGCGGCCGACGCTGTACCGCGATTTACCAGAACTACCAGCGCATATTCTTTTCCGCCATTGCCATGAGTTGCGGTGTAACGCTTCTCGGCTGAATTGCGGCCGTGGTGCGAAACGATAAGTTGACCTTTGCGCAGGAACTTGTCTGCCACACCAACGCCTTCATTCAGCAAGCCACCAGGATTCTGCCGTAGATCGAGGACCAGTCCCTTCAAATCGCCCATCTGATCGAGCGCTTCGGCTACTTCATGTTCGGTGGTCTCGTTAAATCCGGACACATGCATGTAACCGACGCCGGGCTTGATGAGGAAATGCAAATCCACGCTATAGCGGGGAATCTCGTCGCGCACGACGGCGAAATCGAGGGGCTTATCGGCTCCCTCGCGCAACATGGTGATGTGGACGGTGGTGCCTTTCGGTCCCTTCAGCAAGTCGGCGACGTCGCCGGTGCTCATGTTGTCTGTAGGCTTGCCATCCACCGCGACAATGATGTCACCTGGACGAATGCCGGCGCGATAGGCTGGTGTTCCAACGAAGGGCGCGATGACGATAACTTTATTGTTACGGGGACCGACGGTCATTCCCACGCCGTAATACTTACCACGCTGGTCTTCACGCAGAAGCGCGTACGACTTTGGATCGAAGAAATTCGAGTGCGGATCCAGCACATGAAGCATGCCTGGAATGGCGCCATTGTAGATGGATTTATCAGGATTAACGGGCTCGGCGTAGTTTTGCTCGATCACGTCGTACACATCCGCAAATTGATGGAGGCTCTGGCGGACGTCGGACTCGCTGTCGCCCGAAGTAGCAGTATTCTTCTGCGCAAAAAGCACACCGAGAAAGCCGCAGATCGCCAAAAAAAAGACCACAACGAAAAGGGAGCGACGAGAACCACGAGCCATCATCAGTTTCCTTCGGTTCGGGCTTAGAAAAAGGCCGGAGAACCTCTTTTTCGAAAGTATACCATGCGAAATCAGCTCTATTTAGACGGCTCTGACCCTCGAATAGTTACCAAAAAGCATCCCAGAATCGCCACTTTCTTGCCCGTTTGGAGCCATGAGAAGTCCGCAGCTCTTCGTCTCGTCGGACCGCGCCGGCTGAAGCGCATTGCCGGAGTCCATTGTGGCAGTTATCATGTTTGGGATGAGCTTCTCGGAAACCATTTTTCTATTCCTGTTGGCCTTGCTGGTTTTCGGGCCCAAAAAGCTTCCCGAAATCGGGCGGCAGATTGGGAAATTGCTCAATGAGTTCCGGCGTGCGTCCAACGAATTCAGGTCACAGATCGAGTCCGAAATATCACAGGCGGAGTTTAAAGATCGCCAGATACTTCCGCCGATAGAGGCGCCGGAAGGCGTAATAGCGACGCTACCGCTTTCGCCTGAGCCTGCTTCGTTTGAAGCCCTTTCTCCAACGGTCGCGGTTGCGGCTTTGGAGGCGCCAGTTGGAAGTTTTTCAGAGGCTACCTCTGACGTTAACCATTCCGAATCTGAAATCATCCATCTCAGTAGTGCTGACGAACCTGTTCACGAAATCGCCGGTGAAGAAGTGACGGATAAGGCATCGCATGTCTGAGGCCGCTGCCGATCTGCAATCGCCGGAACCCACAGAAGAAACCATGCCCGCCATGGGATTCCTCGAACATCTCGAGGAGCTGCGCAAGCGGCTTTTTTATTCCATCCTCGCCATCGTGATCGGATTTTTTGGCTGCTGGAATTATGCAGGCAAGATTTTCGACCTCATGCAGCGTCCAATTATGGAAGCGCTCCGGCGCAATGGGCTTCCCGGCGACCGGCTGGTTTATTTGAACCCAACCGAGCCGTTCAATCTCTTTCTGAAAATTGGATTGCTGGCGGGAATTTTTGTGGCTTCGCCATTCGTGCTCTATCAGGTTTGGCTTTTTATTTCTCCCGGGCTCTATCGCAACGAGAAGCGCTATGTGTTTCCGTTCATGTTTTCCACGATTGGTCTGTTTTAAGCGGGAGGGTATTTTGGCTACCGCCTGGTGTATCCCGCGGCGCTCGACTTCCTGATCGGATATGGCAAGCAATTTCAGCCCATGATCACGATCGGCGAATACACCAGCCTGTTCATGACTGTCATCCTGGGACTGGGCGTAGTTTTCGAGATGCCCATCCTGGTGTTCTTTCTTGCGCTGATGGGGGTAGTGAGCGCGGGCTGGATGTGGCGAAACATTCGTTACTCGGTGCTCGTCATTTTCATCATCGCCGCCATTATCACGCCGACCGCCGATATTTTGAACATGTGCATCTTTGCGGCCCCCATGATAGGGCTCTACTTGTTCAGTATCGGTATCGCCTGGATGGTGCATCCCAAACAGCGGAAAGCGCGGCTCTCCCGCAAATCAAAATAGTATTGCGGCGTCGCTACAGAAAGTATTTCTGCGATTTCCAATGAAGATATTCAAACTCTCACGTCCCGACAGATATTTCTTTGGCATCTGCCTATGTTTCCTGCTGAGTCTTTCTGCCTGCGCGCAGAAATCTCCCGAAGCGTTCAGTCCGGCCTCTTCGTCCCCTGCTGCCGCCGAAGACAAGGCGCTACCCGAGAACATCGGCATGCCGTCGCCGTCGATCGATTCGGCGCGAGCGATGCAATACGTGAAGGATATTGTTGCTTTCGGCCCGCGCCCAATCGGGAGCGCCAATCACAAAAAAGTCGAAGCCTATCTTGCATCCCGATTGAAGGGCATCGAAGTGGAAGACGATGTGTTCACCGCGGATACGCCCGAAGGGAAGTTCCCAGTACACAACCTGGTGGCCAAGTTTCCCGGTAAACGCGATGGCATCATCGTGATCGCCAGCCACTACGACACGAATTACCCATTACGCAATACGACGTTTGTAGGTGCGAACGACGGAGCATCCTCGAGCGCCCTTTTACTTGAAATCGCAAATCAGTTGCGAGGGAAAAAGCGCGAAGGTTACAGCATCTGGCTGGTCTGGGACGATGCCGAGGAAGCCGTGCAACATTGGTCGGAAGCCGACAGCTTGTACGGAATACGACATTTGGCCGAGAAATGGTCGAACGACGGAACCATAAAAAAGATGAAGGCCTTCCTGCTTGCGGACATGATCGGGGACGCTGACCTGAACATTGAGCGCGACATGAACTCCACTCCCTGGCTTGAGGATCTGGTTTATGAGGCGGCCACGAGTCGTGGCTATCAGTCACATTTTTTTGGACGTAAAGACGCAATCAATGACGACCATTTGCCCTTCATGAAACTCGGCGTCCCGTGCGCTGACCTGATTGACCTTGATTATGGCTACAATAATGTTTTCTGGCACACCCCCGAAGATACAGTGGATAAGCTAAGCCCCAAGAGTCTGGAGATTGTAGGCAACGTAATTCTGCAAACGGCTAGCCAGCTCGATAAGCGCAAATAGTGGAGCCGCGCGACTGATCTCCATTTACCGCTCCAGTATTTTTCGCGACTACGGGTTTTAACGTTATTCTTTCCATGTCTGCGGTCGCCCGCGACTACTCACATCTCTAAAGGAAAAGATTGAGCCGGCTAACACTGTGGGTTTGTTTCAATTTATTCGTGCTGACCATGCTGGCGGTAGACCTCGTTATTTTTCGGAAGCGGGGCGCTCAAGCAAAAGTCGGCGAGGCATTCGCATGGAGCGCAGTGTGGATCGGTATGGCGATTGCATTCGCCGTCCTGCTGTATTTCTGGCAAGGGCAGAAGACCACGCTGGAGTTTGTCACCGGATACGTGATCGAACTCTCTCTCAGTGTGGACAATCTTTTCGTCTTTATCCTTATCTTCAAATACTTCAAAGTGTTTGGCGCTCACCAGCACAAGGTACTGTTCTGGGGAATTCTGGGCGCCCTGGTTTTGCGCGGGCTCTTCATAGTCCTGGGAGTAGGGTTAATCCACAGATTTCACTGGATCACCTATGTCTTTGGCGCCTTACTTGTCGTCAGCGGCGTGAGGCTCTTCAGCAACCAGCACCTCTCCATCGATCTGGAAAAGAATCCTCTGCTCAGACTCTTTCGTAAAATATTTCCCGTCAGCGACGATTACCATGGCAACAATTTTTATGTGCGGCGTCCAAAATTTATGCTGACGCCACTTTTTTTGGTTTTACTAGTAGTTGAAACAACGGACCTGCTTTTTGCGGTGGATTCCATTCCTGCGGTCCTGGCAATTACTTTGAATACTTTCGTAGTGTACTCGTCTAATGTTTTCGCCATGCTGGGATTACGTGCAATGTATTTTGCCCTGGCGGGAATGCTCGATCGCTTTCGTTATCTGCACTACGGATTGGCGATGGTGCTGATATTTATTGGCGGCAAAATGTTAGTGGCAAAATACTACGAAGTGCCCACCGTGTGGGCGCTGGCAACAGTAGGGGCAATACTCGCGACTTCGATGATTGCCTCGCAATTCCACCCTCAACCGGAAGTGTCGTAGTAACTCCCTGAAATTCAGCTGATCGATTATCTCTACGTTATGATGGAGGCTCATGCCTTCCCCTCTTGTGCAGCCTCCTGCCGCAGTGACGGTGCAGGTGGACCCGCGTCCCTACGAAGCCGTTATCCAGCACGGGCTGTTGCGGCAGGCGGGAGCACGATTCGTTGGTCTTTACGGGCAGACGCGGCCCCCCTTTGCTATCACTACACCGCCCGTGCGCCGCCGCTGGGGCAAAAGGTTGAGCGATTCGTTTGCCGCTGCCGGCTTGCCTTTGAAGTTTGTGGAAATGCCGGATGGCGAGCGCTATAAAAAACTTGCCACCGTGGAAGAATTAGCGGAAAAGCTTACGCGTGCGGGCGCAGATCGTAATGCCGTGATTCTTGCATTCGGCGGCGGGGTGGTAGGCGATATAGCTGGACTTGTAGCTTCACTTTATATGCGCGGTGTGGACTTCGTGCAGATTCCTACAACCGTGCTCGCTCAGGTGGATGCTTCTATCGGCGGAAAAACCGGTGTTAACTTGCGTACGGGGAAGAATCTGGTGGGAACCTTCAACCAGCCACGCGCAGTTTGGATCGATCCCGGAGTTCTGGCCACCTTACCGGACCGCGAATTTCAGGCTGGGCTTTACGAGTCACTGAAGTGTGGAGTGATTGGAAATCCAGAGCTGTTCCGCTTGTTGCAGCGGATTAGCTTGAAGGAATTACGGAACGACCCTGCGAAACTGGAATGGGTGATAGCCGAGTCGGTAAAGTTGAAGGCCGGGTTAGTGTCGGAGGATGAACGTGAATTAAACGTGCGGCGCTTTTTAAACTTCGGACATACAGTCGGTCATGCTCTTGAATCCGCAACCGAGTACCGCCATTTCCTGCACGGCGAGGCAGTGGCATGGGGGATGATCGCCGCTAGCCGTATTGCCGCTTTGCTGAAATTTCTGCCGCGGGAGACTGCCGATCAGATTGCCGCCGCCGTACTGGGGCTGGGAACGCTGCCCAAGGTGAACGTTCGCAGCCGCGACATACTTCGGCTGCTGCAAACCGACAAGAAAACCAGCTATGGAGTGGTCCACTTTGTTCTTCCAAGAGACATCGGCAAAGTTGAAGTTGTGAAAGATGTACCCGAAAGATTCATCATAGAAGCCTTGGACGTTCTGCGCGCCATGTCCACGGAAAACTAATGGCAACATGCTCACCCCGAGATTGTGATCTGCGCAAGATTTCGAATGCCAACAAGAGATCTGTCTGAAGCAGTAATCGGCGCGGCGCCCGAAGGGTCGGAAGATCCCCAAACCTCCGCTCGCGCTATCAGGGAAATGTTCACCGCGATAGCGCCCCGCTACGATCTGTTGAACCACGTGCTCTCGATGAATGTGGACCGGCTCTGGTGGAACCGGACCGCGCGCCAGTTTGCTCACATTCTTGCGCGACCGCATGCGCGAATCCTTGATCTGTGCTGTGGCACGGGCGACATGACTTTTGCTTTGCGCCGAAAAGCCGAAAAGTCCTCAGCCGAAATACTGGGTGCCGATTTCTCTCACGCCATGTTGCAACTGGCGGGTACGAAATCCCGCGGCTCCGCCTTAGGCTGGGTCGAAGCTGACGCGCTGCAACTTCCGTTTGCAGAAAGCAGCTTCGACCTAATTACATCCGCGTTCGGATTCCGTAATTTATCTGACTACGATGCTGGCCTGCGAGAAATTCATCGCGCGTTGCGGCCGGGGGGCGAGTTCGGAATCCTCGATTTTGGCGAACCTGGCGGCGTCGTCGGAGGACTCTACCGCGTCTATTTTAAGCATGTGCTGCCAGTGATCGGAACGCTGGTCTCGGGCGTCAAGGGGCCATATTCTTATCTGCCCGCGTCCGTGCAGCGCTTTCCGCCCCCGAAAGAAATGTTGCAGCGAATGCGCAGCGCCGGCTTTAGGGAAGTGTCCTGGACGCCTTACACATTTGGAATCGCGGGATTGTATCGCGGGAAGAAGTAGCTTAGCCTTCGCGGCTTACTGTTGGTCAGTTTCGGTCCGCGGAGTGGACGTGGGGCTAGGTTGAAAGCAATCCGCGAAAGCGTCGGCTACAGTGAAACGAATAACGTCTTCATAAGCCGCTCCTAGAAAAGTCTGCAATCGGGCCGTGTTCACGAGGAATTGTCCGGTCATATAGGGGAGAGCCTCAGGTGGAATTGCCGAAATCCCCGACTTCCGCATAAACATCAGAATAAGTCGCAATGCCCATTTTCCGGGGACCCTATGTAGTTTTGCGTTCGCGACTTCCACGCAGCGGGCAACGGTTAACGCGTCTCCGCGTCCCGCAACATTCAGTAGCGTCAGGCGCTGCGATTCCGGATCGGTCCTTAGGATGATATGCACGATCAGGCGGGCGACGTCATCCACGTGGACAAACTGAAGGCGATGTTCAAGATACTTTTGCCCGTATGGAAGCACGCAGGGAAGCCTCTTGCCCTGTTGTTCCAGTTTGTGCGCCCACTGACCGTTTCCGTTTGGAGTGCCGCGAAAAACTCCGATGAAATAATTCTTCATGCTTGCTCCCGCAAAAATGTGCGGGCGAAGCATGTAGGCGCTGCATCCCCGCAGCGACGGCGCCCGAAGCTGCACAACTTTATCCGCTTCAATTTTTTGGAGAGCATATGGCAAACTATGTCCGCCGAGAGGGAAGTCTTCGCTCACCGGCTCGGCCAGATCAGATCCGTAAGCGGAAGCGCTGCTGAGAAAAATAAACTTCTCCACAATGGTTTCGTTGCGATTTGCCTCGGTGATTGCTTCCATCACTCGAGCGGTGCCTGCCACATTGATCTGCCACATGCGATCAAGATCAAGAATTGCGGCTCGCACCGGATCCACCACAAACGCGAGATGGATTACCGCCACGGCGCGCGCTTCGCGGAGTAAAAGATAAAGCTCGCGGCACGATTCTTCCCGGCCTAAATCCATTTGGACGAATTCCAGGGGTAGTTGGGTATTGGGCTGATGGAGGTCGACGCCGATTACGTGGTAATTCGATAGCAGGGGAAGCAGCCGCAGTCCCAGGTCTCCGGAGATTCCGGTGACCACGACTGCGGCTCTATCGTCTTTATCGTTCTCGTTCACTTAGGAGATGGCAGCGTCTGACGTGCGGGAGGAGCGGGTTGCATTCCAGCGCCAGGCCGGCTCTGTGGCCCTGCGGCAGTTGCGGGCCCAAAATACTCGTCGTTTAAAGTAGGAGTGGCAGTTTGTTGCAACGCCTGCATGGATTGCTGAAGTCGCTGGGTTTTCAAGGTCGCTCGAATTTCTTCTCGGACGCCTTCCACAGGCAGCGTTTCCTTTTCCTTCAGCTTATAAATTGTGTAACCGGAAGCGTCGCTCATAACCTGCGAAACTTCGCCCGGTTTCAAATCCATAATGGACAGTTGAGTGGGCGGTAAAGCACTGCGACGAACTTTTTCTGGCTCGGTAGAGGGAGGAGTTGTCTTATACCCAGCGGCTACGAATGCCTCAGCCTGTAACTTGGAGAAATCTTCCCCCGCGGCTGCGCGTTTGTGCAACGCTTCTGCCTCGGCCTTCATAGCCGCATCGCCCGCTGTCTTCCTGCTAGCTGTCTGCGCTTGGGATAATTTAACTTTCGAGGCAGAAGCCTGTTTAGATAAAGGAATGAAAAGCCGCTGAAGGCTGACTTGCTGATATGCGTCCGGGTTGGCCTTGTAATAGTCTTCGATATCTTTGTCGGACATCTGAGCAGCTTTATCCTGTAAGGCCTGGCTTAGCTGCTGGGCCGCGACTTGCATGCGTGCAAGCTTCAGCATCTCGTCAAATTTGGGACCTTTGTCGACTCCCATGGCGTGGGCTTGCTGGGCCATGGCCAGACCCATGGCATAGCGTGTGGCGAGCTGGCGACGGGCAGTGGGCGGAATGTTAGGAGCCGCCGCATTGATCAGATCTTCAAATTCGGCGCGCGTCACCACCGTTTTGCAATTCGACGATGCGCTTTTCTCAGCCGGAGGGTTGTCACAGACACCATCCAGCGTAATCACGGCCGCGTCCGCCGGAACGCTGCTGGCTTTTGCATCGCTCGGGGGTTGCTGCGCAGGTCCGGCTTCCGATGGCGACTTCATTGATGGCCGATTCTCCTGGGGCGTTGGAGCCGGGGCAGATGTTTGCGCCCATGCACAAGCCAGCAAGAGTAGAGAGATTAATCCGAATCGAAACTTCATTAATACAGCCTCCAGAAAGATTTGGGAGTAACTAGAAATCCTAGCACAGGGGGTGAGGCGCTGGTTTAAGGTGGTCCTTCTGATTTTCGAGCCGGGCGGGCTGACGCAGCTTGGCGAAGTGCATGAGGGAGGAGATAATGCTTTCATGTCGAGCGCACCCGCAGTTTATTCGCCGGACTCAATGCGGGCGGAGAAGCGCGCCGTGGCTGGGGGCTCTGTTCTCGCCTCGCTGGCGATTACGATTCTTAAAATTATTGTTGGGATCAGTAGCGGCAGCCTGGGCATTCTGTCAGAAGCGGCGCACTCGGGTCTCGACCTTGTGGCTGCAATCATCACATTCGTCTCCATACGCGTTTCCGACAAGCCCGCGGACGCGGATCATCAATACGGCCACGGCAAGTTCGAGAATTTTTCCGCCTTTATCGAGACCGGGCTTCTTCTGCTCACGTGTGTTTGGATAGCCTATGAAGCGGTCCAAAGGCTTTTTGTTCATCACGTGGAGATCGAGCCGACCCTGGCAGCTTTTCTGGTTATGATTTTTTCGATGGCGGTTGATTTCTGGCGCTCTCGTTCTCTGAATAGAATCGCCGCGAAATACGATAGCCAGGCGCTGGAAGCAGACGCGCTACATTTTTCCACCGACATATGGTCTAGCGGAGTCGTGATTCTGGGCTTGCTGCTGGTTCTTGCTGGGCGCAAAGCCGGCGTTGCATGGATGCGGGACGCGGATCCGGTTGCTGCCGTCTTCGTCGCCGGATTAATAATCTCGGTAAGTTGGCGGTTGGCGCGTAGAACCATTGACGCGCTCCTCGACGCTGCCCCCACCGGAGTCCGTAACAGAATTATTTCGGCGGTTGGGAAAGTGGATGGACTGCTTGAGATCGACCGGGTGCGCATCCGGCGTGCCGGCAACCGCTATTTTGCTGACCTTTCCATCGGACTGGCGCGCAGCGTTACTTTCCAACGATCCGAGCAAGTTGCTGGAGAGGTCACGCGCGCCGTGCAAAATGTTTTACCGAACGCCGACGTGGTGGTGCGATCAATTCCCCGCGAAGGCCAGGAAGAGAATATTTTTGATCGCGTGCGAGCGGTAGCCACCCGCCACAACCTCAACGTTCATGACGTAAGCGTGCAGGACCTCCATGGCAGCCTGCACGTCGAACAACATCTGGAGCTTGACGAACGGCTTCAATTGAAAGATGCACACGATCAAGTCACGCTGCTGGAAGCGGAAATCCGAAGCGACGTTCCGGAAATCGCTTCCATTCTCACTCACATCGAGAGCGAGCCCGCCACCATCGAAGCCGGCGATGAGATTGTTCGGGATGCCGACCTCGAGAGACGATTGAAAGTGATTGCCGCTCAATTTCCGGAAATTGCCGATATGCACGATGTCGAGATCAAGCGTGTGAGAGGTCGTCTGTATGTCTCGTGCCACTGCACCATGGCAGACGATGCGCCGCTCGCGCGTGTGCATGATGTTTCCACGGAGCTGGAAATTCGCTTTAAACAAGAAGCGCCAGAACTGTTTCGAGTGCTGATCCATCCTGAGCCCACAACAGATAACCGGCGGTAGCGTGGTTGCGGAATTACGAGGAGATAATGGTAGAAGCGAAAGCCGTATGGATTGATGAGTTGCGCTTCAATGGCGAAGCTGGCAGCGGATATCCGCTAATTGTCGATGGCGAGCGAAAGACCGGGAACAGTCCGATGGAGTTGGTGCTGATTGGACTGTGTGCATGCACCGGGTACGATGTTGCCAGTATTCTGCGAAAAAAGCGCGAACCGTTCACGAATCTGGAAGTACGCGCTGAAGCGGAACGGGCCACCGATCCACCGACGGTCTACACCGCGATCCGTCTCGTCTATAAAGTCGGTGGTGACGTTTCTCACAAATCCATGGAGGATGCCGTGCGATTGTCCGAAGATAAATACTGCTCCGTGGCTGCCATGCTCCAGAAGAGTGCAAAAATCAGCTTCACAATCGAATACGGAAATAAGTAGGGCTGCTTCCGTTGCCGAATCCCACCCACCCCCTGCGCGGATATCTATACATTGCAGGTGCTGCCCTGTTCTGGGGCATATCCGCAACTCTCGGACGCGCCGCTTTCACTGGACGATTGTTGCCGTCCGGAAAGGCCCTAGGCGCGATTGATCCGCTGATCCTTTCCCAAAGCCGCACCACGATATCTTTTCTGGTGCTATTGACCGTGCTTGCGCTTCGCCGCGGATGGCGGGAATTGCGAGTCCCAACCGCAGCACTCGTAAGATTGCTGCTGTTGGGCGTGGTCGGGGTCGCGGCTTCCAATTACTTTTACTATCTGGCAATTCAGCGTACCAGTGTGGCGACTGCGATCATCGTGCAATATACCGCGCCCATCTGGGTGCTGTTGTATATGGTCGTACGCGGGATACAAAGACCAACGCTCGCGCGTGTGGGGGCCGTTGTGCTGGCGCTAAGCGGAATTGCGCTGGTGATCGGAATTTTCAACGCTGACGGTTTGCGATTGAATCCCGTGGGGGTTGCGGCTGCCCTTACGGCGGCGCTCGCGTTCGCGTTCTACAATGTGGCTGGGCACAAAGTGCTGGCGGCTTACGATCGCTGGACAGTACTGCTCTACACCGCGATGTTCGCCGGACTGTTTTGGATGGTGATTAATCCTCCCTGGAAAGTAGTGGCCGCGCATTATTCCGGCGCGCAGTGGATTTTTCTCGCAGTGTTCTCGATGCTCTCCACCCTGGTGCCTTTCGCGTTTTATTTTGCCGGGCTACAACATCTGGATCCGACACGCGCCATCGTGGTGAGTTGCCTGGAGCCCGTTTTCTCCATTCTCATCGCGGCTCTGGTGCTGGGGGAGTTGTTGCGATCCACGCAGGTTTTGGGAATGGGGATGGTGTTGGCCGCTATCATCGTAGCGCAGCTTCCCAGAGCCAATGAAGACAAGAGCCTGGTGGTCTGTGCTCCGGTGGATTAATCGTCGCGCGCTACTCTACTAGCCGGAAGAAGCGCTGAGCCCTGGCAACGTCTTTATTGATTTGTTCGCGAAGGGCTTCGACGGATGGAAATTTGATTTCGTCTCGAAGCCGTTGGAAAAAGTAAATTTCTACTTCGGTTTCCGGCGAGAGTTCGATGGGATGAAACTTCAGCAGGTGAGTCTCGATCGCGAATGAATGTTCAGCTAACGTCGGCCGATTGCCCACGTTGGTGACGGAATCAAAACAATCTTCTCCCACCCGAGTTCTGGTGATGTAGACGCCATTCGCTGGAACCAATTCTTTGTAGTCACCAAGATTGATTGTAGGAACGGTGTACTTCGATCCCAAGCCTCGTCCGGGGTTGGGAGTCGAGGTAACGCTGAATGGACGCCCCAGCAAGTAGCGCGCCCGGCTCACCTTCCCATCACTGATGAGATGTCGTACCTGTGTGCTGGAAACTGTTTGCCCACGCAACACCATCTCGGGATGGACTTCTACACGAAAATTCATTTCGCGTCCGAGGTGGGCGAGCATGGCTGCGTCTCCTTCAGCTCTGTGCCCGAAGCGAAAGTTGTAGCCTTCATGGACTGCGCAAGCATGCAGCCCGTTCTGCAATATTGATTCGGCGAAGGCACGCGGTCGCATGGATGAAAGGTCGCGCGTGAAGGGAAGCAGGAGCACCGCATCCACTCCCGTTTCTTCCAGCAGGCTGAGCTTTTTCGCTTGCGGAGTAATCAATTTCAATTCTTTTTCCGGACGAAGAATTCGCGTCGGGTGTGGTTCGAAACAAACTGCCACAGCCTTGGCCTTGGACTCTTCGGCACGGCGCACAATTCCTTCCAACAGTCCGGTGTGGGCACGATGCACGCCGTCAAAGTTCCCGACGCTAACCACCGTGCGTTCATAGTCGCGAGGGAGGTCTTCGAGTTTATGAAAAACCTGCATGGGTCTGTGACGTGTTAGTAACGCTTAAATCTCGAACTCCAACTTCATTCCGTCATAGGACAAGCGCACATTCGCCGGCAGAGTCGCGTTGGTTTCCTCGTGCGGCAAATCGTGACAAATATGCGTGAAAAAAGCCCGCCGCGGCCGTACCCGTTCCACAATCCGTAGAGAATTCTCGACCGTTGAATGCGTCGGATGAGGCTTGTATCTCAAGGCATCGAGAAACAAGATATCGAGGTCCTGAAGCCGCTCCAGCGATGCCTCGGGAATCATGCTGTGGTCAGTGAGATAGGCCGCTGAGCCGAAGCGGAACCCAAAAATCTCAGTCTCGCCGTGAATTACCGTGATGGGTTCGAACTGAACTCCGAAGAGATCGATCGGACCGGTGATTATCTTGAGTTCCACCTGAGGCAGCCCGCCGAACTTATACTTCGCGTCGAAAACATAGCGGAACATCGAGCGTATGAAGTCCGCGTCTTGGATACGCGCGTACAGGGGAAGCTTGTTGGGACGATGCAGAAAGCTCAGCGGACGCAGGTCGTCAATTCCAAGTATGTGATCGGCGTGCGCGTGGGTGTAGACCACGGCGTCTAGCGCGCGAATATTTTCTCGGATTGCCTGCTCACGAAAGTCCGGCGTCGTATCGATGATCACCGCTCGCCCAGCGTACTCGACCAGCACCGAAGGACGAGTGCGACGATCTTTGGGATCACGGGAATGGCAAACCGCGCATTCGCATCCAATGGTTGGCACGCCCATGGATGTGCCACTCCCCAGCACGGTAAGGGTAGCCTTCATCTTATGATCGTGCCGGGCGCAGGTGCTCCGGGGACTGCCACGGAATTTTTCGGCGGACGGGAGATTGCGTTCGTAACCTCCACATACGCCATACGGAGCTCATACAGGCAGTTCTGAAGGAAAGTCTCTTCCGCGGAGGTCAAGTTCCCCTTGGTTTTTTCCGCCAACAGGCTGAGTGTGTCAACCGTCTGACGCGCGCCGATGATATCAAGCCTGGGTTGTCCGCCCTCTTCCTGCATTAGGCCGAGTTGTAACATCGCCGACATGTAGAGCGACGCCATGAATCGTTCGAAGGTCATTTCCAATTCGGCCGCTGACCTGCCACTGAGCTCCACGCGACGGTCCATGTCTTTGGAAGACTCGCGGTAAGCCTCTGCCTGTTCCTGCTGTTCTTTCGCTGTGGGAGGGGGCGGGACGTCTGAATCTGCAACTGGGTGCGTGCTCTCAGCACGCTCTGACCCTGACGCCTCGACGGGGGCAGACGGGGCCGAAGCATTGCTTTCCTGGGTCCGCGCGTTCTGGGGAGGCGGTGTCGCCGTAGAAATCTGTTCCTCTGAGGCTTCCTTGCGAACTTCTCCTTCGCTGGTGAATAAACGGCGATCGGTTACGGTAAAGCTTTCCTGCTTTTTCTCTGACATAGTTCCCCTTCGATTTTAGAACGTTACTTAAGAATGTCGGCAAATGGTAAAGCCGCAACTGTCAACTTCGACTGTCCAGCTTGAAGTAGTTTTGCAGGATTCGCGAACTCACGCCGCAGATAGCCGAGCGCAACCGGCATGTCACGATCTGCAACCGGCAAAACCGCGGAGCTGGTAATTTCACCGACATCTTTGCCTTCAACCTGAATCTTGGTGCCTGCGCTGGGCAGCGGACCAGTCACTTCAAATCCAGTGAACTGGCGGTGTACGGCGCCGCGCGACCGGATGCGCTCGACAATTTCCTGCCCAACGTAGCACCCTTTACTGAAGTTCAAGGCGCGCTCTTGCCCGGTTTCCTGCGGCAAATCTTTTTCTCGAATATCAATTCCATACCGCGGGATACCCGATGCAATATTCAGAAGATCGCAGGCTGAGCTTCCCACGGGAGAAGCGCCGGCTTTCAGCAGTGACCTCCGAAGTCCTGGGACGTCATCGGGGGAGACCCACAATTCGTAGGACTCGAGAGTGGAATTACCTCGGTCACTGCTCACCAGCGTTACAGACTTACCCGCCCAGGGAACGCTCGCAAACTGCATTGGAGTGATCTCGACGACATCCAAGCCGGCAGCTTGAAGTACTGTTTGTGCTCGAGGTCCGGCAATTCCAATTGCCGTGAGAGACTCAGTGCGATTTTTCACCTCCACTTCGTCCATGATGATGTAGTGGTCGAAGAACGCTAGAAGCTTTTCCACCTGCGAGCGATCAGTATCCAAGAGTAAAGAATCGCCTGCGTTATAAACGTAGAGATCGCCCTGGATTCGCCCTTGTGGATTCAAGAGAAAAGCATAAACGCCTCTGCCGGAGGGTAAGTCCCTGACATTGTTTGTGACCATTCCGTTGAGCCAGCGGGTACGATCAGCGCCTGTCAGTTCCAACTTCGCGCGCCAACTCAGGTTCCAGATTCCGCAACCAGAAAGCAGGGAATTGAACTCGCCGCGAACGTCTCCGAAATCTGCGGCGATCTCACCACCTATAGAATCAGCAGGGTGTAAAGCGGCTGAAGTTAGAGTTTCACTCAATGCAGGGTCAGTCATATCTCACACACTTGATTATAGCTAAGCATTGAGCACATCGGGCGATGGCTGAGACACCGGCTGTGGTACCTTTTTCAAACGTGACGCACGCAAAACGCATTGCAATCATCCCGGGGGACGGCATCGGCCGCGAAGTCATCCCGCAAGCCGTGAACGTCCTGATGGCAACGGGCGCAGAGGTTGAGCTTATCAAGTTCGATTGGGGCGCCAGCCGCTATCTCGCGGACGGCGTCTCGGTTCCGGCTGATGGATTCGCGATGTTGGCGCGCGACTTCGACGCAATTCTTTGCGGGGCCTTCGGCGATCCTCGCGTGCCTACCAACATTCACGCCAAAGAAATTCTCTTGGGCATGCGTTTCCAGATGGATCTTTACGCCAATGTACGTCCCGTGTATTTACTCGATGCCGCATTGTGCCCTTTGAAAGACGTGACAGCGAGAGACATCGATTTTGTTGTTATTCGGGAGAATACAGAAGGCATCTACACGGATGCTGGAGGAGTCTTCAAAAAAGGCACCGCCGATGAAATCGCGACCCAGGAAGACATCAACACCCGCAAAGGCGTGGAGCGCATTGTCCGTTACGCATTTGAATATTGCCGGCAGCGCAAGAAGCAGGATGGAAGCAACCGCAGCCGGGTTCTGATGTGCGACAAATCCAACGCGATGACCCACGCCGGGGGGCTTTGGCAGCGCGTGTTCAAGAAAGTAGCCGAAGAGTATCCGCAGATCACAGCGCAGCACATGTACGTGGACGCCCTTTGCATGCAGATGGTGCGCGATCCCCGGCAATTCGACGTCATCGTTACAAATAATCTATTTGGCGATATCATCACGGACCTCGCCGCCGGTTTGCAGGGGGGATTGGGAATGGCGGCAAGCGGAAACATTCATCCAGGCCAGACTTCGATGTTCGAGCCAGTACACGGCTCCGCCCCACCGATCGCGGGTAAAAATATCGCCAACCCGCTGGGCGCTATCCTGAGCGCGGCAATGATGCTGGACTACCTTGGGCTCGGCGTTCACGCGGCAAAGATTGAGATGGCTGTAAAAGAATCCGTCCTACAGAAAAAGACTACACAAGATGTCGGCGGAACTCTGGGCACGCGAGAGGCGGGCGAGTGGATAGCCAGCCATATCTAGAGCCAATGCAATCCTCTCGAAGCATCGTTTGGGCGTCAAGAAGGCCAGCACGTCGGCTGGTTCTGGTATTGCTGGGAATTCTTTTTGCAGTCTCCGTCTACAGCGGAACATCCACCGCGCAGACTGCGGCCGGAGAGCATTCTCAGCAGAAGAGTCCAAAAAGCTCCCCGGCACAGACAGAACACAAAATATCTCCGCAAGAAGAACAGCAGCTATTTCACGACGTTGACGAAATCATCGCCTTCGCCGGCAAAGACACTGGCCTTCCGGTTAAAAATGAAGTCAAGCGTCGCTTAACCAGCCGGGAAGAAGTGGAAGCCTACTTAGAAAACAATATGCGCGAGGATAAGGACGCGCAGAGACTACAGCGTTCAGAACTGGTGTTGAAGAAGTTCGGACTGATCCCG